>CAYGQD010000143.1:0-10899 GCA_964351855.1 uncultured Verrucomicrobiales bacterium
CGTCTACACCGGAATGAAGGCTTGTTGGGATTCGTTGAAGAAGTCGGAGGTCGGTCAACGCCATATCATCCTCTTTTCGGACGCCCAAGACTCTGAAGAACCTGGAAAATACAAGGAACTGCTCGATGAAATCGTCAACAAAGGCTCCGGGACCGTCAGCGTGATTGGCCTGGGAACCCCGGCGGACAGCGATGCCAAATTTCTCGAAGACATCGCCTCAAGAGGCAAGGGCCGCATCTTTTTCACCGAAGACGCCACCACCATTCCCAGCATTTTTGCTCAAGAAACCGTGACCGTGGCCCGCTCGCTCTTCGTCGAAGAAGCCGTCGCCACGGACCCAACCGGACAATGGCTTGAAATCTCGCGGAACAACTTCGATTGGTTGACGCAGGTCGATGGCTACAATCTCAGCTACGCGCGCCCGGAAGCCTCTGTCGCCCTCATCAGCCAGGACGAATACGCGGCGCCGATGGTTTCCTTTGTGCAACGCGGCATCGGCCGGGCCGCAGCGGTCTCGTTCCCGCTCGGTGGAGAATTTTCGGACTCCACCCGGAATTGGCCGAAAATCGGCGATTTCGTCCAAACGATGACTCGCTGGCTCATGGGCGAAACCTTGCCCCCGGGAATTGGGATTCGCACGAACCTGGACGGCACTGAATTCACTCTCGACCTGCTCCACGACGACAGTTGGACCGAGCGCCTGGCCGAACCGCCCCGCATTTATCTGGCCGAGGAAAAGGCGTCCGTCATCGATGGAGAATTCACGAACATTCGGGAGATCACCTGGCGCAGGCTCGCTCCGGGCCATTTCCGAGCAACGTCCCAATTGGAACACGGGAAAATGGTTCGCGGGGCGATTCAAATTGGCAGCGTCGCGATTCCATTTGGACCTATCGTCGTCGGCGGCAGTCCGGAATGGGCGTTTGATCCGATTCGGGTGGAGGAGCTGAAGCAAGTCGCGACGACCAGTGGTGGTGGTGAGTTGGTGGACCTTTCAAAGGCCTGGACCCAACCCGAGGTGAAGGAATTCGCTTCCATTCAGCCCTGGCTGCTTACGATTCTGCTCTGCGCGATCGTCCTCGACGCCCTGTTCACCCGGATGGGCTGGCAAATGCCGGTTTTTGCCGGATTGAACAAGGTTCTCTCGAATTTGAAGCCGAAACCTCGCGCCATGAAAGTCGCTTCGGCCAGCACGGCGAAGGTGACGCCACCCACGGTATCGACTCCTGCGGACGATTCCCCCTCGCCGCCTCCGGTGCCCAAGGAATCCATTACCAAGACCAAGAGCGAACAGGTTTCCGCCGAGAAACGGCGTTCGCGATTCGATCGGGCCAAACGGCGGCGTTAACAGAGCAAAGAAACTATCGGCAACGTTTCACGATGAACCGGGCGCGCAATTCTGATCGCAACTCCAGAATGTTTTCCAAAGAGCTGCCTTACATCGTCATCGCGTTCGTGGGGCTCTTCGCGGTCATAGGTCTCGTAGAGGACATTTCGAACACCGCGCGTGGAGGAGCCATCGACCTCCGCAATCGCGTCACGGGTGCGCGCTTGGCGGAAGAGAAAATCGATCCCTATGTTTACAAGTGGGACAGCACCAAGTCCGAGCGGTTTTGTGATCCCTACAATCTAGCGACCCAGCCGGTGAGCAAAACCACGGTCACTCCACCGACCTTGGTCTTCAACACGCTCTTCAGCGGACTCAATTATAAGACGATTCAATGGCTCTGGCTGCTTATACAATACGGGGCCATCATCATCGGAGTACTAGCTTGGTCACAAGGTCGTCCCAAAAGCGTTCTCATCTGGGGGATCGCCCTCACCGTAATGTTTTGCACAACCGTTTCCTGGAGGCTCCATGTCGATCGCGGGCAAATTTATATGGGCTACGCGATGCTCCTGTTGGTTCTGGTTTGGCTGAGCCGACAAACCGAGGGAAGTAGGTGGCGGATCGCCGAGGGAATCTGTGGCGCGTTCCTGGTGGGAGGACGTCCCATCTTTGTGGGCCAGTTTGCCATTCCCTTCGCAGCCCGAAATTGGTCGACCTTCCTTTGGGCAACCGTCGGTGGCGTTCTTCTCCTGGTTTTCCCGATGCTGATCTATGGTAGCGGCATTTGGACGCAGTATTTTGCTGGTATGGCGCAGCATGGAGAGCTCTACCTGGGTCAGGTGAAACCGGCTCGCGCTCCGATGGTTTTCCCTCCAACGGTCGAAGGCATCCCCATCGATCAGTTGGCCGGGTTTGCGAAGATCCCGTTTGGTGACACCTCACTCTACAAGCTCGTTTCCTTCCAGCTCCCGTGGAGACTCTTGGTGGTGGGATGGGGCCTATTTATGCTGGGAGGTCTCTTTTATACGATGGTGAAAGCGGCGGCAAAAGAGCCTGATCTTCTCTGGTGGGCCGCTTCCGCCTGGATGGTGATTGGCGATTTCTTCCTCCCGGCTTATCGCAATATCTACAACGACGTTTTGATGTGGCCGATGCTGTTGCTAGGGCTGACAGCCTTGAAACACACCCGCCCGCGAGAGATCTGGATTGTTCTCTGCGGTGGTCTCCTCTTCATGCAATGGGCGGTCTCCTGGATGCCGACGTGGTTTATTCCCTGGCCCAGCATCGTTGGATTTTTCTTCGCGGTTGGCGTGGTAATTTACTCTCTCAGATTTCATCCCCATCAAGAGCCGGAACTCAGTGAAAAAAAGCCGAAACCGAAAAAACGCTGATCACCGCGTTCTCCGGGGAACTTGGCGCAAGCCGGAGGTCGAAGCGCTGTCACCAGACTCGATATATTCCGCGTCTTCGTTCACCCTCCAAATATCGTAGAGCGTTTCATCGGCGAGGATGTTTTCGACAGAGAGCATCGCCGTCATCATCGAGTGATCCTGGTTGTTGTATTTGTGCATTCCATTGCGGCCAATGAGGAAGAGACCAGGATAGTTCGTTTCGAGTTCCTTGCGAACGGCCGCGACGTGATCGGAATATGTTTCGTCGTAGACCGGGTAGGCCTTCTTCTGGCGAACAACGGTGGCGTCGATGAAGTCCTCAGGCTTAGCCAATCCCAGCGCCTCCAGCTCTTGTTTGGCGAGGGCTTTCAGTTCCTCGTCCGATTTCACCCAGAACCCCGTCTCGCGCTCGAAACAAAAATACTCCAGTCCGTAACAGGTCAACTCGGGATCCGGACTCATGTAAGGAGACCACGCCTTAAAGTTCTGAACCCGGCCGACCTGAACCGACGGATCGTGAATGTAGATCCATTGCTCGTTGAACGCTTTTCGATCCTTTAAAATGACCGCCACGGTGATGAAGTCACGATAGTGCAATTGGGAAGCGTTCTTAGCCACTGCGACCGGAAGCTCCGGTTCGAGCATTGTCGCCAGCTGACGGATCGCAGCGGTAGAAATCACATGGCTGGCTTGGATCTGCTCCTCATCTCCGGCCTTGGTTTGGGCGGTGACGGTCCAGCTTCGCGTTTCCGAATCGTATTTACACCCTGTGACGGATCGGCCCATGCGGATTTCGCCGTCCATCTCCCGAATGCGTTCCGCGCAGCGCTCCCACATCATTCCGGGGCCCAATTTCGGATAGCGAAAGGAATCGATCAACGTCTTGATGGCCGGGTTATCCTTGCGATTAGCGGACTTGGGGAAAAGCGCGGCAAGGATCGCAGAACTGAGGCTCAGCCCCTTAATTCTCTGCGCGGCCCAGTCGACCGAAATCTCCGTGCAGGGAATTCCCCACACTTTCTCCGTGTAGGTTTTGAAAAAGATCCGGAAGAGTCGCTCGCCGAATTGATTGCTGACCCAGTCCTGAAAATTCTGTGGATTGCGAACGGGGAAACATCGAGCCCGCGCATACGATAGGAGGCAAAGAATCGATTCCCCGATTCCCAATTTCAACAACGCTTCTCCGGCCTTGAGAGGATAGGAAAAGAACTGGCCCCGATAGTAAATTTTCGACGAGCGCGGTCGTTCGAGCATGTCGTCTCCCGGTAAAATCTCCGACCATAAATCTTCGATCTCCTTGGATTTCGAGAAAAAGCGATGCCCGCCGATGTCGAAATGGAATCCCTTGAAGTTCACCGTTCGGGAAATGCCTCCGACGTAGGTAGGGTCCGCCTCCAAAACGACCACCGGCACGCCCTTCTTCCGCAAAAGATATGCGGCTGTCAGACCGGCTGGACCGGCACCGATGATGGCGACAAGACGATCTGATTCCATGCCTACTGAAGCCTGTCTCACGCCGTTCCGCCATCACTAATTCCGACCTCGGATCGGGCCGCCGTGGCCGCAAACTGAGCAATGTAGGCAAGAAATTGGCTCGGAGGAGATAGGGCATGATCACCGGCAAAATAGGCATTTCCCGTATATTCTCCGGAGGACGCCCAGCCCGAAACCATCCCTTCCTTCAAAACAAGAGTGACCTCCGCCAGGTTGGAATCGCTGCTTTTCAGATGAAGCAGGCCACGTTGATCGAGATACGCGGCGCTTCCATCCTGCCACGTTGCTTTTTCGAGGCGAAACCGCGCTCCCGCCGCCGGTTCGAACGGTTCGAACGGCTTCCAGAACTCTCGCTCGCGAGCGACAAAAGGATCGGATTCGTTCGACCACTGCAAGCGGGGCAACCCCTGGGGAATCTTGAGGACGAATTCCTTGCGTCCCGAACGGAGATGAAGGCTGCCACCCGGGCTGACCGCAACGGCCGCGTAATGATTGCGAAGGTTCTGGGTTTTCCGGATCATGCCAACAGCGACGGGCTCCAACCGCAAATCCGCCTCTTCTCGAACCTCCTTCACTTCGTCTCGATTCAGATCGACCAAAAACGTGCGATCCACCTGAGTTCCCGGAGGTTTCGCTTGAATCAAGAGGCGAGATCCATCCGCCGAAAGACCACGCAGGCTGGAAAATCTGGCAACCGCCGCTCCAGAGATCGATTCGACCGGATCATTCAGGCAATAGGTGTCGAGATTTGCCGCCATGGCGAGAGGAGCGTCCCAGTTTGAACTCTCCCATACCAGCGCCGTCGTCCGGCCGTCCAATTCCGGCACC
Source organism: uncultured Verrucomicrobiales bacterium (assembly GCA_964351855.1). Classification (GTDB taxonomy): domain Bacteria; phylum Verrucomicrobiota; class Verrucomicrobiia; order Verrucomicrobiales; family DEV007; genus JBCDHN01. The sequence goes on from CAYGQD010000143.1 coordinate 5,044, forward strand.
TCCGTGAGGGTGATTCCTCCCAATCCCGCGGTAATCGCATACCAGTGATGGCCAATCCGGACGAATCGACCACTGCCCCGATAACACCGCGCCGTCTCCAACGTGCTGAGTTTCTGGCCATCAGCCAATCGATGAGCAGCCATCCGGCTTTCACCGATCAGGACCAACATTTCGTCGATCCGGCAGGCTTGGATCACCGTCTCGATCCCATGATTCAGCTTCGTCTGCGTCGTCTCTCCGGCGTCGAGATTGGCGGTTACCAACGTGGCGGTTCGATCGGCTCGCGGAATCAGGAGCCAAGCTCGATCGCCCGCCGGATCGATCTCTCGCCAGGAAACCACGCCGCGCGGAAGGCTATCGGTGAGAAGCCGGGCTCCCTCATTGGAGTGACGCCAATGATAAAGAAGGCCCGATCGGGTGAAACCGAGCAAGCCGGCTTCGGCATGAAACGCGGTATTCTGAAATTCGAGCTGGGGAGAGAACAACAACGGGAACTCTGACAATCGCAAGATCAAGGGCAGAGACGCCTCACGATGGCGAAGTTGATCGGCGAGCGGCCCTTGCTCAGCTCCGCGAAGGAGCGACTCGAGATCGAGGGTCGCGTGTTGCAACTCTCGTATCCCGGCAGAGCTGCGAGCTTGAAGTCGGTAGTTCCCCAGTCCATCGACCGTCGCGAGGAAGAATTCGGCGTCGGGATGCTGTCGCAGGCTGTCCCGAAAATGTCGATCGGTCAGGACCGCTGGATGGGTGATCACGATGCAGTCGATTTCGAGCCCGGATTCCATAAACGCATGCAGAAACTGACTCACGGCCTGACCGGGATGCGGCTCCGGAGTGAGGCGCTCCAGCAAATCTGCCAGTCCGTCCCGGGTATCCACCTTCGCAGCCCACAACTCTCCATTCTGCGCCGTCGAAACCGTGATCTCCGCATCGTTCTCACTTTGCATCACAAAGGCGAGAGCAAGGCTGTGGGCAAAGACCCGAGGGAGCCCCCAAAGCCGAATGCCGACATCGACGAAGATGGCGCGACGACGAGCCGGCTGCTTCGGCGGGGCTTCTCGGCGCAGATAAAGCGCTTCGTTCAAGGCCACGCGAACGGCGAGAACCTCGGGGTCTTGGGCCAACTCCGAAACGAGCAAGCGATCGAGATTCCCCCGATTCGCGATATCGCTGTAGCCACCGAGCGGCAATTCTTCGGGCTCGCTAAGAGGACGTGGCAACTGAACCACCGCGCTCAGGGATTGGGCAATGCGCGCCAAACCCGCCATTTCGGTTTCGTCCTCTTCACGAAGTTGACGGACCAATGACCGAACGCGCTCGACGAAGGGTAATCGCTGAATGTCCGCCGCCCCCAGTTCTCCCGGTAGGCCGGTCCGCTTCAGCCCATCGATGTCCAGATCCGGCAACGCGTCCAAGGTCGCGTTCAGATTCCGCAGCGTCTTCAAGGTTCCCTGAATCGAGGGTGAAATCTGGGCGACTCTGAAATGGTCCCGAATCAAGGTTGCTGCCGTTCCTTGACGAATCATCTCCAGAACCGAAGCAGCATCCCCCGCTTCGAGATGATCGCTGTGATCCAGGAAGACGACTTCGAGAATTTCCAGAGTCGTTTCCATCCCGCACCCCGCGCGCTCCGCCATTTCGTGAACGCGATCCAGCTTCGTGAGGAGTTGCTCCTTCCATTCCCGACCAGGAAATCCGCCCCAACTCGCCGGATCGATCTCATCCACATGCTGGCCAAAGTGTTGCGCGCCGCCTTGCGTCGTTCTCCAACTGGTTCGACACGCCGCCATCACCAGCAGGATCTCCTCGAACCGAGGGAAGCCGTTTGGTTGGAGTCGCGTCAAGACAGCGTCGATTTCGGGATAAAACGCCAAGGTATCACCCGAGGCCCAAACGACGATTTCCGCATCGACCGTCCAGCGCCAAAACGATCCCTGGTCCGGCCAGAGAAAATGGAAGGTCAGTTCTTCCTGGCTCATGAACGTTGGACGGGTTCGCGATTTCGGGCGGTGAGACGGACTGCCGCTCGCGTCAGAGAAACAAAGTTAGACGCCTCGATCCGCTCCCAATCCTCCTCCCGCAGGATGCCGAGATCACCCGGAGCCAGCTTCATGGTTTGCGCGAGGACGGTCGCGGGAACCGGCGGATCCCAAGCCCTGCCCAGAGGAACCGCGACGCCGTTGTCTTCGAACAACCGTGCACCGGGCAACGAAGGAATGGGCGTCCCCCGCACCACGACCGATCCATCATAGCCGCAGGCGAAACGCAGCGGTTCCAGGCGAATTTCTGGGCTCTGCACCACCCAATCCAGAAGCACATCCAGGGAAACTCGGAGAACATTCGGCTCCACCGTCTGCGCCGATGCCGGAATCAGAGAAAGCGGGGTAGTTTGCGGAATTGTTCCTGGCAACGCCAGCTTCTCGAGGACCGGTTGCGAAACCGCGCTCAGGGATTCCCATTCCAACTGCGGCAGCCGCAAGATCGGGACCCGGGACTCCAGTTCCGCCAGTCTCCCATCGTCCAGCAACCGATAGACTTCACTCTCGACACTGAAAACGCCGACCAGTTCTTGAGGAAGTTTCCCCTCCTCCGTCTGCCCTTTCAGCCAAAACCCATCTGAACTCTCTGCGACTTCGACGCCGCTCAACCCTCGCAGCCGACTAATGGCCCCGGATTGATCCCGCGAGACGCGAGCCATCCAGACGAAGTCTAGCTCGTCGGTTGTTGCAGTTGAATCCACGCGTCGGCAATTTTTTCGGTGAGAAAGGATCGTTGCTCTTCGTGAGTCAGCCATTGGGCCCGATTCTCCACCGCGCTGATACGATCCGAGAGCGCGAGTGGGAGCGATTCCCCTTGAGCGCGGAGTTGCTGGCTTTCCGCCGTGACCCGTTCCAGCTCGGCGAGCAACTCGTCCGGATTCGGCAAATCGGGCGACTGGGCTCGTGGGTGGGTTGCTGTCCCGTCTTCCGGCGGATGGGCGTCGAGAATCTCTCGAACCGCGGATCGCAGCAGTTCGCGCTGCTCTTCGATGTCCCAAATGTGTTCCAACACCCAGAGATCGCTGGGATGCGCCGCGGTCCGACCACAGAGAATCGCGCTGGCGGCGATCAAACGCTGCACCTTCACGGCCCGCCGATCAGAAATCGGGATTCCCATGGTTCGCAGTCGCACGGTGAGATCAACGTAGGCCGTTTCGACGGGCGCCAAATCAATCTGCCCGACCAACCCACGCAACCCGGCGATTTCGTCCAAGGTAATCGCAGCCACATCGCTCGCCCCGTTGCCTCCACTCTCCAACTGCCAGCCTGCCCGCAGCACATCGACGAGGTTTTCATCCCCGACGTTGTCGCTTCGCACCCGGAGGATAAAACGGTCGAACAACGCTCTCAGAGCATCATCTTCCGGCAAGTGATTGCTCGCCCCGACCGCCATGAGGATGGGCAACCGAATAGTTTCGCGCCCGCGTCGCAGAACCCGCTCGTTCAACACGGTGAGCAGGCTGTTCAAAATCGCGGAATTCGCGTTAAGAAGTTCGTCCAGGAAAACGAGCGACGCCTCCGGCAGCATCCCCTCGGTATTCGTCTCCAAGACGCCTTCCCGCAGCTTCCGGATATCAAAGGGGCCGAACAGCTCATTCGGCTCGGTAAACCGCGTCAGAAGATACTCAAAAGTCTGTCCCTCAACCCGCTTCCCCAGCTCGTGAACCAGGGCACTCTTCGCGGTTCCCGGCGGTCCCAGAATGAAGAGATTCTCTCCCGCAATCAGGCAGACGCTCATCAGATCCACGATTTCGTCTTTCCCGACAAACGCGCGTTTCAACGGAGCAAGAACACCAGTCTGGAGCCGGTCAACCAAGGGGGAGAAATCCGAAATCATAAAGTGCGTCCAGAATAGGGTGTCAGGACGGACCTGTCCACCTCCCGAATCTCCTATCCGCTCATCGGCAGCAACCAGGCCCCTAGCATTACCACGATCAATCCTGCCACGCCCATCAGCGACATCATCACCGAGGCCGTTTTCAAGGTTTCGCCGGTGGTCATTCCGCTCATCCGGCTGATGATCCAGAAGCCACTATCGTTCATCCAAGGAATCGGTTTTGAGCCGCAGCCGATGGCGAGGGCGAGGTAAACCGGATCGAAGGGAAGATTCTGGGCCAAGCCGCCGACGATCGAAATCGCTGTGACCATCGCCACCGTGGCCGATCCCTGGGCGATGCGCACTAACGTGGTCACGCCGAACGCGATCGGCAGAACGAGCAACTTCGCTTCCGGCGAAATCTCGCGCAGCCACTCGATCAACCCGGAGCTGTCTTTGATGATGAGGCCAAAGGCTCCTCCCGCTGCCGTGATCAGAATAATGACCCCACCACTGGCCAAGGCCGCTTGGATCGCTTTCGGCAATTCCTCGCGACTCTTCTGCCGCACCAAAACGCCGAGCGCCGCGACCGCCGCAATCGTCAGGGCCAAGTTTTTGTCGCCAAAGATCTCCAGCAATTGCGCCCAAATCGGCAAGACCAAGTCTTCCGGTCGGCTCTTATCGAGGCCGAAGATGAAATCGACCAGCGTTCCGCCGGCCAACAAGGGTAACGGGAGCAGAATTGGCAGGAGCGAGAGGAGCATCGGCGGCAATTGGCTCGGATCCAGCTCAGTAGGGTCTTCCGCATCCAGATCCGACGGGCGCAGCGGAATCTCCCACTTTCGGTTGGCCCAATGTGCGTAAGCTAAGCCGCAGGTGACGGTGAAGGAGCCTACGATCAATCCCGCCAGAACCATGTGGAGAAAGGGAACGCCGAGCGATTCCGCGACGAGGAGGGGGCCGGGAGTCGGTGGGACCAGCGAATGCGCCATCGTCGCACCCGCCACGATCGAAAGGACCAACAAGAGGTAGTTCTTCCCGGTTCGGCGCGCTGCGGCCCGGCCCAGCGGCATCAGCAGGTAAAAAACGGTGTCAAAGAAGACGGGAATCCCCAGAATGAAGCTGCTGGAAGCAAAGGCGGAGGAAAGCCTTCGATCCCCGAACAGTCCCCGTATCCCCAACACGATCCGTTCCGCCGCCCCGCTTTCCAGCAGGCATTTCCCGATGATCGCCGCCATCGCGATGACGATCCCGACCTTGCCACACATCGTCCCAAACCCACTCGCGATCGACGACCCGATGTTCTCCGGCTGGGTCACCGCTGCCACCGCGATCGAAGCCAAAATCAAGGCCAGGAAGGCGTGAAGCCGGAAAACGCCGATCGCGAGAACCACAACGCCAATACCAAGAAGCAGAACGAGCAGGGGATGCATCTGGACAGGATGAGGGTGGAACGCTAAAAGAGGCAAACTTGAAAATTCGAAACTCGAAATTAGGGTGCGTTCGAAAAACATGACGGCCGTCCGTTTGGGAAGACATCCAAAAGATTCGAAAATTCTTCGCTTCGCAAAAATGATGGATGCGGTGCTTTTTCCCACTGGAAACGCTGTTCGACGCTTTGTGAGGAAACTCATCGCCGCCGCGAGCCATCGTTCCCAGTCGAAAAAATCACTCGCAGGCCGACTCCCCCTGTTTTTCGAACGCACCCTAGCGATTCGCCTCCTCTGCCTCCTCGCGTTCTTGCAGGTCAGCGTTTCTTGTCGCCACGAAGCGCCCGATCCCCGCCCCAATATCCTGATTCTACTAACCGATGATCAGCGCTGGGACACTCTGAGTTGCATGGGGAATGCGGCGATCCAGACGCCCCACCTCGACGCTCTGGCTGCCCGGGGAATCCGATTCGAGAACGCCTTCGTGACCAGCTCCGTTTGCGCGATCAGCCGAGCCACGATTCTTCTCGGCCAATATCCCAGCCGAAGCGGGATCGATGACTTCCACAGC
>CAYGQD010000143.1:10909-18873 GCA_964351855.1 uncultured Verrucomicrobiales bacterium
CTGGGAAAGCAGCTATCCCGGCCTTCTCAGCGCAGCCGGTTATCGAATCGGCTTTGTCGGGAAATGGGGCGTCGGGGCGATCAAACCCGAGCATCTCGACAAGGTGCGACCGCGGTTCGACGACTGGGCTGGCTTCACCGATCAGGGGAATTTCTGGCACGCTGCGGATTGCGACTACGTTACCCAAAACCTGCCCTGTACCTGTCCTACGCCTGAAGGCATGCTGCCTTATCAGCCTCGCCAAGGCCACGAAGGCATCTCCAACCCCGTCCATCTTACCACGGAAATCTTCCCCCAGAAAATCGATACCATCCTCCAAGCGCAATCTCCTGACCAGCCCTTCTGCCTCTCCGTCAGCTTCAAAGCCCCCCACGCCCCGTTCCAAGATTGGGACGAACGCTTTGCCGAGGATTACCGCACCGATCTTCCCACGCGCCCCACTGTGAGCCTCGAAGAAGCCGAGCGCCAGCCTCAGTTCCTCCGCGAAAGCCTGGAACACGAGTTCGGACAACGCGTCGTCGAAACCCCCAAAGAGTTACAGACTTGGATGCGGCACTATTATCGCCTCATCGCCGGAATCGACCTCGCCGTCGGCGAAATCGTCGCTTCGCTCAAAACCCACGGCCTGGACCAGAACACCATCATCATCTTCACCTCGGACAATGGCTTTCTCCTCGGCGAACACGGCCTCTGGGGAAAATGGCTCATGCACGAGGAATCGATTCGCGTCCCCATGATCATCGTCGATCCACGCCGCCCTCAAACCCGTGGCCAGACCAGCCCCCGGATGGCGCTGAGCTTGGATCTGGCCCCCACCATCCTCGACCTCGCCAACCTTCCCATCCCCGAAGTCATGCAAGGGCAGAGCCTCGTTCCCCTCCTTGATAATCCGCAAGCTCCGTTCCGCAGCGATTGGTTCTACGAGCACCTCTTCAGCCCCCCGGAACCGCGACGGATCGAATCGACCGAAGGCGTCCGGACCGATCGCTGGAAATACATCCGCTACATCCGTCAGGAACCGATCCAGGAACAACTCTTCGATCTCGAAACCGACCCCTACGAAACGCAAAATCTCTTGGGCGAGCCAAACCACGCGAAGACGTTAGCTGCGTTACGCCAGCGCTGGGCTGACTTGGCAAAAGAGATCCGGGAGTAAAAGATAAAGTCTTGTCCTGCAGTGGAAGCTTTTGCAGACAGGGCGGTGAAAAGACGGTTTCGAAGTACTTCCTCACCGTGTAACCATCGATTGGACCGCACCGGGGAAAGGGGAAAGGAACTTTCCACCCTCAGTCCTGTCAGGAATCAATAAACTGTCCAGAACGGCCCCCTTCCGTGGAAGGATTCTGAATCCAACGATTCTCAACCCATCCCCCCTTAAAGCACCCGTGAAAGCTATACCTATTATTGTTTTAGTCTCTTTTCTGTCAATTGCAGCCACACAAGCCGAACCCTTGGATGTCGGTGACGATGCACCACTCTTGGTGACGACCGATCAGAATGGCGCAGAGGTAAACCTGCGACAGGAATTGGCGGAAGGTACCTCGCTAGTCTACTTTTATCCCAAGGCTGACACGCCTGGATGCACTAAGCAAGCCTGCAACCTGCGGGACGAATTCGAAGCTTTAACCGAAGCGGGCATCAAGGTCTTTGGAGTCAGTGCGGACACTGTAGAGGACCAAAAAATGTTTTCTGATAAATTCAGCCTCCCGTTTACGCTTCTCGCGGACAAAGACGGCAAGGTCATTGAAGCCTTCGGTGTTCCAACGCGAGGACCTGGACTGGCGTCTCGCCAAAGCTTCCTAATCCGGAACGGCAAAGTAATCTGGCGTGATCTCAAGGCTCAACCAGCGAGCCAGGCTCAAGATGCCATTGCTGCAGCCAAGCCTAACTGACAAGGTGGCCGGAAAAGCGTAGCCACCGAGCGGCGGGTTTTACTAATCCGGTGGGTAATTACGCTGCATAAGCGATATCCTCGGCCTGAACGTATGATGCCACCCTCGCGGTTCTTCTCTGGAGTGATCGCAGAACATTCGGAGCGGTCAATTCCGCAAATCCGAGATCGCTGCTGTCTGCCAAACAACTCCCGGAAAAGAAGATGGTGATACCGCAGGCAAATCGAAGCGAACCAGAATTAGACATAGTCAGATGATAGAACCTCTTCGGGCTGGAAAGCAACAGGACAGGGGTAATTCCCGCCCGGAAAATGCCGCCGAATCCACTATCGCGAAGATGTTCGGCCCCAAAAACGCCCACAGTTTCCAGCGGGCGTTTCAGCCACCATTCAAGAAAGCAACTCCGAGGGAGCCCGCTGCCTTGTCGAGGAAGATGCTAAATTTTTCCACGAATGGCCGGTGGAGCGCTGGTTGACAGAATGAACTCGTCAAATTGGATCGTGCAATCAGAGGGCGGTGCCCACTCCTTCGTCGATCCCCCGAAGAACGTTGAAAAAAGAAAAGAGTCGATCAAACCGACATCCTCCCCTCGAAGGAAGAGGCCATCGAGATTCAAGTAACGCTTCCCATCAATCCACACTTGAATCAGTCCGTTCGATTTTCCGGGTTCGTTCACTTTCACCCGTTGCGTGAACGTATACCAAGTAGCGGGCTCACATCTGAAATCGAACCCATAACGATCACCGGAAGGACCCTCCATCTTTGGATGGTATAAATAGAGTTCCAGTTCACCGTTGCGTCGCCACATGTAGCGAGCGCTCCACCCACCGGATTCTGGAGGGCGGCGTCCACCTGTGAACTTCGAACCCGAAGAAGACAACCCCGGAAGCTTCCCTCCTCGGTTAAACGGAAAACCTTCTGAGAACCGAATCTGATAGCTCAAAAAATACTCGAGCGACGGTTGCAGTTTCGAAGTGAAACTGGCGCCGCTACGCTTCGACCCGTGGGCTCCTGCGGGATAAAACGCCTCAAGCGCGCGATTTCCATCGCTCCTTCCTACGACGGAAGCTCGTCCTTCAAGACTTTCCCAGTGAAGCTCTCCAAATAGTTTTGGCAAGAGCTCCGGTTTGAGTTCGCCAATAGCTACATCGTCAAAACCGACATGAAGGAGTTCGGCATCCGCGCTCTTCATACTGGCCATCCCGGCACCTAACCATAGTGCAATCAGTCCAATCAGATGCAGTTTCATCTCTAGGAGAGGTCCAGGGGACGAAGAGGTCGGAGATCTCGATCCATTACTTCTCATCTCACAAACAGGAATTGCTGCGTGTTCAGCAAGGCCCAAACGATCCCTTCGTAGGCCGCCTCGCCGTTCACTTCGACTTCGTTCTTCACCAGCGCCAGTTCTGTGGCGGTTGGTTGGCGGGTGAGCATCGCCTGGAAGATCATCCGCGTTTTGGCTTCCGGGGTTCCTGCCTCATGAATTCGACTGCCAAAGACCGCGAACTTGTTCGTGAGCGCTTCCACCATTGGACCATTGAGCAGGTTCAGCGCTTGGGGCACGGATGCGTTGTCGGCCGCGTTGTCGATGACTTCGCGATCGGATTGGCCAAAATCCCGCAAAAAATGGCCCCGCTTCGCCGGAGATTCCAACTCCGCCGCCCGCGCCATCCCCGAGATGAGGCTGCGATAGACATTAACGTCCTGCTTTTGGCTTGCGGCCCAATCTCGCTTTTCAGTTTTGTTGAGCCCTTCCGGCATTTCCGGGAATTGAACCTTTGGCAGACTCGTCATCACCGGTGTGATTTCGGCGTCATCGCCCATGTCTGCCATCATTCCGGCAGCGACTTCATTCATGCCGAGCGAGACGAGCAATGCCCCGGCGTCTACTTTTTCGCGCAGATGGATGTAGCCGACTTCGGAAATCTTCTTATCCACCTCCCGGGCTGCTTCTCTCATCTCTAAGCGCAACTCTTTGTAGCGTTCCATATCATCCGCGTCCCGCGCTTGGACGATGAGGTCGCGATAGTTCGCTTCGTCCACATAACGCTGTTGTAAAGCCGGTGCCAATTCCTCAACCATCGCGATAAATTCCTCCGGCGTCCGCTCTTCCAGGCTCGTGTAAATGAGGCGATTTTTCTCGATCGAGGAGAGCTGATTCTTGACCCGTGGACGGTAGTAATCCGCCTCCGGCAAAGCCAACGCGACGACCGAATCCCAGATTTGCTCCGCGCTCATTCGGCGCAAAATGGGGCCTTGAAAATGGTAGGGCGCGCCCATCACGATTTCGCTGAAATCCGCAGTGCGCTGGTAAGCCTGCGTATTATAGAGCACCTGAAGAAAGCGCTTGATGTCGTAATCGAAGTCACGCATCAACGCTTCCAGATAAGCCAGTAATTCCGGATTCGAAGGTTGGGTCAGCTCAGTCAACTCATCGACAGGCTCGACGATTCCGAGGCCGAACACTTCCTTCCAGAGTCGATTCACGATGACCTTGGTAAAGGTGGGATTCTCCTTGCTGGTCATCCACGCTGCGTAGGCATCGATCCGGCTATCGGCGTTTTCCAGATCGACCTCGCCGCCAAACATCGCCGCAGGAGCGACGGTGTCATTCGGTTTGGCGTCCGTGTATTGATAGTCGTGCGGTAAACTCGGATTCTTCGCGCTTTCCTCTGCGGAGATATACTGAAGCGGATCATAGAGTTCCTGGACCACTCGGCGCATCGCTTCCTGTTGCTCCATGATCTCCTCCGAGGCGGCCTGACCCACCGCCACGATTTTCCGGAATTTCTCTTCGGTGTAGCCGTTTTGCTCGATCCAGCTTTCGCGGCCCTTTTTGCGGGCAACCAGGAAGGCTGACATCGCCTTCTCGTTTTTCACGAAGGGAAAATCCTGGATCGCAAATTTCTCCTCAATCGTTTCTTGGTAAGCGGCTTCTGCCTTGGTCGAGAGGTGCTGCGAGACCAGCTTGCGATTGTCTGAATTGTAGTTTCTCGCCGACATCCCGTAGCTGAACGCCGCCATTTTAAAATAGTCCATCTGGGTCCATTGATCGAAGGGGTGATTGTGGCACTGGGCGCATTCCAGACGGGTCCCCAGGAAAATCCGGACCGTATTCGACATGTTGTCGAGCGGCATCCCGCGGTCACGATGATAGTAGCCGATCGCGCCATTTTCCCAGACCAACCCCGTCGCAGTAACCAACTCGCGAACCATTTGGTCGTAGGGCTTGTTGTCACGGAGGGCATCTTTGACCCAAAGCTCATAGGCATCGCGCGGCGCGCCTCTGATCTCGCCATTGATTCGCAGCAAATCGGCCCAGAAATGGTAAAAGTTGGAAACGTAGGCTTCACTTTGCAACAGCGTCTCAACGAGTCGCTCGCGCTTTTTCGGATACTCGTTGATATGGAACGCTTCAGCTTCCTCGATCGTGGGAATCCGCCCGGCGATATTCAGATAAACCCGCCGCAAAAACGTAGCATCGTCAATCGGAGCGTTCGCCGTAACCCCATGTTTCTCCAGGCCCGCTTCAATCAGCGTATCAATTCTCTGCTCCGGCGTGAGGTTGGCGGCAAAGGTGGCCGAGAGACCGAGTAGAGAAATGGCGAGAAGGAGGCGGATGTTCATCAAAGAGAACACTTCTTCCGGTTGACCAGACTTTCAAGCGTTCGCTCGACCTCAACCAGGCGGTCTAGCAGCATGGAATTTCCTGACCAGCGGGGTTCCTTCGGGTTTCTGCTTGCGCGCTCCCGGCGGCTTGCCGTAGGGCAGGACGATGAAATTCGCTGTTTGCAATGAGATGTTCGGAGATTGGCCGTTTGAGAAGGCGTTCCGCTTTGCCAAGGATCTTGGCTACACAGGGGTGGAGTTCGCTCCGTTTACGCTTGCGCCGGACGCCTATCAGATCACTCCCGAGCAATGCGCTGAGACGCGCAAGCTGGTCGAGGGCCTGGGGATGGAGACCGTCGGGGTCCACTGGCTCCTCGCCAAAACCGAAGGCTACTACCTCACCTCGCCCGATCCAGTGATCCAGGAGAAAACCGGGCGCTACTTTGCCCAGTTGGCCCGTGTTTGCGAGGATCTGGGAGGAACCATCATGGTGCTGGGCTCTCCCCAACAGCGCAATCTGCTCTCTGGAGTGACTCACGAACAAGCGCTGGACTATGCCGCAGCGACGCTCAAGATCGCCGAACCAGCTTTCCGTCAACACGGCGTCACCGTCGCGCTTGAGCCGCTGGGCCCGGCGGAGGGCGATTTCCTGAACACCGCCGAACAGGGTGTCGAGCTGATGCGCCGGGTCGATTCCCCGAACGTCCGGCTGCACCTCGACGTAAAAGCGATGTCGACCGAACTCAAGCCGATCCCCGACGTCATCCGCGAAAACGCAGCCCACACCGCCCATTTTCACGCGAATGATCCGAATCTGCTCGGCCCCGGTATGGGTGAGGTCGATTTCGATCCCATTTTCGCCGCGCTGCGGGAGACGAACTACACGGGCTGGGTTTCGGTCGAGGTGTTCGACTACTCTCCCGGCGTCGAAACGATTTGCGAGCAAAGCATGGCGACGATGCAGGCGAGTTTGGCGAAAACGGCGTGATCGGGACGATCAATTTCTGAAAGAAGCGGTCCTCTCTATCGTGGTTAGGGTGAATTTATGGTTTCCCATTCCACCACTACCGATCGTCGGCAATTTCTCCGATCCGCAGCGGGGGCCTCGCTCGCGCTTCCCGTTCTGGAATCGTTCGCCGGAACGGCGACAGCTCCACCTGCGCCGGCCCAACGGCTGGTTTGTATCGGTTCCTACCTTGGCTACCACCAGGCATCCTTTTTCCCGAAAACCGCCGGTCGGGACTATGAGACAAGCGATTTATTGACCCCGATCCAGGCGCATCGTGACGATTTCACGGTGTTTTCCGGGCTCGATCATCGCGCAGGCAACGGCCACGGCAATTGGCCGAACTTTCTCAGCGGCAAAACTTCCGGGAGCTACTCGCTCGACCAAATCGTGGCCGACCAGCTAGGCGAGCAAACGCGCTTCGCCTCGATCCAACTAACGGCGGGCAAAGCCAGTCGCTCGATGAGTTTCACGAAAAGTGGCGTGGCCCTGCCGATGATTGACCGCCCCAGCGTGCTCTTCGACCGCTTATTTGCGTCTCCCGAAGACCGGGCTCGCCGCGCCTATCTGCTTGAGAGCGGTGGGAGTTCGATCGATCGCGTCCTGGCCGAGGTCAACGCGCTGCGGAAGACGGTGAGCGCCCGAGATCGCGCCAAGCTGGACGAATACCTGGAATCGGTCCGTTCGGTGGAGAAAACGATGCAAAAACAAATCGCGGGGATCGATGATCCGATTCCGACGACGGACTATCAGCTCCCGGACTACGATCCCGTCGCTCCCACGTTGATGCTGGAGGCGGAAAAGCTGATGTATGATCTGATGGCGCTGGCCCTGGAGACGGATTCCTCCCGAGTCCTCAGCCTCTTCCTGCCCGGTCTGGGCCAAGTCTTCACGATCGAAGGACAAACGCTGCAAGCCGGCTACCACGCCCTCTCCCATCATGGCAATGACCCGGATAAAATCACGGATTTGCTGAAAGTGGAGCGCGAACACATGAAGTGCCTGGCTCGGTTCCTGGACCAGCTCAAGACGAAGACCGATGGCAATGGCGAGCCTCTCCTGGACTCAACCATCGTCCTCTTCGGTACCGGAATGGGCGACGCCAGCCGCCATGCCAACAACAACCTTCCTACTCTGGTGGCCGGCGGCGGTTTTGATCATGGTCGCCACATCGCGGTCGATCCCGCCGGAAAAGAAACTCCGCCGCGTCTCCTCGGCGATCTCTACCTCACCCTGATGCAGCAACTGGGCTTGGAAGAAGATCGCTTCTCGAACGCGGACCGGAACATGAACGATTTGTTCGCATGAATAAGCGATCTGCGGCGGCGGCCTGCGCCGCGATTCTTCTTTTCTCACTCTCCACTGATCGACTCGCCGCAGCTCCGATTCCGGATCACGCGGATCCCTTCCTCGCCACCTAATCCCTGCATTGCCACGACGCGCATTCGGAGAAAGGC
>CAYGQD010000144.1:0-8520 GCA_964351855.1 uncultured Verrucomicrobiales bacterium
TTCCCAGGAGATCGTGATCGCTTCCGGCACGGAATCGGCCTGCGCGGGCGGTGTTTTGGATACTGCGGCCAACTTCGTCCTGCTCGAAAACGACGTCTTGAGCAACGCCGTCAGTCTCTCCTCCGAACTGATCAGCGGCGGCAACAGCGATAGCGCCACGGTCACCCTGACGATCAACGGGACCAACGACGATCCCATCGCGGTCGATGACGCCTTCTCCGTGTCCTTTTCCAGCACCCTGAGCGGGGCTGCCGCCAACGTCTTCTTCGACAACAACACCGACACCGATCCGCCGACCCCGGGAGCTGACGACGTCGATTCCGATGTCGATGCCGATCCGCTCACGGTATCGGCTGCAGGAGCGACGGAGGGAACCGTGGCCGGTGGCAATATCGGAGGCTCCACCTTTACCTCCGTCGGTGGTGCCGCCGTGACCATGCTGACGAACGGCAATTTCACCTATGATCCATCGACGCTGACCGTGGCACCCCCTTCGGGTGGCTCGTCGGTGGACACCTTCGCTTACCAGATCTCGGACGGGCAGGGCGGTTTCGATACGGCCACCGTTACGGTGACGGTGATCAACATCGCGCCTCCCACGGTCCAGGATGACAACTACCTCGGTGGCGATGGTCTGGGCGGAACCGCCGCGACCGATGAGGATACAGTGCTGAATGTGCTCGTGGGAGACGGACTCATCCTCGGGCCGGGGACGGACACGGAAACGACCAATCCTCCCGTCGAAGTGGACATCGCCGCTTCCCAGAAAATCAGCGCCCTCGGTGCCACCATCACCTACAATGACACCGGGAGCGGCATGGGCGACGGCGCTTTCAGCTACAATCCCACCAGTTCGGCCTACTTGCAAAGCCTGGCTGCGGGCGAGATTGTGACCGATACCTTCCTCTACACCGCGATCAATTCGGAGGGCGTTCCGGCCACCGGAACCGTTACCGTGGAAGTCAGTGGGGTCGGCGGGATCGAGATCAGCACGGGCCTGACCATGCCGGACACCTTCAACAGCAGTCGGACACCGGGCGCGGATGGTTCCCTGCCGGACACGGTTTCCGTTACCGATGGGGGAGGGGCCACCCTTACCATTACCGTGAATGGCGACACCCTTCGCACCGTGGACCTCTCCACCTTGGGAGGCACCACCGATGTGACGATCACGGGGACCGGGGACAACGACACCATCACCCTCGGAGACCTGAGCCACGCCAATATTGGAAACGTTTCGGTGGATGCGGGCGGTGGCACTAACTTGGTGGAAATCACCGGAGCGATCGACGTCGACAGCCTGACCATCGACTCCGATGCCGTTGAGATCGGTGCGACCGTGACCACGAGCGCGGACCAGACTTACAACGGTCCAGTGGACCTGACCGGCAATGCCGTTCTCACGGGAACCAACGTCACGTTCAGCGAGACCGTTGACGCGGATGCGGAGGCTAACAACCGCACCCTTGGCATCAACGTGAGCGGCATCGTCCGTTTCCAGGGCGATGTGGGCAGCACGGACAAACTGGCCTCGCTCGACACCACTCTTGGTAGCGGCACTACTGAGATCGGCACCGGTTACGATACCCTGGAGGGTGACCTGCTCTGGGACTTCGACTTCACCCGTAACTCCACCGTGGGAGGATCCACGGTGACGGATTCAGCCGGTGCAGTATCGAGCTCCAATGCTACGTTCGCCTTGGTCGCGGATGGAACGAATACGCCTTCGATCATTGATGTGTCGGGGACTTCCGGCCTCGCGCAGATCGGCGCAGCCGGGCAGCTCAACGGCGGCAGCACGACCGCAGGTGGCGACGGCGGCTTCCGCATCACCCAAGGTGGGGCCGACACCTCACCCGGAGCCATCAGCTTCCCCGTGAGCGGTCCTGACTTGGAAACCTCAGCAAATGGCGGTGCCGTCACTTGGGAATTCTGGATCAATCCCGACACCATCACTCCGCCCAACAACCAGATTCTCTGGGAGACTGGCGGCGGCACGGGAACGGGCTTCGCCATTCAGACTGACGGAACCTTGGTGATGCAGAACATTGCAGCTGCCGTACCGCGGTTGGAATACAGCTTGGCAACCGACGTTCAAAGTCTGCTGAGTTCCGGCGGGGTTGGCGAGTGGATTCAGGTGGTGGGAACCATCGACCTGGCTGCGGATACCATGCAACTTTTTGTCAACGGCGTCCTTGTTGATGACACCCCCAGCGTCGCAGCCACCAACACGGATTGGGATGGCGGAGACGCAGCGGCTGTCGGTGCCAGCGGTGGTAACAATGCGGGCGGTTTCGGCGGCGGCACCGCTCCGGGAGGCGTGCAGTATGAGTCCTTCGACGGCCAGATTGCGGCTTTCCGCCTCTACTCCGGCGCCCTTACCGGAGGCGCGCTGAACGAAGCCGTCTCCGCCCAAGCGGACAACCAGATCAAGAACAACTTTGAGTGGGCCGCGTCCACCAATGGAAGCCTCGATCCCATTGCGGTGTCCACCACCGGTGCCCAGACTCTGGGGAACACCGTCCTGGGCACCAGCACCACGCTCAGCGGGGTGGGCATCACCTTCGCGGGAACGGTAGACGGCGACGGGATTTCCCAGACGGCTGACGATCTCACGGTGAACGATTCTGCCACCACCACCTTCAGTGGCGTGGTTGGAGGCACGGACGAACTGAGCAGCTTGACCACCGGTGTCGGCGGCACCACGGCGATCAACGGAGGGGCCATCACCACGGTAACGGCTCAGACCTACGGAGACGATGTCACTACTAGTGGCAATACAGTCCTGACTTCCCTGATCGACATCACCATCGCCGGTAACTCCACCTTCACCGGAGACACCACCGTCAACGCGGGAGCGAGCATGGACTTCGTCGGCGACGCTGTCTTCGGCGCGGGGACAAACATCCTGGATGCGGGCGCGAACATCGGATTTATCGGTTCCGCCACCTTTAACGGAGCAGCGAACATCGATGCGGGCGGCAATTTGAGCGTTCTCGTAGATCTCGACTTTCTTTCGACCTCGGACATCGATACCGGCGGCACGGTGGCGGTGGGTGGCACGACCACCTTCGCCACGCCCACCACGGTGGACTCCGGCGGATCTCAGACCTACACCGGAACGGTGACCCTGGGCGGAACCTCCACCTTCACCAGCGCGGACGATGTCAACTTCAACGGGCAGGTATCGGGGGCGGGTTTTGACCTGATCCTGGACGTGGCTGATCGCGGCGTCTTCGGCAACGACGTCACCGTTGCCACCCTGACGACTGACGGCCCGGGAACGACCCGATTCGACGGCGTCGGTCTTGTCACCCTGACTCTGGATGGAGCCAGTCCTTCGGTCTTCAACGACAGCGTGGTCGTGACCGGTGATGCCACGATCAATGCCAGTGCGGGAGCTGCACTGATCTTCAACGGTCCGATCGACGGCGCCGGCAACTTCACGGTCACCAGCACCGGAACCACCACCTTTAATCAGAGCATCGGAGCAGGAACTCGTCTGGCCAGTCTGACCACAGGAACGGGTGCCGTCATCTTCGGCGGCGTCGGCGCGATCGCGCCCGGCCTGACCAGTCCGCTGCTCAATTATGTCGCCTCGGAAGATCCCGATACGGGCGACACCTCCTGGACCAGCAATGGCAGCCAAAGCTTCGTGATGACGCTCGACAGCGCGACGGGTTTCTCGACGGTGACGGACAGTAGCCAAGCTGGAATTACCGGGGCCTACTCCAGCGGAGCGTTCCGCCTCCAGGATTTCGGGCAGTTGCCCGGCAATCCCACCAACAACAGCGGGAGCCTGGAGATCTGGTTCAAGCCGAACTCGCTCAGTGGAGGCGGGCAGGTTCTCTGGGAATCGGGCGGGACAGGGGTCGGTTCGGCCTTAATCCTGAATGACAACATCCTCACTTTCGTAGCCAAGGATGGTACCACGGCCAGCGAAGTCGGCCGGATTGATGCGGACATTACCGGCTTGGAAGGCGACTTTATTCAGGTCATCGCTGCAGTCACGGTGGACCCAGCCTTATCGGATCGTGTCGATCTCTATGTCAACGGCTCTTCCGTCGGCAGCGCGACCGGGCTGGCTATCGGTGATTACATTGGCAGTGACGGAATGGGGATCGGGCGCTCAAGCAGTGCCGGGCTGCAAAACACCGTGGGTGGTGGAGACGGCAACGCGATCGATGTCGGCGTGGTGACCATCGCGGACGTCGTAGTCAACGAAGCGGCCGGAACCGCGACCTTCACCGCGACCCTGAACACGAGTGTCTACGGCGGGTTCACCGTCGATGCCGCGATTGGCGCAGCTCGTGACACCGCTACGGGTGGTGGAACGGACTATACCTTTACGCCTCAGACTCTCACGTTTGCCGGGCTTGCCGGGGAAACGCAGACCTTTACGGTGGACATCGTCGATGATGCGGGTTCGCCGGTGTCGGAAATCGATGAGGAATTCACCGTCTCCTTGACGAATATTCAGGGGCTCGCCGGGACCAACACCGTGGACATCAGCGACACGGCGCAGGGCACCATCACGGACGACGACAGCTTTGCGGATGCCCGTGTCACCATCGACAACGTGGAGATTGTCGAGAATGACGCTGGAGGAGTGATGACCTTCACGGCCACGCTTCGCGGTGCGGTTGCCGGAGGCTTCACGGTGGATGTCACCGCGACGGATGTGTCCACCACGGTGGGTATTGATTACACGGCCCTGGCCGACCCGACGACCCTGACCTTCCTTGGAGATGATCTGGAGACCCAGCAGTTTTCGATCGTCTTGACCGATGACGGAGATAACGCGGTTCTGCGCGAAACCCTCAGCATCGCGATGACCAATCTGCAGGGCACGGCGCTGACGGTAGATATCAGCGACACCGCCGAGGGCACGATTCTCGATAACGACATCGCGGGAGATGACGCCGCCCCCGCTCTCCCGGCGGGTGACTTCGACGGCGACATCGCCATCGTGCGCTGGTACGAGGCGGCCCTGACCGGCGGGAACGTCAGCAGCGCCTACAACCACGTGTCCAGCGGATTCGTGGTGAACACGAATGAGGCTCAAACCTACGGTGGGACGATTGCGCTCCAAGGCAATGTGAAGATGGACGCCGCCAATGACAAGGTGACCTTCACCTCCACGGTTGACTCTGATGCGAGCGCGATCGGTGGGGCTCTCAACGTCACCGCTGAGGTCATCGACATCGATGGTGCGTTAGGAACCTCCGGGGAGCTGCTCGGAGTCAATTTCAACGCCGGCCGGATTGAAGTCGGCGCGGACATTACGGCGAATTCGGAAAGTGATGTGGCTCTGCAAGGGCTCGTTCTTCTTACGAATGACGTAACCGTGACCCAGAACGGGACTGGCAGCGTGCAGTTTCGCGGTACGGTGGACAGTGCCGACGGAAACAACTTCGATCTCACCGTCGATGCGGCGGAAACGGCCTTCCTCGGCGACGTCGGTGGTGACGCCCTCGGTGGGCTCTCGGATGACGCCGGACTGGGGAATCTCTTGGTCACGGGCGCAGCTCAGATGGGTGGAGCCATCCCCTTCACAGCCGGCGCTCAGTTGAACTTTGATGCCAGCACCGATGACGGGACCAACGGCATTTGGGAAAACACCTCGGCGACGAACCCCGGAGCCGACAATCTGATCCTCAGCGACACGAGTGCTACCACGATGGAGGGCGCAGTCACGTTCGTTGCGGTTACAGGATCGGCGACCAAGATCACCAGTGCTTACGAATTCCCGGGTGACCCTACGCCGCCTCCGGTCGGTGCCTACGGCAATGCGGCGAATGCCGCGGAGTCGGCAACTGAAGGTGACCGTCTCGGGGCCCAGTTTAACAACGGCCTCGGATCGACACCGGGTGGCAGCAGTGGAAACAGTGACGCGACTTTCGAACTTTGGTTCAAACCGGACGCAGTTCCCCCTTCGGATCGTCAATACCTCATGGAAACTGGCGGGGCGGGCATCGGCTTCTACCTCGAAGGGACCAGCCTGCGCATCCTTCGCAATGGTGGCGGGGTGGTTACGGAAGATCTCAGCTACGACCTTCTGAACGATCCTCAGGGGCTCATTCCGGGAGGGGACGCCACGGCGGACTTCATCCAGCTGGTCGTGACCAACCAGGTGGACAACGACGGCCACGACGGTGAGCTGAAGTTTTACCTCAATGGCGCCCTGATCGACACTGGACTCGGTGGAACGGATTGGGACGGAGGAGATTTCGGCGCGCTGGGAACCAAGGGCGGGGCTAACTCCGGCGGTTTTGGCGGGGGCACCTCGGCGATCCCTTTTGACGGGCAGATGGCGATCTACCGCCAGTACAACGGCACCATTCTCGGGGCCGGTGATGTGTTGGCCAATTACGCTGCCGTTACCTCTACGTCGATTTCCGTGACCACGGCCGGGGATCAGACCTTTGCCGATACGGTGACCCTCAACTCGGACACCATCTTGAACGTGGGCGGGATCGACAGTGCGGTGGAAGGTGTGATCGATGGCGCCGGAAACCTGACCAAGGGAGGAGCTGGCACTCTGTCCCTGAACGCGGACAACACCTTCACCGGCACGACCACGGTGGAAGCGGGCACTTTGGATGGGGGCGGATCCCTCGACGGCGATCTCACGGTGAATGTTGGGGCTGCTCTGAATCCGGGCGACGGCGGCGTCGGCACCTTCTCAGTGGCGGGCACCGTCACCCTGGACGGTGATCTGGTGGTCGAGATCGGCTCGGACGGATCCGACCTTCTTGTGATCGAGTCCACGGGAGACATCACCCTCGGCGCAACGGCGAACTTTGTCGGCACGCTTCTTTCCAGTCCTACGGAGAATGTGCTGGTGATCGACAATCAGTCGGCAAATCCCCTGCTGGGGACCTTCGCGAATGCGGCTGATGCGGACCTTCTGAGCATCGGCGGTCAGCAATTCGAAGCGGAGTACGATCACGCTGCTTCAGACGACAATGACTTCACTCTGATTCCGACCGGTCTGGAGGCCACGAACCTGGTGCAGACCCTGAGCTTCGGAGAGGGCAACGAGCCGGTCGGCGGGATTTTACTAAGCCCGATCGTGGCGAGCGGCGCGGGGAGCCTCACTGCGGTGACCAACGGCGCGGGAACTGGAGAGCCTGCAGCCAACGAGCAGCTGGCGGGAATCCTTGGGGCGGACAACACCGTCAACGGCGGCGGCACGGGAAATGTCACCGCCAGTCAAAACAATGGATTCACCTGGACGATCTCTTTTATCCCGACGGCCAACGACCTGACGGGAAAAAACACGCTGATGGAAATCGGAGGCGAGAGCAACGGCTCTCAGCTTCTCCTCGATAATGGGATTCCCACCATCGTGATCAAGCAGGGGCAAGACATCACTGACGGGCCGGATTTGACCGCCACCCGGCCGGAAGGGCTCTACGACATCGACTGGAGTCCGTTGGCTGGATCGGAAACGACGACCTCCGGCACCATTGCCGTGGGCCACATCACCGGCGCTCTCACGGCTGGGCAACCAGTCACCGTTTCGGTGCGCTTCGACAGCAACAATGCTCTTCAGTTTGCCGTCGATGACACCATCGAGGACATCACCTTACTGGGCGCGGCACCCAGTTCGTGGCTTGGCAACGTCACCTTCAGCGTGGGCGTTCAGGGGAACGGTGCGAATAGTAACTCCTACGCGTCCGACGGCGGTCTCGACATCGCCGGCGGCACCGTGATTCATGAGGCCCGCTACTACAATGACTTCGCTGGGACCGCACTCACCGCCACACAGGAGCGCCTACGCGCCACGCTTACCCTCGCGGACGCCGGCGCCGGGTCCATGACGACGGACAGCCTAAACGGAGAGTCCTATGACGCGGGGACCGGAATCTGGACCATCATTGGCACGCCCACGGAGGTCAACGCGGCCCTCGCGGCGGTCAAGTTCGTGCCAACGAACGATGTGCTGGACACTTCCATCGCGGTGTCCATTACCGATATCTATGGTGGCACTTCCGTGAGCGGAACCATCGTTGTGGATGTGAACGAATCCGCCGAATTCGACTTCGCTTTGCCGACGGTCACCGTGGACGAAGACTCGACCGGCGCAGGACAACCTGCGGATTCCAAGCAACACGTCATCGCCAACTTCATCACCAATGTGAATCCGGGTGCGGCGAATGAAAGCGATCAGATCGCGACGCTGAATCCCATCGTGGTGAGTAACAGCAATCCAACGCTCTTCTCAGCGCCCCCATCGTTGGTTGACAATCTGGATGGAACCTTCGACCTCACCTTCACCTTGGCCGATGACGCGGCCGGAACTGCCGACATTACGGTAGAAGCCACCGACGACGGAACTCCCGTCGCAGTGGCAGGTCAGCAGACTTTCCAGATTGTGGTGAACAATCTTAACGATCCACCGGTTGTGGGAGACGAAACGTTCTCCCTGGCAGAGAACTCTGCCAACGCCACCGTGGTGGGATCGGTTACGGCAACGGACCCGGATGCGGGCGAGACGTTGTCCTACGCGATCAC
>CAYGQD010000144.1:8620-9815 GCA_964351855.1 uncultured Verrucomicrobiales bacterium
AGACGTTGTCCTACGCGATCACGGCCGGCAACGGAACCGGAGCGGGAGCTTTTGCGATCGACAGTAGTGGTCAAATCACCGTAGCCGATACCGCTCAGCTGGATTTTGAGACCACACCGACGTTCACATTGACGGTGCAGGTGACTGACGATGATGGCACGCCGTTGAACAATACCGCGACCGTTACCATCAATTTGACCGATGAGAATGAAGCGCCGTCAGTGGGAGATGAGACCTTCTCCCTGGCGGAGAACTCCGTCAACGCCACCGTGGTGGGATCTGTGACGGCAACCGATCCGGATGCAGGGCAGACGCTGAGCTATGCGATCACCGCCGGCAATGGAATCGGAGGCGGAGCCTTTGCCATCGACAGCAATGGTCAAATCACGGTAGCCGATACCACACAGCTTGATTTTGAGATAACGCCGACGTTTACGCTGACGGTGCAGGCAACT
Source organism: uncultured Verrucomicrobiales bacterium (assembly GCA_964351855.1). Lineage (GTDB taxonomy): Bacteria > Verrucomicrobiota > Verrucomicrobiia > Verrucomicrobiales > DEV007 > JBCDHN01. The sequence continues at coordinate 9,076 of CAYGQD010000144.1, forward strand.
GATGATGGAACTGGAACACTAAGCGATACGGCAACGATTACGATCAACCTGACCGACGCGAATGATGCGCCGGTGATCAACGATTCCACTCTCTCCGTCGATGAGAATGCGTTAAACGCCGCAGTGGTAGGAACGGTTACGGGGACCGACGTGGATGCGGGCCAGACCTTAAGCTATGCGATTACCGCTGGAAACGGAACTGGCGCCTTTGCGATCGACAACAACGGGCAGATCACGGTCAACGACACCAGCTTGCTCGATTTTGAAAACACGCCGACATTCAGCTTGACGGTTCAAGTGACCGACAATGGCACCGGGAACTTGACCGACGACGCAACCATCACGGTCAATCTCAACGACGTGAATGAGGCTCCCGTCGCAAACGATGTGACCCTTTCGGTGGATGAGAATTCGGCGAATACGACGGTGGTTGGATCGGTTACCGCTTCCGATGTGGACGCCGGGCAAACCTTGAGCTATGCCATCACTGCAGGAAACACTGGGACTGCGTTCGCGATCGATAACAACGGTCAGATCACGGTAAATGATGCCAGCCAGCTCGATTTCGAGTCGACACCCGTGTTCAATCTGACTGTTCAGGTAATTGATGATGGAACTGGGAATCTGACGGATGACGCAACGGTGACGATCAATCTGAATGATCTGAACGAAGCGCCTACCGTTGATGATGCGACGTTCGCTGTTCCTGAAAACTCTGCCAATGCCACAGTCGTCGGTTC
>CAYGQD010000144.1:9915-18489 GCA_964351855.1 uncultured Verrucomicrobiales bacterium
GCCAATGCCACAGTCGTCGGTTCGGTCACGGCAAATGACGTCGATGCAGGGCAGACTTTGACCTATGCAATCACAGCTGGAAATACTGGCACCGCCTTCGCGATTGATAGCGCGGGTCAGATCACGGTCAATGATGCGAACCAGCTCGATTTCGAAACCAGCCCCACGTTCAGTTTAACCGTTCAAGTGACTGACGACGGAACGGGAACTCTTAGCGATACCGCGACGGTGACGATCAACCTGACCGACGTCAATGAAGCGCCTACGGTTGGTGACGAGACCTTCAGTCTGGCCGAGAATTCCGCCAATGCGACGGTAGTGGGAGCGGTCACCGCGAATGACGTCGATGCGGGACAGACCTTGACCTATGCAATCACGGCCGGAAATATCGGGAACGCCTTTGTGATCGATAACGCGGGCCAGATTACGGTGAACGATGCAAACCAGCTCGATTTCGAAACCAACCCGACGTTCGCTTTAACCATTCAGGTGACGGATAACGGCACTGGGACTTTGAGCGATACCGCAACGGTGACAATCAACCTGACCGACGTGAATGAAGCACCTACGGTTGATGATGCGACGTTTGGCCTAGCCGAGAATTCCGCCAATGCAACGGTTGTGGGATCAGTCACGGCAAGTGACGTCGATGCGGGACAGACGTTGACCTACGCGATCACCGCCGGAAATACCGGCAACGCCTTCGCGATCGATAACAACGGTCAGATCACGGTGAACGACAGCACCCAGCTCGATCTCGAGACGACGCCGAGCTTCAACCTCACGGTTCAAGTCACTGATGATGGAGCAGGAACTCTGTCAGACACGGCAACGGTCACGATCAACCTGACCGATGTTAACGAAGCACCTACGGCGATTGCCCTGGGCAACACTACCGTAGCGGAGAACGCGGATGGAGCGATTGTCGGAGCAATCACCGTAACCGATCCTGATGCGGGCGATTCCCACACGTTCACGACCGATGACGCTCGATTCGAAGTCGTAGGTGGTAATTTGAAACTAAAGTCCGGCGAGACGCTCGACTTTGAAACTGAGCCTACGGTTTTGGTTGAAGTAACCGCGACGGACACCGGTTCGCCCGGACTTTCCTTCAGCGAAACGTTCGCCCTGACGGTGACCGACGTGAATGAAGCTCCGGATCCGGCAGACGGTTTGGCTGGCATCCCGGCGGACGCACTCGCAGGAACGGTCGTCTTCACGGTGGCTCCGAACGATCCTGAGGCCGGTGATTCTCACACCTTTGCTATCGGCGGAATCGTCAAAACGGCTGGCGGTGGTGCCGCTACTGGCACCGAGTTTGTCGTCAATTCCAGCGGCCAGATCACGGTCGTGAATCCGGCCTTGTTGAATGAGAGTGACGTCTTTGAAGTGACGGTTAATGTGACGGACGATGGAGCGGGCAATCTGGCTGGCTCTGCCGTTATCACCGTCAACATCAACGCCCCGGGACAAGAGACGCTCGTAGAGGTGGATGGTGCCGGGAATCTGGTTATCACCGACGTCGGGACGGATTCCGACGATGTCATCGCCATCACCATTAACGGCGCGGACACCCACTATGTGATCACGAACACGGTCAACGGCTTCAATCAACAGGTGTTGAAGTCCAGCGTCTCGGGCGGTCTCATCGTCCAGACCGCATTCGGCGACAATGAAAATACGGACACCGGAAACGATTCCGTCAGCCTGGACGGGGCGCTCGCATTTGCTGGGCCGATCACGATCACTTCAGACAGTATTACCCTGAATGAGGATCTGAGCGGCACGACGATTGACTTCCATGGCGACGTGACTGTGGCCGCAGATCTGACCGTCACCGGAACCGACATTAACTTTAAGGGTTCGGTCGCGCTCGGCAGCAACACGTTGACCGTTGATGGATCTGGAACCGGCGCGATTGATGGCGCGGTTACCGTCGCCGGTGGAGGATTCACGAAGACCGGAGCGGGAAGTCTCGCGATCTCCGGACCACTGAGTGGAACCGGCTTCACCGGAACGGTCGATACTGGCGAACTGAGCCTGGCGGATGCGACCAATAGCCTGGACGCGGCCACTTCCATCTGGACGGTGAACGCGGATGGCAAACTCATCGCGCAAGTCGATAACGACAACTCCACCAGCGGGCTCGGTGATGCGAATGTAACGCTGAACGATGGTGACCTGGAGTTTGTCTCGAATCCACCACCGGCTCCGGATCCCGCCAATGCCAGCCTGCGCCTCTGGCTCGACGCCAGCGATGTCAATAATGATAGTGGGGCGACGAATCCCGGAGATGGATCCACGGTCTCAACCTGGGTTGATAAGTCGACCAATGCGTTTGGAGCTGCCGGCGACGAAGATGCAATCAACGTTGCCGCGGCGAGCACCCATCCTACCTACGCAGCCACCAGCATCAATGGTCTGCCCGCGCTGCACTTCGACGGGAGCAATGATTACCTTTTCTTGCCGGATGAATCCGAGTTCGACTTCACCACCGGGATGACCGTGATTACCGTTGCCAGAGTCAATACTGCGGGAACGGATCAATGGGAAGGTTTCATTACGAAGCGAGGTGAGGGCGGTCAAGGTTGGCAGTTGCGCCAACGTTCCCTGAATGATGATTTCACGTTCACCTTGCGAGGGACGAGTGCAGAAGATGATCCTTCCACGGGACAGCCGATTCGAGATCTCAACCAGATTTACACGGCCAGTTACGATGGCTCGAACCGGATCGCCTGGATCAATGGGGCGGAGATTTTAAACCTCGCTGACACCGGGAACATTGCTGATACGGCGGAGTTCCTCACGCTTGGGGCGCGAGACAATAATAATACCTCGCAAACGGCCGGGTTCGGGAATTTCATGGGCGTCGATATCGCGGAGGTGTTGATTTACGACACAGCCCTCTCCACGGCTGATCGAGCTGCCGTGGAGCTCTATCTGTCGGACAAATACGGCTTCCTCACCAGTGGTAGCGGTGTCCCCACCCTGGCCAACGACATCAGCGTCAGCGGAGACTCCTCCGTCACTCTGGGAACCAGCGTCTCTTCCCTGGTCTTGGATGAACTGACGATGGCAGCGGACGCGACGCTTTCGACCGAAGGCACCGGTGGACTCGAGTTCACCTCGACCAGTCTCAACGGCGGCACTTCCACATTCGACACGGCAGCAGCGGTTCAACTGACGCTCAACACGATTACCGAAACGACGCCCACGAACCTGACGGCTTCCGGAGACGGGATCCTGAATCTGCCAACGGCGAACCTCTACTCTGGCGATACCACGATCCAAAACGGTGCGACGGTGAAGATGGGGAACAATGCGTCCCTTGGCGATGAAGGCGGCAAAACCGTGATCGAAGCCGGCGGAACGCTCGACATCGTTGGAAATCGCGCGGGCGTCACCGGAGGAGAAACCATCGAAGTCGCTGGAGCAGGCGTTGGCGGAAACGGAGCCATCGTCAATAGCGGAGCCACTCAAACGAGCGCCTTCCGCGACGTCACCTTGACCGGAGATACTACCTTCGGCGCGACGAATCGTTGGGACATTCGTGACAATGGTGGAGCCGCCACCTTAGACCTTGGCGGACACACCTTGACCAAGGTAGGAGCGCAAAATATTGCCTTGGTGAACGTCGCTATCAGCAATCCTGCGGATGCGACGGTTCAGGAAGGAACCCTGACCTTGGAAGGGACCACCGACTTCGACGGTACTGGAACGATCACGGTCAATAACGGCGCGAACCTCAGTTTCTGGGCGAATCCCGTGACCCACGATGTCAACATCACCCTGAACAACAACGCGAACCTTTTGGTTGGCGGCGGAGCTGGAACCGGAACCACGCTGAACGGGACCATCACCCTGAGCGGCGGTTCGGCAGACCTCGTCGTCAGTGCGCGCTCCTTAACCGTCGATGGCCAAGTTACCGGGAACGGAAACCTGATCAAGCAGGGCGGAAGTGCGATGACTCTGACCAACGGGGCGAACGACTACAGTGGTCGAACCGAAATCCAGGTCGGAACCGTAACCGTCACGGCTGACGGAGCGCTTGGCACCATTGCTGGCGAGACCAAAGTCATCGGCGGCACCCTGGAGTTCAATCTGGCGGGTGACTACACTCTCGACGAAGCAATCACACTGGCGAACGGAACCCTGCGCAACACCGGCAGCGATACCAGTCTGGCCACCACGAATATCACCTTGCTCGGTGACAGCACGATCGAGAACACCACGGCGGACACCACCTTCGACATCGGTGCTGGGATTTCCTTGAGCACGCATAACCTGACGGTTTCGGGAGATGGCGACATCGATCTCACGGGTGACATCACCAGCGCGGGCGGCTTCACGATTGAAGATGGGGGTAAATTCTACGCCCAGGGCCTCAGCGAAGCGGTCTACGACGTGAACAGCACCGGGAACCCGTTCAACTCGCCGATCCTGGCCTCTTCCTTGGAAGCAACCGGCCCACGGGCGGGATACTTCGGGACAAACCAAGGTCCGTGGGGGATCGATACGACGGACGAAACGATTGTCTACACCGGCCAGTTCTTCGACAGCGATGGGATCTTCTCCTTCGTTGAGAACATCGACGACTCCGTCCGGATTCTGATTGATGGCGTTCAGGTCCTCGAAGATGCGACCTCCAATCATGTTACGACGACAGCGATTGTCGACGGCATCCAGGGTGGTGCGAAGCAGACAAACACGAACCCGTCTGGCGGCACCACGAACTTCGGCATGGGGCCGAACGGTGACGGTTGGCACGATATCGAGATTCGCTTCGCCAACGGCGCGGGGAACGAAGGGCCCACCGTGGCAGACGGCTGGACCGCCAATTTCGGTTTTGCTCTGGCGGACCCGGTTTCCGGTGATCCCAATGATCTGCCCGGAGTCGGTGGAGACGCTAATCTTCCGGAACTGAGCGGTAGCAATCCCGAATGGATCAACGTCCTCAATTCAAACCGATTCCGCGTGCCACTGGAAGGCCACGCCGGGCTTATCAAAACCGGTAACGGAACCCTGACCCTCGACGGAACCAACTCCTACGCCGGGTTGACCGACGTGCAGGCCGGAACGCTCCAAATTGGCGCGGACGGAATCGCCAAGACCTTGCCAATTCCCGGTGATCTCAATGTCGGTGCAGCCGGAACCCTTGAGGTGACGATTGATGCCGCTGCCGCCAGCGATGTTCTCGACGTAAGCGGAACGGTTACGCTTGCCGGAACACTGAATCTGGACGTTGCCGGAAGCGCAGACCTCCCGACTGGAACCGAGTTGACCCTCATTTCCAACGACGATACCGACGCCGTTTCCGGGACCTTCGCCGGTCTTGCCGAAGGCGCGACGGTTACCGTCAACGGCCAAAGCTTCACCATCAGCTATGCCGCAGGGACAGACAGCAATGACGTGGTCCTGACAGCGGCGAACGATACCCCGGTGATCGATTCGATCAGCATCAGCAATGTGAACGAAGGCGAGACCGCTATCTTACAGGTCACCTTCTCCGGGATCGAATCGGATGAAGTTCACACGGTTTCGGTCAGTTGGGATGATCCCAATGCTCCAGACTCTGTTTTCACGATTCCGGCCTCCAGTGGTTTGAATCTGAACGATGAAATCAACAGCACCGACGGTGCCAAGCTGACCATCACCGGATTGACCGGGGGGACGATCTCCTTCGAGGTCGAGCGCTCTTACCTCGATGACGGTCTTGCCGGGACTCCGTTTTCTGTCGGTGAGAATGTGACGGGTAGTGATACCTCCCAGATTAGTGTGCGGATCGACGACCCCAGCACCTTGGGGCAAGTTCTCCCCACTTATGCCGATGCTGTCCTCGCAGAAACCGGCAACTTGAGCGGCTATTGGCAGTTCAATGGGGATCTCTCTGACTCCAGCGGAAACGGTCGTGATCTAACCGCCGTGGGTGGCGCGGGCACCTTTACCAACAGCTATTCTAGCAATGTGGGACAGGCCACCAGCCTCGACGGTATCGACGATCACTTCGCCACCGGAGCAACGGCCGGCGAACTGGGCTTCGGAGGCGAATTCACCGCCAGTGCCTGGATCAAACTGGACGCCGCCGGAATCGCCCCGAATACCGACAACACGATCTTCGGGACCGACAACTCTGGACCCAACAATGCCCTCCACCTTGTCGTCCGCGGCGGCAAACTCCACTACGGCAACTTCGGTGGCGGATTCGATACCGGTGCTCCCGGCTCAGCGCCCGCGCTGAATGCGGATGAATGGTATTTGGCGACCTATCGCTACACCGATGATGGAACTGGTAACGGAACCGGCCAACAGGCCATGTTCCTGAACGGAGAGCTTTATGCCGCTTCAACCGGTAAGGTTCCCTTCGGCTCCGTTGATGGTGCCGGATTGCTTCAAGAGGTGAAAATTGGACGGTGGCAAGGGAACAATGCCCGCTCGTTCCATGGTGAGATTGACGAGGCTCATATCGTTACTCGTTCGATGAGCGATGCCGAGATTCTTGCCCTCTATAACGAGGGACGCGCACCGCTCAACGTCGCCTCCGTCGAGGTCACGGTCTCGAATGTGTTGCCGACGCTGACTCTCAATCCTGGCACGGTGGACGAAAACGGCACCGCCGAGATCACCGGTACCCTGACCGATCCCGGCACGCTCGATAGCCATCACCTCGTCGCCGAGTGGGGCGATCCTAACAACGCCCAGTTCGCCACCTTCGATCTTCCGGCGATCTACGCATCCGATCCAGCGACAGGCAACCTGACCGCACAACTCACGACCGGCGACATCAATTCGACCACGGACTCCAGCGTCCTCACGATCGATTTGATCAATACCTCCACCGGCGAAATTCAGTTCACCCTGAGCCGTCCGGTCATTGAAGACGGCGATGCCACCACGCCGGGAACCGGAACCGAAGTCCAGACCGTGACCGTGCGGCTCGCGGATGACGACGCTCCCGGCCTTGAAGCCGCTCTCGCCGGTGATCCGGATTTGAACGGCTACTGGAGGATGGAGACGGTCTCTGGCACGCAGACGCTGGATTCTTCCGCCAACGCGCTGCACGGGGATTTCGGCGGTGACGCCACCACCGGAACCGGAGCCCCTGGCCAAGGCGATGCCCTGGAACTGGACGGTGACGGCGACTTCCTGGAGATTGGCACGGTTGGCGAGCTTGGACTGGCCAACGCCAGCTTCACCGCCACGGCTTGGATCAACTTCGATACCATTCCTTTGACCGATGATGCGCCCATTTTCGGCACGGACCGCACCGGCACGAATCAGCAGGGTCTTCACCTCATCGTGAGAAACGGGAATCTTCACTTTGGCACGTGGGGCAATGACACCGGAAGTGGGGCCGCAATCACTGCAGGACAGTGGCACCAGGTCGCCTTCCGCTATGATCTCGCCGCTCAGACCCAGACAATCTTCCTCGATGGCGAGCTAGTTGCGGAGGGAACCAGTAAGCTGCCGTTCACGGCACCCGCAAGCGACCGGGTGTTCCTCGGCCGCTACGAAAACGCCACCACCTTCGCCGATGGAAAGATCGATGAAGCGGCAATACTTGGACGGGCTCTCACCAACGAGGAAATCGCCGGACTCTTCACCGCCAGCGCCGCGAGTTACATCGAAGACACCACCACGCTGACCGTCAGCAACGTGGCCCCATCGCTCGTCCTGAGCAATGATGCTCCGATCGACGAGAACAATGTCGCCACGGTGACCGGAACCATCACGGATCCCGGAGCGCTCGACAGCCACACCCTGACGATCGACTGGGACGACGCCAGCGATCCGATTGACGCCAGCTTTGACCTCGGTGCTCTTTTGACGCTGAGCAGCGCATTGGATGGCTCCACCGCGACCGGCTTGACCACCGGCACGATCAACTCCACGACGGAGGATTCGGTTCTGACGATTACTTCGGTCAACGCGACCACCGGCGAGATCGGGTTCACGGTCACCCATCTGTATCCGGAACAGCCCGCCGGTGATTACACCAGCACGGTGAGCATCACCGTAACCGACGATGACACCGGCACGGTTACCCAAACCACCAGCGTGCAAGTCAAGGCAGTGGCCGACACGCCGAGTATCACCAGCCCGACCACCGACGAAGACACTGCAGTCGATGTTGTGGTGACCCGGGCCGCAGGCGATGCCGCGACCCATTTCCAAGTCACCGGAATCCAGGGCGGCACGATCGCCGGCGTGAACGAAGGAGACTTCGTTGCCTTTGACGGAAGCGGTCAGGCAACTCTCAGCTTCACGCCGACCACCGATCTGAACGCAGCGACGACCGCCAACACCTTCACCTTCGATGTTCAGTCGTCCCTCGATGCGACCGTCGGAGGACTGGGTGGTGCCACGGCAACGTCGATGATCACGGTCAACGCGGTCAACGATCAGCCGACCTTCACTCTCGCTGGAGATCAAACCATCGATGAAGATGCCGGTCCGGTGGCGTTGGCTGGCTTCGCCACGTTCGATCCCGAAGGCGGCGATGACGAGGCTGGCCAAACCGCGACCTACACCGTCACCAACGACAACAACGCCCTCTTACACACCCAACCCCAGATC
>CAYGQD010000145.1:0-18448 GCA_964351855.1 uncultured Verrucomicrobiales bacterium
TCTCCTTGCTCACCCAACATCTCTACACGCAAGGGATCGATGTCATCATCCGCGAGCTGCTCCAGAACGCTGTGGACGCGATCACCGCGCGGCGTCTGATCGAGCCAGATCACGCCGGGCTGATCGAAATCGATTGCCAGCTTCAACCGAAAACCGGCGGGATGATCCTGACGGTGAGTGACGACGGAGCCGGGATTTCGACCGAAGAGATCACCAAGGCGCTGGGCACGATCGGCTTCAGTCTGAAGCGAGATGGATGGCGGGATGAGGAAGGCCCATTCATTGGCCGCTTTGGCGTAGGTCTGCTCAGCGGCTTCATGGCCGCAGAGGAAATTCACGTCATCTCTCGGAAGTGTGACGGAGCGTCTCCGGCATTCCGCTGGACCGGAAATCAGAGCGGAACCTGGAAGGTGAATCCGTTGGACGAAGACCTCACGCCTGGAACCCGCGTCTATCTTCACCTGGAGCCGGAAAAGGCCGTGCAACTCACCCCGGAACGCGTCCGAGAACTGGCCAAACGCTTCGGCGAGTATCTTCCCGGGACCATGGTGTTCCGCAACGGTGGCGATGAAGAGGTCCTGAACCGGAATCCCTTCTGGCAAGGTTCGTCCGACGAAAGCGAGATGCTCCGCCTCGGCAAAGAAGTTTTCGGGACACCGTTTCTCGGCGCGTTTCGCTTCGAATGCGATGCCGCCCGCGCTTCGGGGATCGCGTTCATCACCCATCGGGCGACGGCTCCCGGCTCGGAACCACGGCATCGCCTTTACGTCAGACGCATGTTAGTGGGCGATCAGATTCGCGGTCTCGCCCCGGAAGCGACGCCGTTTATCCGCTGCCTCATGAACGCGGACGCTCTCAAGGTGAACGCCGCCCGCGAAGATCTGCATGGAGAAGAAACCCGGCGTGAAGATCTCCGCAAAGCCGTAGGTAAGGGATTTGACCACTATCTGAAACAGCTCCGCAAGGATTCAATGGGTCAGCTCCGCAACATCATGCTGACCCACCATGAGTGTCTGGTTTCGTCCGCAGAATCGAACCCGCTCCATCTCAAGCTCCTCTCCGGAACGGTGCCTCTGAAGACGACGCTCGGCGAGCAAACCGCGTCCCAGATCGTCCGGCGTCACGGAGAACTCGGTTTTGTCACGAAAGAGCAAGATTTCCTTCGGCTGGAGCTCAAGGCCAATCAGGAAGGCCAATGCGTGGCGCGTGCCTCTGACATGCTCTCCCACCGTCTCCTTTCGCTTCTCAGTCGTCGAGAAAAAGAAGGAACCGTGAAAGAAATCAGCGCCTCGGAATTCCTGGCCCGTTATCAGACAGACGATCCCCAACACGGCGCGGATGAAGCCCGCCTTCTCCAAACCGCCAATCTGGAGCTGGAGCCGGATCATTGCCAGGGCGACTTCGAAGATGGCGAGGATCCCTTTTCGCCCGCCACCCTGCAACTGGACGATGAAGAGAGCATCTTTCGGCACCTCGGAGGCAATGACTGGGAGGACGAAGATGGTGAGGAACAGGAAGCCGCCCGAGCGCCTAAGCAACTGATCCTCAATCGAACGCACCCCGTGGTGGAGCGCCTCCTGGAAACTCGCGACCTTCCCGCCGAGCTGGTTCGAGCCTGGATCCGCGTCTTCTTTCAACATGCTCTGCTCGCGGCTCGGGAACGCCCCACGGCTGCCGAATCTCGCCGCCACAGTCGCGCTCTCACCGTGATCTGGAACTCCGGTGCCAGTCTCGATCTGTAGCCCGGGCCCTTGGCCGTCGCCTCTCCCAATCCTTCACCTTTTACCCCTCTCTTCATCATGACTTTCGACTCCGAAAACGAGCCGTCCGAAACCGACAACTCAGACGAAGCCTTGGAACCTTATGAAGATCGTTGGTGGGAACGATCCTCGCTTTCTGCCGCTCGGTCCCAGTTCCGCGAAGCGCTCGCGGAAGGCGATGCTTCTTCTCCCGAGATCACGGCAGCCTGGCTCCACTACTGGGTCGTCGCCAATACCCGTGGACTGACGCGCGGAGCCTCGAAAGCCCTGGCTCTCTTGATTGAAAACACCATCAAGCGTGGAGGCACCCTCGAAGATCTCACCGAAACGGACATCGAGATGCGGATCGCCTTCAGTCGTTTTTTCGCTCGCGCCCTTATCGCCCTGGCGGAACAACCGCGAATCTCGCTGGCTCGGCTGGAACGGCTCGAGCATGAAATTTGCTCCTATGCCGCCCGGGTTGGTTTGGGAGAACCGGACGCAGGCGCGATCCGTCTCGCCCTCAATGCGCCGCTCGGTCGGACTCCCCATTCTGACGACGTGCGAGCGCTTCGCGAATTCTGGAGTCAGCAAAAAGCTGAAACCTCCAGTTCTGATTCAGATCCTTCCGCCGCCTACTGTGAAGCTGCCATGGGCCAGATCTTGGTCGAAAGCCTGCTCCTCATTGGCGAAACGGAAGACGCCCTGACCGTCGCGCGCCAAGCCGTTGAGGAAAGCCCCTGCATGAGCGGCTGCGCGTTGGCACCCCAAGGGTTGCTCAGCGTCTGCCTCGAACCCCTTCGCCAGATGGGTGAGGAATCTCTGGCCGTCAGTTGGGAGCAGAAACTGGCCAGCGCCGCCCCGCCCGGACACACCTGGATGGCCCCCGCCGGGGCCCGGGTCCGTTTCCTCGCCCGGAACGGCTCCCGGGATCAAGCGCTTCAGCTCATCCAGGATACCGAATCCTTCACCCGCGAGCCGCAAACCTCCGCCTGGCAACGATTCCTCTTCTTCTGGGGAGCCGCCGATGCCTTGACCGAATGCGATCAGAAATCCGACGCTGAACCCTTCGCGGAGAAGGCGTTGGAATTGGCCCTTGCCTTCGATCAGCGAAACGGAAACACCACCGTTTCTGAAAGGCTGAAGGTAATGACTTTCTAACCCGCCTTTTTGTAAATCAGACAAAATCGATTATCAACAGCTTTCATTAGGACAGAATCCCAACCCTATCCGTCTCTCTCGAGTCGGATCTTTAGCCAATGTTTTGCACGCCGCACGCGGGCTTCGACGGCTCGAACCGTGCAATTCAACTTTCTAGCGACGTCCTTTTGGCTTTCTCCTTCCAAAGCAAAGAGTATCAGAGCGTCTCTCAAGGGTGGCGGTAAGGTGGCGATGGCTTGACGCATTAATAGAATTTCCTCAGCTTGAGCTGCTTGTTCCGAGGGACTGGCCTCCGGAGCGGGACCGGCGTCACGTTCCAACGAATTGGAATCACCGATTCCCGCCGCATAATCGCCGGGTCGACGTTTGCGTTTGCGGAGATGGGCCCGGCACAGGTTAGCGGTGATGGTGTAGAGCCAAGTTTGGAATTGTGCACCGGGTTGGGGACGGTAGCGGCTACGCTTATCGTAGGCCTTGTAGAAGGTTTGGGAGAGCACATCTCGAGCTTCATGAGCATCTTGAAGATGCCAGTAGATGAAGCGGAACAATCCCTCGCTATGAAGCACAATGAGTTCCTCCAGGGCCGATTCATCCCCCTCTTTGAACCGCTTGATCAGCGACAAATGGTCATCCTCCTTTTGTGACATTCGAGGATCGTTAGCGAGCCGAGGATGGCGTGCGGAGAGCTTCCGCGACGAGTTCCAGCAATTGGTCGTATTGCTCAGAGCTCAGGACGGGTTGCATTTCCAAAAGATGTTCGATGGTGGCCTTCTGGAGCTCTCCCTGAGATTGATGGATTTCGGCGATGGCGGCGTCCACCTGCGGTGAATAGGAACGGTCGCGTTCGAGGGCATCGGCCAGTTTGGCCACGGCGCTGACGTTGGCGGCTTTCAGTTTGGCTTCGCGTTGCAAAAAGTGTTCCTCGATCTCTTCCAGTTGGCGGATTTGGTCGGCTGAAAGTCCCAAATCGCGTTGCAAGACTTCGTGTACGTGGGCATGGAGTTGAGCCTGGTGCTGGTGTTCGCGGCTCTTGCTTTTACGTATCAGTTGGAAAGCAACGGCACATCCAATCGCTGAAGCGAGAATGACGCTGAGAAACAGAACCAAGCCATTTTTCCAGGTCAAATTCATCGGCTGACAAGTGTTTCGTGAGGGAGAAGTGAAGAATTCGCGTCGAAGACCTCAAGTTTGAGAGAGTCGCGAAGTCGGGCAACGGTTTCGGCATGTCCCGATGAGGAAACCGCAAGGATTCCCCCAGCCAAACCGCATAGCAAGGCAACGGCCGCCATCGCGGCGCTGAGCTGTGGAATGCCGAGCCAGGTCGAGATCTTCTCCGGGGCCGATCCGGAATCGCGCAGCTTACGGACTGACCGCAGCACTTGATGGGGAGTCGGCGCGGAAGGAAGGTGAGCAGTGCTTAGCTGCTGCAACAGGTCGTCTATTCGTTTTGGATTCATGTCGTCGCTTTATGAGGTTAAACGCCGCCGGGGTGACAATCCCACACGAATGTTTGAGGCGTCGGAGGTGGCCTATTCATCGCGTTCGAGCACCGGGAAAGAAATCGGTAAATTCGTGTGGGGTAAGCGACTGGGCAACGTTCAAGCCAATGAACGAGCCCAAGTTGCTACGAATGTTACCTATTTTTCGGAACCTGCCCAACCGTCATCCCAAATGCCCTGTGAATTTCCGCAGGCCGGTTGGCGTAGGCGTCGCCAAGCCAATTCGCTCGCACCTCGCCAGGGCAAGCTTGCTGATGGTTGTGGCTCTCTGCACGAGTTGCGCCAATCCAGTTCCATCCGAAGAATTGCGGGAAGAGCCTGGAGCCTCCTCTCCCGTTTCTGGTTCTGTCAGCTACACGCCGGAACAGGCAATTGACAGGGCCATCGCTAACAATCCCGAACTACGGGCCGCGCGCTATCAAATCGCAGTGGCTCAGGCCAATTTGAAGTGGTCAGGAAAGTTGGATGATCCTGAATTCGAGCTGAGTGCGAATACCGATCAATGGGGGTTGAACGATAACGAAGGTCTCATCGCGGTAGCTCTCTCCCAGAAATTCCCCCTGACCGGTCGACTCAAGCAGGAGCGGAATGTTTCCGAGGTGGATTTGGCCTTGGCCAAAGCTGAAGTTCGGGTCGCCGAATGGAACCTTGCGGGCCGAGTGCGAGAGACCGCTGTCGATGCGCTCGCCTTGCAACGACAGATTCAACTTCACGAACAACTGCGGCGTGTCTTGACCGATTTGTTCGAGCAGATCGACCGGGCATTTCAACAGGCCGAGGCTTCACAGCTAGATGTCACTGAGGCCCAGCTAGAAGCTGAAACCCAGACCAAAGAAATTCGAACGTTGGAAGCTGAACTAATTTTGTTGAATGGGCGGCTTCGCGGTTTGATTGGCGATTTGCCCGAGCTACAAGTGAGTATTGCAGGAAATCTGTCGGCTCCCGCCTATTTCCAAATTCCGGCGACCGATACCGTCCTGGCCCGGCGTCCGGACCTGCAGCTTCGTTTGCTGGAACAACGCCGGGCGGAAGCTTCAGTTCAACTTGCGCGTTCGCGGCGATGGCAGGATATCGCTGTAAGATTATTTCTGGAGCGTGAAACTGCTCAAGACGCTCCCGAAGGCTTGGAGCGCAACACCTTTGCTGGTGTTGGCTTTTCCGTGCCATTGCCTTTGCGCTCTCCCGAGGCCCGCCTGACCGATGCGCCACGCCAGCAACTGGCAGGCGCAAAAGCTTCCGCCGAGGCCCGTAGCGCGGTCATTCGAAACGAGATCGCAACCGCGAACGAAGATGTCGCCCGGCGTCGTCTCGTCTGGGAACAGGCCAGCGGAGAGACGTTGTTGCTCGCACGCCGCAATGTTCGGGAAGTGCGCGAAGCCTGGCAACTGGGCAAGGAAAGCTTCGTCCGGCTGCAACGGGCTCAGGAGCGCGCCCTGAACCTGGAAGAAAACGCCATCGAAGCGTTGCGCGAATATCACCTGGCCCGCGCCCGCTTACGGAAGGCGGCGGCTCAAGATATCTAATATGGCGTCAAGTGCCTCACACGTCGAAGTGCGGCAGGTTGGCCGGAATGAAGTGCCCTGATTTAAGGTGTCAGCGCAAAAGAAATCGAACTTTGAAAAGGGGCACGGTGCTGGATGGTGTTCCACCGATGAGAGCGAAGCTCACCGTATGCATCTGGAATATGCCGGGGTTCGCCGCGATTGTTGATCAAACATGAGCATCAGGCACCATGCCAAGACTACTAACGCAAAGAAGGGTGCGCCAGATGAGGACGCAGCGCTGATGTTGCGTCTCAAAGACGGTGATGATTTGGCTCTGAACTCGCTGATGGCTCGTTGGAAAGAGGCTCTGATTTCGTTCATCTATCGCTACACGGGAGATCGGGAAACGGCGGTCGATTTGGCCCAGGAGACGTTTATTCGAATCTACCGGAGTCGGCAGAGCTACCGAGAGAAAGGCAAGTTTTCGACATACCTGTTCACAATAGCGGCCAATTTAAGTCGGAATCACGATCGTTGGCGGAAACGGCACCCAACCGTTGCGTTCGATCGCGGACCGTTGGGTGAACCGGATTGCAACCAAGCCGAGCTGCTTGAGGATGAGGCCGACACACCTGATACTGCCAGCCAGAAAGAGGATCAGGCAAAGCAAATTCGCATGGCCGTTCAGACGTTGCCCCACGACTTACGCACGGCAGTTCTTCTTTTTGAGTTCGAAGATCTTTCTTACTGTGAAGTTGCCGAAATCTTAAACTGTTCTGAAAAGGCGGTAGAAACCCGGCTTTACCGTGCGAGAAAGTTGCTCAGACGAAAATTGGTCAACCTATTTAACGAAGAATGATTGATTCAAGAAAGTAAAGGGTTTCACACTTGAAATGGGGTTTACTTCATTGACCACCATTTCCTATCGCTATGAAAGATTCTACGGAAAACGATCAGTTCTCGAAGATCCTCCAAAAGTGGGACGACATCGAAAGCGCACCTAAAGACTTTGAGTCTGGAGTGTGGTCGCGGATCGCAACCCAGGACGTTCCCTCCAATTCGGTGTGGACATGGTGCATTCAGACGATGCTAGAAATTGGGCATCGCCCGGCCTATGCAATTACGGTGGCGATAGTTGCTTTGGTCCTAAGTCTGATTGGGGCTCATGTCAGGGCAGGAGCCTACGCAAAATGGATCGCGCAACAGAGCGAGCTTGCCTATCTGGAGTCAATCAGTCCTTTTGTTCGCAGCGATTCGGAAGATCCGACCATTAATTTGAAGGAGCTTCGATGAAGAAAGTATTCCTGATTTTTCTGGTAATTTTTGGCGTTTCAGTTTCCGCCTATCAATGTTATTTCCGGATGGCAACCGCAAATCATTCCGCCGCAATCCGTTCGCACGAGTCTGGGCTCTTCTGGTTGAAAAAGGAATTCCGATTGTCGGAATCTGAGATGAGGGCAATCGAGGAAGTTCATCAGGAGTTTCTTCCACACTGTGAGAAGCTTTGTCAGCTATTGATCACGACTCGCCAGAGACTCGTCATGCTTAGTCAGGTGCCGGGAGCAACTGCGGCGGAGCTTGTGGAACTCAATCGTGAATTAGCTCGTATCGAGCAAGAATGTTTCGAAATGACCCTGCTGAATATTGATAGGATCAGCACGCTGATGCCCCCCGAACAGGGACAGCGTTACCAGGGCCTGATGCGAAATCGGCTGGTCGAATATCGTGCACCCGGCCACCGACTCTTCGAACGCGATACTGAGTTGCCAATCGTTCAGAGGCTGCGGGTGAGTTTGCGGTTGGATTAACGTGAACCCTGAGGGTGACTTGGCTCGAGGTATCAATCGGGAGATCGGAGTTTGCTCGCTGTGCTCGGGAAATCCGGGATCGCGGCCCTTTCTTCCGATTTCTGCGTTCCTCAGTCGGTCATGGAGCCCGCTCCACTCCCTCCCTCTCGCCTTGAAGTCGAAAAAATGTGAGGGGTGCGCCCACGGCGCGGGGTTTAAGCCTTTGAACAACAAACCTCACATCTATGAAATACCCGATCTATATCGCAACACTCCTAACCATCACAATCGGCGCATCCTGGGCGGGGCCACCCTCAAAGAGCCACTATTCCATCTCCAAGGCTAAGGATGCCAAAGAGCGTCAGGAGCAGAAAATACAGAAGCAGGAAACTGCCCAGCGCCCGACAACCGTGGCCCTTAACATCGGCAAGGGCAAAGCAAGACCAGCGGGGAAACCAAACCAGAATCAGTTCCAGCGTTATCACCATCGCAACAAAGGACACTAAGTTTGCCCAAACCGGAGAGCCTGAGCGTGAGGGCGTTTGTTCTCAATGCGTTCAGGCTCTCCCCTACGTTCGTGAAGCCCGCAAGTCTCTCAAAGTGCCTCGCTAGTGATTAAAGAACATTGATATTCTGAGTCAGTTAGTACTTGCAAAACGATTCTTCGGGCCTTCTGTAAGATAGATGAATGCTTTCACCGCCATCACAACTCTTCTTCTCTGGATGGGTTGTTACCTCAACTGCTCTGTTGGGTTGTTTGGGCAAGTAGCGGATCTATTTGGACGCGGCGATGTTTCGCACGAATGCTCTAGCTGTCCACATGGCCTTCCTGATCCTGGCGATGATCCTACCCCTGGCGTGGACTGCGGGTTGATCGCCGTGGAGATTGAGACGAAGCCCCTCTTTTTCCAGGATGAGGAGGGCACTGGTGCGACTCTCGACCTTGTTGCACTGTTTGCTGGAACTGAGTCGAATCTGTTTTTATTGGATTCCCATCCAATCCCCGTTGCAGCACGATCGCTGCCCAGTGAGCACGCCTATGCTCACATTTCGCGGCCGATTCGCGGCCCTGCGGTCTAAGCTCGCGCACTGGATTTCTCCCGGCACTTTTTCCCGCCGGTTTCGTGCGCGCACTCTTTCCTTCTTCGCATCTTCGTGCCTGGGCGGCGCGCGGGTGAGACTTTTGATTCAACTTTCTCTATTTATGATCCATTCATTTCGAACTTTTCAGTTTCTCTGTGTCAGCGGCTTGTTCGCCTCGGTTCACCTCCTGGTCGCCCAAGATAACCCGAAGCCCATGCAAATCGAAGCTCTGGTGGCCCAGGCTTTGGCGGAGAACCCGGAGATTCAATTCTACGAAGCCGAGATTGCTTCCTCCCAAGCGGGGCGCCGCGTGGCCGGGCGTTGGGACAACCCGGAACTAGACCTGGAGCTGGGCCGGAGGCGAGCCATCGGCGATGATTTCCGAGCTGAAGGCATATCCTATTCCGTCGCAATGATGCAACCTGTTGAATGGCCGGGCCGGATAGGCTTGCGCAAGGCGATTGCCGATGGCGAAGTGGATTTGGCTATGCTAGGACTAGAACGGTTCAAATTCGCCTTGGCCAGTGAAGTTCGGCAGTTGGTATTTCGCCTTTCAATCGCACAGGAAAAAGCGGAAGTGGCGGCGGAGGTCGCGGACCGGTTCAGTGCTGTTAAGGAAGTCCTTTTGCAACGTGAAGTCGGCGGAATTGCTCCCCGTCTGGAAAATAAGGCGGTTGATGCTGCGACCGTGACGATGGAAAAGGACGCCTTAGAGGCGGCAGTGGAAGTCCAGATGGTACTACTGGAGTTGAACCAGCTCATAGGGCGTACGGCTATATCCCCATTGGTTGTTGCTCGCGTTGAATATGATTTCCCCGAAGCTCAGGAAATTCCGGTATTGATGGAGTCTGCTCTTGCCAACAACTATCAAATGCAGGTTCAACGAGCGGAGTTGGCGCAACAAGGATTTCGGGTCTCATTGGCGAAAAACGAGCGCTACCCGACAATCAAGGTTGGCCCGTATTTTTCTCGAGAGGAGGCGGAGGAGCTAGAACGAGAGGCAGGGATCGGCTTTTCCCTGGAACTACCCATTTTTAAGAATGGCAAGGCAAAAATAAGCCAGGCAAGAGCCCGCGAAGCCCAGGCTGAAGCCGCAATCAATACCTCCGCCAGGAAACTGGAACGTGAACTAGTCGCTGCGGCATTGATCTATAACAACTCACGCAAACGTCTCCAATCCTGGTCTGCCGAACGAATCCAGTCGTTGCGCGAAGCAGCCGAATTGGCCGACCGACACTACCGCCTAGGCGCGGTCCCGGTGTCTATCTATATCGAATTGCAACAAAACTATCTCGAAGCTCTCGAAGCGGTCAACGAGGTTAAAGCCGATGCGCTGGAGGCATGGCTAAAAATCCAACAACTTACGGGGGCAACTGGTGCCCTTGATCGGTCCTGACCAGGTTTTCTTTCGTTGCAATAACCTCAATATCTTACCTGAAATCAACAACATGATGAAAACAAGACCTAACTATTTTAGCCCACCCTTCTTCGTTTCCCTGACGTCAGTTATACTGTCGCTCGCAATCGCGACAGCTGACGAGGATTTGGGGACGCCTTCCGGACCGGTCAATGGCGATAACCCAAACATTGGAATCAAGTATGATGAGAGCCAAGGGCTGCGCGTGACGCCGTTCTCCGCCAAGCTTCTCAATCTAAAGATGGCAGACGTTGAAGAAAAGGAGATTGCCAGTCAGATAACACTACAAACTCGCATTTTCGGCGTAGGAGAGGGAGACAAGGTTCTTGCCAGCGCCTGGCTTCCTCAAGAAGACGCCAACAAGTTAAAACCCGGGCACCGTGTCGCTATGCAACAAGGGCTGCAGGGAGAGATCGCCGATATCACCACTGGATTAAATCAGCAGGCCGAGGTTTTGGTCGAGATTAGCGATCCGGACGGAAAGTTGAAAATGGGAAAATTTCTAGCAGGAACGGTCGAGGTGAAGAGTAATGGAGAAGTCGTAGTTGTTCCCAAAAGTGCGGTCGTCAAATCAGCCGAGGGTGCTTTTGCCTACGTGGACAACGCAGGTTGGACCATTCGTACCGAAATAGGGCTTGGAGCTGAAAATGATGGCTACATCGAAATCGTTGATGGTCTCTACTACGGCGATGTGGTCGTTACTGCGCCGGTAATGACGCTTTGGATGACGGAGCTGCAACTTTTGAAATCGGGCAAAGCCTGAAGCTGCGCCCACTGAGTGCCGGTCGGCACTCAATACAGAAAGCAACTGAACTCCTAACCCAACTCCCTCATCCTATGCAATCCCGACTCTCATGATCAACTGGATCGTTACTCAGGCGATGCACCAACGTGCTCTCGTCATGCTCGCAACGCTCATTTTGATCGGTGTTGGTCTCTGGTCGGCGGTACATCTCCCGGTTGATGCTGTCCCGGATATCACCCACGTTCAGGTGCAGGTAAACACTCCCGTCCCTGCTCTCGCACCCGAAGAGATTGAAAACCTGGTTACCTTTCCTATCGAAACTGAGATGGCGGGTCTGCCGGGAATGACGGACCTGCGCTCGTTATCGAAATACGGGCTCTCTCAGGTGACGATGGTCTTTGAGGATGGTGCTGACATCTATCTGTTGCGGCAGTTGGTGGCGGAAAGACTTCAGAGCGTAAAAGAAGAAATTCCGGAAGGTCTTTCGCCACAGCTCGCGCCGATCGCAACCGGGCTGGGAGAAATCTTTTACTACGCTCTCCATTATACAGACGAAGCGGAGAACCTGCCCGAGGCACCAAAAGAGCGACTCATGGCCCTGAAGATCATTCACGATCTCACTGTGAAGCCTTTGCTACGCGCCACTCCTGGAATCACGGAAATCAATACAACGGGCGGCTACGAAAAACAGATTGTGATTCAGCCTTACCCGGCACGCCTTACCGCCGTCGGAATGACGCTGGAAGAGGTTGCTGAGAAGATTTCCATGAACACGGAGAACGTGGGAGGCGGTCTCATCGAACTGGGGGGCGAGCAGGTCGTAATCCGAGGAAACAATCGTGTCGCGACGATAGAAGAAATTGAAAAGCTCCCTTTGAAGTTCGGGGGTGGCATTGAACCTCTGCTGGTCGAGGACGTCGCCGAAATCGAGATTGGTCATAGTTTCCGAACCGGTGCGGCAACTCATCGAGGGAAGGAAGCTGTCGTTGGGACTGCCGTCATGCTACTGGGTGAGAATAGCCGCACAGTTTCCGTAGCAGTGGCGGAGCGCGTCAAAAAGATTCAGGAAAAGCTTCCCGAAGGAGTCATTATCGAAACGCTCTATAACCGTTCGAATCTTGTCGATGCCACGATCCATACCGTCGAGAAGAACTTGTTTGAAGGCGCGATTTTCGTGGTCGTAGTCCTCCTGCTGATGCTAGGGAATATTCGGGCAGCGCTCATCGTCGCCTGCGCCATTCCGCTGTCGATGCTCTTCGCGTTCACCGGCATGGTCACGAACGAGATATCGGGAAATCTCATGAGTCTCGGGGCGATTGACTTCGGTCTGATCATCGACGGTGCCGTCGTCATGGTCGAAAACATCGTGCGTCATCTTGCTGAAAAGCAAAAGGCTCTTGGACGCAAGCTCACGGCACAGGAGAGGTTCGAGGAAGTGCTCATCTCTTCACGGGAAGTCGCTAACCCGATGTTCTTCGGCGTGTTGATCATCACCGTTGTTTACGTGCCGATTCTCGCACTCACTGGTATCGAAGGTAAAATGTTCCGCCCTATGGCGCTGACCGTAATGTTTGCATTGATCGGAGCACTTATTTTAGCACTCACGCTGATGCCCGTGCTTTGTTCCTATTTCTTGAAGGGAGAGATTAAGGAGAAGGATTCACGGCTCGTTATCATTTTCAAATTTCTTTATGAACCTATCCTGCAGTTCGCTCTACGCGCTCGGTGGGTCGTGGCCATCTGTATGTTTGGGCTGTTTGCCTTCTCACTGGTTCTGTTCAGCCGGATGGGAGCTGAATTTGTTCCTGAGTTGGATGAAGGAGACCTCACCATCCAATTCATCCGGAGTATCAGCGCTGGGTTGGACGCGTCACTCGATCTTCAGCTAAAATCTGAGAACGTGCTGCTCGAAAAATTTCCCGAGATGGAGGATGTCTTTGCCCGCATTGGTACGTCGGAGGTAGCGATGGATCCAATGGGGCCGAACCTTGCCGATACCTTCATCATGCTTAGGCCAAGGAAGGAATGGCGAAAGATCGATGGTCGACTCATCACCAAGCAACAGCTCGCCAACCTTATGCGAGACGAACTTGCCTTACACGTGCCCGGCCAGGGATACCTTGTTACGCAGCCGATTCAGATGCGATTCAACGAGATCATGGCCGGAGCTCGCGCCAACCTTCTCCTCAAAATCTTCGGGGAGGACTTTGATGAACTTGAAAGGCTGGCGGGTGAAGCGAGGACTATCATCACCTCCATTCCTGGAGCGAGTCAGGTCGAGTTCGACAATGTTGGAAGAAACCCCACTCTCGAAATCAGCCCTGATCGTGAGGCTATGAAGAAATTCAATGTCCAGGCTGACGAGATCAATGCGGTCATCCGCGCAGCTCTCGCAGGCGAGGAAACTGGCATGATGATTGACGGCAACCGCCGATATGAAATCGTGGTGAGGCTTCCTGAATCAATTCGCACTGACATCAAGGCCATCAAGCGCCTTCCGTTGCGTACCGAAGATGGCGGTCTAGTTACTCTCGGCCAACTGACCAAGATCGAAGTGGTCCAGCAGGTCGGCACCATTGCTCGTGAAGCAACCCAGCGCCGCGTTTCCATTCTTATCAACAATGAAGGGCGCGACACCGAGAGTTTTGTTGAGGAGGCTCAGGCCGCGCTGCGAGAGCGAATGGAATGGCCCGACAGCTACTACTTTGAATTCGGTGGCCAGTTTGAGAACCTCATTAAAGCGAAACAACGCCTCACCATCGTAGTGCCAGTCGCGATGGGGTTGATTTTCGTCCTCATCTTCATGAGCTTCGGCAGCTTTCGCCAAGCCGCACTGATTTTCACCTGCGTTCCTCTGGCCATTACCGGGGGGATCTTTGCCATCTACCTTCGGGGTATGCCTTTCACCATCTCAGCCGGTGTCGGGTTCATCGCTCTCAGCGGGATCGCCGTGCTCAACGGCATCATGTTGATCAGCTTTATCAATCAACTCCGTGAAGGAGGCATGGGGCTGCGGGAAGCGGTTGTCGAAGGCTCGTTGACCCGCCTCCGCCCCAAGCTCATGACCGCATTGGTCGCATCGTTTGGCTTCATCCCCATGGCGATCGCCACCGGTCCGGGAGCGGAAGTGCAGCGACCACTCGCCACGGTGGTAATCGGAGGAATCATCACCTCTACCATTCTGACCCTAGTGCTCCTGCCTGCGCTTTACGAGTGGCTCGAACGAAATCCAGAACGGCGCCGACTGACCGAAAAAGAACCCTTGGGTATCGATGGCGGCTCCGAATCTGAACCTATACCACCCGAATCCTGAAACAATTCCCCCTCAATAAACTAACCCTATACAAACAAACAAAGAAAGAAACGATGAAAAAATATACTATCCCATTCTTGGCAATCGCAGCTCTTGCTGTGTTGGCGCTGTCGAACATTTCGTTAGCGCAGGATGCCAAAGAAGTGGAAGCCGGTCCTCGCGGAGGCCGACTTCTTGACACTGAAGGCTCACGTCCTGAGTTCTTCGTTGAAAAAGATCACACCGTCTCGGTTAAGTTTTTCAACGAGGCCAAGGAAATCGTGGCCCCGACGACGCAAGAAGTCACCGTCATCGCCACGGGAGAGACGAAAACCAAACTCCAATTGACGAAGAAAGACGATGCCTTGGTTTCCACCGAGCCTCTGCCCGAAGGCGACGGCTACAATCTGGTTGTGCAGGTTAAGCCCGATGCCGATTCGCGGCCTACGAACTTTCGTTTCCTGTTCCTCAACCACATTTGCGAAGGGCCCTGCGGCAATCCCGAATACGCCTGCACCTGCGACGAGTAGCTCGTAACCCGGTTCCATCAAGATGAGTTGCGATTGCCACGGAAGTGCAGAGCAAATCCAGCAGCGATCCGTCCTTGTCGCTCTGCTCATCATCAATGGCTTCATGTTTTTGGTGGAGATTGTTCTCGGGATTCTCGCTGATTCAACCGGACTCATTGCCGACTCACTTGACATGCTCGCCGACGCCACCGTGTATGGCATTTCGCTTTACGCGGTGGGTCGGGCGGCGAGCGTAAAATTGACCGCAGCACGGTTGAGTGGCTACTTGCAGATTGCATTGGCAATTGGCGTCTTTCTCGACATCGGGCGCCGTTTTATATTCGGCAGCGAACCGGTGTCCACGCTGATGTTTGCTGTCGGCCTTGTTGCTTTAGCGGCAAACGTTGCCTGCCTGATGCTCCTCGCAAAACATCGGAAGGCCGAAGTTCACATGAGGGCGAGCTGGATTTTCTCCAAAAACGACGTGATTGCCAATCTCGGCGTCATCGCGGCAGCCATTCTTGTATATTTCTCCGGCTCACGGTGGCCCGACCTAGCCATCGGACTCGTCATCGTCACCGTCGTATTTCGCGGAGGCATCGAGATCATGAGCGAAGCCAAAAAGGCGAGTAAATAATCGATCAAGTTCTCGCAAAAAAAGCGAACTCTTTTTGTGGGGGTAGAACTTCTACGGCGTTTAAGCCAATCGGATGTCCGACAGAATGATGGACCCGATGCCAACTTATGAAGCTTGAACGACTAACTCTGCGCCTATGCGTGACCTCCGCCCTTCTGGGAATTGCCGTCTCGCCAATTCGAGCCGCAGAAGAAGCGATCGATCCCGAGCGTGTGGCTAACACGATCATTCTCGATGAAATCGGCGTCCAGAATCTGCGGATCGAAACCGAGGAAGTGCTCGAAACCGATTTCGAAACCACGTTCTTCGCCATCGGGCGCATTCAGGAAATTCCCTCCATGCGTTCCGCTCTCTCTTCCCGAATTCCCGGCAGCGTCAAAAGCATCGATGTCTTTGCAGGAGACTTTGTGAAGAAGGGGCAAGTCCTGGTCGTGGTCGAAAGTCGGCAACCGGGCAATCCTCCTCCATCCGTAGAGCTGAAGGCACGGATCGATGGCATGGTGATCGAATCCCATGTGCGCCTTGGCCAACCGGTCGAACCGGCGGAAGAACTGCTCGATATTTCCGACCGGAGCAAAATGTGGGCCGTGGCCCGCATTCCGGAGCAGCAGTCCGCCGCGACGAAAATCGGCACCAAAGCGCGCATCCGTATTCCCGCGTTGGGCGATGAGGTCATCGAGGCTACGCTGACCCGATACGGAACGGCTGCAGACGTCGCCACGGGCACGGTTGAAGGGATTTTCGAGGTGCCCAATCGCGATCTGAAACTTCAGCCGGGGATGCGTGCCGAGTTCAACATCATCACCAAATCACGCGACTGGGTCATGGCGGTGCCGCGGGAAGCAGTGCAGGGCGATCCGACCAAGCGCATTGTTTTCGTGAAAGACTTTGAATTGCCCAACGCGTTTGTGAAAGCACCCGTCGTCCTGGGGGAGCGGAACGACCGCTACTACGAAGTGGTCCAAGGGTTGTTTCCCGGCGATGAAGTAGTGACGCGAGGCTCTTATGCGTTGAGCTTTGCCGGAGGTGATAGTGGAATGTCACTCAAAGAGGCACTGGATGCGGCGCATGGCCACGAGCACAATGAAGACGGCTCGGAAATGACGCCCGAGCAGAAAACATCACAAGAGGAGGAGCATGGCCACGGCCACGAAGCGCATGGTGAAGCCGGACTGCTGGATCAGATCATTCGCGTCTGGGCCGCCATTGCTACCGTGTTGTTGCTCCTTTGGTTACAAGGTGCCCTCCGCAAGCGCACCAAACAACCTGCTTCCGCCTAACCTGAAATGCTGAACGCACTCATCAGATTTAGCCTGGCGCAACGCGCTCTGATCCTCGCGGGATCGATCGCTCTCCTCATCTTCGGGGTGAAGAAGACGCTGGAACTCCCGGTGGAAGTATTGCCCGATCTCACGAAACCAACGGTAACGATCCTCGTTGAGGCTCCAGGATACGCTCCTGAGGAGGTTGAGACGCTGATCACCGTGCCAATGGAGGCCTCGCTCATGGGAGTCACAGGCGTCAATCGCCTCCGCACGGTCAACGACATTTCCCTTTCGCTGATCTTCGTCGAATTCGATTGGGGCACCGATATCTACCGGGCTCGGCAGTTTGTGCAGGAGCGCCTTACCGGAGCCGGCGAGTATCTGCCGGAAGGGATCACCCCCTACATGACGCCGGTCAGTTCCTTGATGGGAGACATTCTTCTGGTGGGGCTACGGGACCGAACCGGAAAGACGAGCGACCGTGATCTCCGGGTGTTGGCTGACTGGGTCATCGCCCGCCGGATCCAGTCGATTCCCGGTATCGCCGAGGTGCTCTCGATGGGAGGCGGTATCAAGCAGATTCAGGTTCAACCCGATCCGAATCAGATGTTGGCGCTGGGTGTCAGCTTCGAGCAGATCAAGAAGGCCACCGCGGAGTCGGTCAAGAACTCGACCGGGGGTTTCCTGACCGAACAGGATCAGGAAATCATGGTGCGGAATCTCGCGATGACGACCGATCTCAACGAGATTGCCAAGACCGTCGTCAAATACGAGGGAGACCGGGCCATCCGGCTCTCCGACGTTGCGGACGTCGTTTGGGATACCGAGCCGATGCGGGGCGATGCCGGTCTTGGCAGTCACGATGATGCAACTGAAGACGGTAGACTCAAAGGAGACAGCGGGATCATTTTCAGCATCCGAAAATCCCCGGGATTCGATTCGATCAGCCTGACGACGGAAGTGGAAAAAGCTCTCGCCGAGCTTGAGCAAACCCTGCCCGAAGGAGCGGAATTCATCACCGTTTATCGCCAGCGCGATTTCATCGATCTCTCGATCGGGAATCTCGAAGAAGCCCTGCGCGATGGAGCCATCATGGTCTCGATCGTCCTCTTTCTCTTCCTCTTCAATCTGCGAGTCACGCTCATCACGCTCACCGCGATTCCACTTTCTCTCGGCATCACCATTCTCGTGTTCGACCTGATGAACATGAGCGTGAACTCGATGACGCTCGGTGGGCTCGCCGTGGCGATCGGCATGGTGGTCGATGATGCCATCGTCGATGTGGAGAACGTCTTCCGCCGACTGCGCGAGAATGCTGCCCTGGATCATCCCGAACCGAAGCTGGAAGTCATCGCCCTGGCCTCTGCCGAAGTCCGCTCCTCGATTCTCTACGCCACCGTTCTCATTATCCTCGTGTTCCTTCCCCTCATCGCTCTGAGCGGCGTCGAGGGGCGTCTCTTCACCCCAATTGCGATTGCCACCATGATCAGCATGGCGGCCTCATTTGTGGTGTCGTTGACCGTCATTCCTGTTCTCAGTTCTTACCTGCTCGATCCGAAGCCGGGCAAGGAACATGGCGACGGATGGTTCGTGCGGGGTTTGAAGCAAGTTTTCAGTTCAACCTGGCTCCGGTTCGCGCTCGCCCAACCGCTCCTGCTCCTCGCCCTGACCCTGATCCTCCTCGTATTTGCCGGCTTCACCTACACCAAGATGGGTGGAAACTTCCTCCCTGCTTTCCGCGAACCCACCGCAGTGATCGCGACGACGATGGCACCGGGGACTTCGTTGAAGACGACCGTGGACGTGTCGCGCACCGCACAGGACCGGCTC
>CAYGQD010000146.1:0-18315 GCA_964351855.1 uncultured Verrucomicrobiales bacterium
GGATATCGGGTGGCTGGTCCGATGGGGGCTGGCTTCGCGGCCTTGTTCGTTCTGGCTCTGTTTGCCTGCGTGGTATTGCACGAATTCGGCCACGCCTTCGCCGGGCGCTATTTTGGGATTCGCACGCCAGACATCACGCTGCTGCCGATCGGTGGGCTGGCTCGTCTGGAGCGGATGCCGACCAACCCCTGGCAAGAGTTCGTCATCGCCATCGCTGGTCCTGCGGTCAATGTCGTCATCGCGATGGTCATTGGCCTGCTGCTCTGGATCGCCCCGCAGCTGGGCGAAATGCCGGACGAGTTCCCGCCGCTCTCCCTGCCGCAATTCGTCATTTTTCTGCTTTCGGCCAATATCAGCCTGGTCATTTTCAACATGATCCCGGCGTTTCCGATGGACGGCGGGCGAGTGCTCCGGTCCATTCTCGCATCGATCATGCCGCATGCGAAGGCCACCACCATCGCAGCCGGGCTGGGACAAATCGTGGCCGTGGCTGCCGGAATCTGGGCCTTCACTTCTCAAGAACCGCGCTACATTCCTCTCTTCTTCATCTCCATTTTCATTTTTCTTTCTGCGGGACGCGAGGCTTCGGCCGCCCGGCTTCGAGCCTCGATCGAAGGCATCCACGTCGCCAGCGCCATGCTCCGGAAGTTCCGTTCCATGACCCCTGATACCACCTTTGCGGAAGCTGCCGAAGCCCTGATCACCGAGTCGCAATCCGATTTCCCCATCCTTGATGCCCGAGGTGTCTTCATCGGCATGCTGGGCCGCAGCGCCATTATCAGCGGCATCCGGAAACACGGGCTGGATGCGCCCATCTCTCTGGTGATGCAACCCGCCACTCGACCAGTTTTGGCGGACGTGGAAGTGGAAAACGCGTTAGAATTGCTCAATGCCAGCGGCGGTCCCTTTCTCCCCGTGGTTGCGGAGCCCGGCGGTCCACTGGTCGGCCTCTTCACCTCGCATACCCTCGGTGAAACCTTGCTCGTGAAGTCCGTTCTCCCCAAAGGAACCGCCTAACCTTAGAATTTCCAGTCGCCAGAGCGCGGTTTTGAGGCGAGGACACCCCATCTCTGCCATGTCTTCACCTTCCACCCGCATCGCCATCGTCGCCATGTCCGCCAACCGTGTCATCGGGCGCGATGGCCAGCTCCCGTGGCACCTGCCGGAAGACCTCCAGTTCTTCAAGCGCACCACCATGGGCCACGCCATCCTCATGGGCCGCAAAACCTGGGATTCGATCGGGCGACCGCTGCCGAAGCGCCGCAGCATCGTCCTTTCCTGTAGCCTGGAATCCGTCCCGGAAGGCGTCGATCTCATTCGCCACCCGGACGAGCTGGATGGCTTAGCCATCGAGGGCGATCTCTACATCATCGGCGGTGCCACCATCTACCAGCACTTTCTACCCCAGTGCGCCGAAGTGCTCCTCACCTATGTCTACGCCGAAGTGGAGGGCGATACATTTCTTCCGCCGTTCGAAGACGACTTCCGCCTGGCGGAGGTGCTGGAGACGCATCCGGAATTCGAGATTCGCCGCTACGTCCGCTGAATCGCCCCATCATGTTTCATCCGCAAGGCCCTACCTTCCTGGAGCAAGCTCGCCAGGCGCTCTCCTCGACCCAGCGTGGCTACGATCTCCTGGCCCCGAAGTTCGATCTCACCCCTTACCGCACCCCGGACTGGATGCTGGAGGCCGTCGCCCCGCTTGTTGGTGAGGTGGAATCGGCCCTCGACGTCTGCTGCGGCACCGGCGCAGGCCTGGAAATCCTCGCCCCCCATGTCACCCAGCGCCTTGTTGGGATCGACTTTAGCCAAGGGATGCTCGATCAAGTCCAGGTTCAGCCACCAACCGCCCGGTTGGAACTCATTCGCCAAGACGTCGCCAATCTCGACTTCGAGGGCGAGTTCGAAGTCGCCACCTGCTTCGGGGCCCTCGGTCATTTCGAAGGCGATGACGAAGACCTCCTCATCGCCCGCATTCATCGCGCCCTCAAGCCCGGGGGCCGCTTCCTCTTTGTCACCGGCTTCCGCCCCCTTCCGTCCACTCTCGGCTTCTGGTTCATGCACAGCTTTAACCTCGCCATGCGCCTGAGGAACCTCCTCATCAAGCCCCAGTTCATTATGTACTTCCTGACCTTCATCCTCCCGGATATTCGGGCAAAGCTCGAAGCAGCCGGGTTCGAGGTGGAAATCCACAATCCTGAACGCTGGCGACATTTTCGGATCGTGGCAGCGACGAAGGTGTGATTGAGGCCGTTGAGAGGAAGATGCTAAATCTTCCGGCGGATGGGAGGCATGGAGGCCGAAACGGGGTGACGTTTGGATGGTAGATTTGGGGATGGCTGCGAAGACGAAATAGGGAATGCCTACTGACTCTTCTTGAAGCGTTTTGCACGGATGGGGACGGATGGAACGCGGATTGGATGGATCTTCCGAACTGTGCTTCTGTGTGATGCCTTGCAGTCGGTTACTGAAAGTTCGCTTCGACGTGGGTATTATGCTGAAAGTGATCGAGAGAGGTGATTTTAGTTCCGTCGATGGTGACGTTGTCGAAGGTGAGGTCGATGATTTGGGCTTCGGGGGCTCCCCATAAAATATCGGGTTCGCCCAAGACGCTTGGCGCAGCGATCTCGATGTTCTGGAACAGGACGCCGGAGAGGTTTCCTGGTTTTCTCAGGCGCTGGGTAGGGTCTGAGTAGGGCTTGACGCCTTGCATGGCGATCATGAAGTGTTGGAGGGTGGGCCTCGGGTCCAGGACGCGGATATTCCGGAAGATCACTCCCTCGCCACAAGCGCCGCCGCCTTCGCCGCGCATATTGAAGAGGCGTCCTCCACTCCAGTGGTGCCAACCGGCCCGGGCGTAGAGAACGTCACAGTCTTCTACGATTAGAGATCTACTGGGCAGCGCGCTGAGGACAAAGGTGGATCCGTTGTGATCGTTCCAGTAGGTTACTCTGCGGATCCCTCGGCCGCTGACATAGGTGGAGTCGTCTTGGGTGCGAATGAAGCAGTCCTCGATGAGGCCGTTTCCAAAGGGATTGATGCCGTCCCCGTTGGCGCGCCAGGTGAAGATTTTGACCCAACGCATGTCGGTCGGTTGATCTGGCTGGTAGGGCGAAATTAGCATGAGAGAATGGTAAGCTGAGTCCGCGAGGGTAATGCCTTCCACGGTGGTGTTGCCCGCGCCGACGATGCGGATAGGACCGTGGAGATGGTGGTCTTTCGGCGGTGGGGAGGCATGTTCCGGGTGAGGGATTCGGGCACCGGAAAGGGTGCCGTAACCGAAGATCCGGATTTGCTGGCCATTGTCCCACGCATCGTGATTGGTCAGCGTTCCATAAACGATGGCATCGCCCGGAATATAATAGCTGCGGTTGGCATGAACGGGAAAGGCAACGCCGATGTCATGCACGCCCGGCAGGAAATAGAGCGTCTTCCACGGTCCATCAGGAGGCGGGGTTTCTCCGGGGGCAACGGCCAGGACTCCGGGATCATCCGGTTGGGGGCGATCTTTGAGAATGGGGTTCGCAAAGATGGTTAGGGTGTGGATGGGCGGTCCGGCGTATCCCATTCCTGTGTCCTGGTCATCCATCTGACCGTCAATATCTACCGCGATCTGGGAGGGTTCGGTGATCGTGACATAGGCCTTGCCATCCCGCACGATGCAGGAGCTGACCTTTCGACCGGGGTGAGCCACGGCAGTGCGGATCGGCTCTCCATTGACCTTGGCAATTTCGACCTCGATCGGTCGGCGCATTTCAAAATTGATGTAGGTATTGCTCCAGCCGTTCAGGTGGGAGAAGTATTTATTCAGGCCTTCCTTCGCCTCCTGACTGCGGGTGATGAAGGCGAAGGCGGAGTGCCACGAAGCATCAGTTTCAAGCGTTCTGACGGAGAGCGTGTATTGATCGGAGGTTTCTGCGCCAGGGACCTCACCGTAGGTGATGAGTCCGCTGTCTTGGGCGAGTGTCGAGGTGCAGGCGACTGCGGCCATCGCGATCCATCGCCAGCTTGTGAGGAGATTTTTCATGTTGGGTACGCTAAGGGGCAGAGCGTTGGCTTTTCCAAGAGAATCGATTTCCTATTTTCGAGTCCCGGGTTCGGGTTTTTGAACGAGAGGTGAGGTTTCGAGTTCCAAGCGGTTCTTCCTGATGATGCCCAGACCCATACGCGGATAGAAGCCGCTGAAGATCCGTTTGTTGCCGTGCTTGGCGCTGCTTTTTCTGACGAGTTCCGCTTCAGGCCAAAACGAGCAACCGCCGCTGGAAACGATGCGTGGTCAGTACGAGGCGATGCTGGAAATCGTGGTCGAGCCATTCGCGGAAGAGAGGATCCGGATGTTGGAGAAGTATGCGGGGGCGGTGGAGCGGATGAAAGAGGCGTTCGACGAAAAGGGAGATTCGGTCAATGCCGCCGCTGCCCTTGCCGAGATGGAACTGGCGCGGGGCGAGGCTCGGGCCGGGGCGGCTGATTTTCCGGGGATCGCCGCGCTGCGGACGAAGCTGAGCCAGGAGGTCGCCCGCATCGAGGCGGCGAAAGTCGCGAAGCAGGGTGAAATTCGGGACCAATATGTGGTGCGCTTGCAGAAGCTGCGGGCCTCGCTCCAGACGGCGGGGGATTTAGCCGGGGTTGCCGCAGTGACGGAGGAGGCGAGGCGTCTGGTGGCGGAGGCAAAAGGACCGGTGCCGCAGGAAATGGTGGAGACTCCCTTGCCCCCGGCGCGGGGAATGGGCGATTGGCCAACGGAGCGGGACCCGGCGTTCGTCATGGGCTGGAGACGTGGGATGGGCGAAACCCTGCGAACGAGTTTACGGGCCCGAGCCAGGACCAGGCTTTTGGCCAGGGATGAGGCCGCGATTGATGAGGCGGGCCGTCTTCAGCTGGCCTCAGGGTCCTTCTACGTTCGGGGAGCAAGCCGGATGCTGTTCTACGCCGCGCAAGAATCCCATGAGATCACCCTTGAGGTGCTCATTGAGACTGCGGACCTGGACCAGGATGGCCCCGCCCGGATCCTCACGTTTTCTCAGGATGGCAATCTCCGCAATTTCACCCTGGGCCAGTCGGGCGCAGCTCTGGTTCTGCGGCTGAGAACGCCGGAAACCGGGGAGAATGGTTCTTCGCCTGAAACTCGGCTCTGCGCGATCCAGGCCGACGTGCCCTTGCATGTGATCGTGACCTACCGGCCCGGAGAGTTGGTCGCTTATCTGAACGGTGAGGAAGTCCAGCGGACCGACCAGGTCCAGGGCGACTTCAGCAACTGGGACGCGGAACAGGAACTGGTCATCGGCGATGAATTCAGCAACGGGCGCGATTGGCGGGGGTGGATGGATCAGTTCGTGATTCTGAATCGGTTTGTCGAGCCGAAAGAAGCATTGGTCCGACACCGGATGGTGATGGGCAACTGAACCGAGCCGAGACCAGCGGTGAGGACGGCCTACACTTGGAGGCTACTCCCGGCTCCAGATTCGGGTGTCCAGGTTCAACTGCTCGACCAACTCAAAGCAGCTGCTAAGTTCCTCGACGACGCGGTAGAGCTCCGCATTCCCGAGGAGGCTGTGTTGGAGCTTGGGTTCGAAGAGATTTTGGTTGGTGGGGATGGCGAGGTTGACCATGGAATCGACGAACGAGAGACGGATGGCGGCTCCTTTCCAGACGCGCCGCAAATCCAGGAGGCGCTGCATCATGGCGGTGCTGAGGAGGTAGCGGGCCTCGACGGGATCCGTGGTGTAGACGGCGAAGTGGTTTTCGAACTCCGGGTCTTCCATCCGGATGAGTTCTTTACTGCCGAAGGGGAAGAAGCCTTTGACGGCTTTTCCGAGGCCGGCCATGACCCCGGACTCGTTATCCGGGAGGACACGGGTGATTCCGGAAAAGGATTTGTGGAAGTCCGCTACCATCATGACGCCGTCGAAGATCGTAACATAGTAGGTTTCGGTATCGCCGTCGCTATCCCGGCGGGTGCGTTTTTCTTCGGCGTGAACTTCGGCAATGAGAACGTCGGTTTCTCCAATTTTTCCGGCGAGTTGATCCTCCGTGTGGTAGCGATCCGCCCGCGTCGCAAAGAGTTGGGTCGAGCGGAAGAGGCCTTCGCTGATGCCCTGATGGGGGAGGTAGCGCAGCTTGGGCTGGAGGGCCTGGACCAGTTCCCCCACGACGGCGGTTTTGAACTCGGCTCGAAATTCTCGCGCCGCCGGGCCCACGTTTTTTGCCCACATTACGGCAGCAACGATGAGGATGACGATGACGCCGGGGACGAAGACGAGCGGAGTGAACACCGGCACCAGGAGGAGGCAGAGCAAGAGGCCGCCGCCACCCACGCCGAGCAGTAGATTATAGAACTGGGAGCGCTGTTCCATGGCGTGAACCCGCTTTGCCTCCACGGTCCCGAGGTTCGACTCCAGTTGAGCCACGATCTGATCGATCGAGTTCACGAATCCGATGGATTAAGAAAAGTCGACGGTGACGGGTTCGCGCTCGTGGGCTTCCGCTTTGAAGAAGGCCATTTTCTGGAGGTTCATCGAGTTCCCCACAATACTGGAGGGGAACATCTCCAAGGCGTTGTTGAACATTTCCACGGCCCCGTTGTGGGCCCGACGCGCGGCGGAGAGTTGCTCTTCGATTTCGTTCAAGGCGCGTTGGAGCTGGAGAAAGTTTTCGCTGCTCTTCAGTTCCGGATAGGCCTCGGCCCGGATGGAGATGGCGCTGAGCTGGGAGCTGATTTGCTCCTCCAGTTCGGCGCGGTCCGGGGACTCGATGTCCTCGCTCCGGGCCTGTTCTCGGAGTTGAGTGATCTTGGAGAAGAGATCGGATTCGTGCTTCATGATCCCCTTGACTGTGTTGATCAGGTTCGGGATGAGATCGTGCCGCTTCTTCAAGTGGACATCCACGCTGGAGAGCGCGCTGCGGGCTTGGTTCCGCTTGGCAATAAAGCCGTTGTAAGTGGCCAACCACCAAATGCCGACGATGACAGCAAAGACGACGAGGCCAATGACGAGTGGGCTAATTCCTGACATGATACCCAAAACGTAACCATTCCCGACCCATCCGCCAAGGGCAATGCTGAGGAAGTTTTCCAAGGTAAAACTGCACATATCGCGCTCTGGAGACTTGTCCGGTTTCGCGCTAGGCTCGGCTCATGGCGAATCCTGATGATGCCCCGAATTGGACCTCTGATCCGCAGCTGACGGATCGGCTGCGGGAGGCGACGGCGTTGCTGGAGGCGGTCGTAGCGGACAAAGAGCTGCTGGAGGGCCTGTCGGATGCGGAGCGGGCGCGTTTGTTCGTCGCTGCGGCGGACCTGCACAATCGGGATCAGGACCCGGCGGAGCGGCGTCGCCAGTTGAAGGCCAAGCGGCGCAAGAGACGGGCGGCCAAGATTCAGCGCGATGAGGAGGTTCTGGCGCGGACGGGGATTCGCAAGCTGCGAGAGAAGCCGGTGTTCACGACGCCGAATGTCTATCCGCCGAAGCAGGACGAGCCGGTGGAGGTGGAAGATCCGGAGTTTCGGGAGTTGATCGAGCCCGAGCATTGCTACGTCTGCAAACAGCCGTTTTCCCGCGTTCATCACTTTTACGATCAGCTCTGCCCGGAGTGCGCCGCGTTCAACTTTGAGAAGCGGACGGAGCTGGCGGACCTGAAGGGGAGGGTGGCGCTACTGACCGGCGGGCGGGTGAAGATCGGCTATCAAACGGGGATCAAGCTCTTGCGCTCCGGCGCATCCTTGATCGTGACGACGCGATTTCCGCGCGATGCGGCGGCGCGGTTTGCGGCAGAAGAGGATGCGGCGGATTGGAGGGATCGGCTGGAGATCTTTGGGCTGGATTTCCGGCATACCCCGAGCGTTGAGGCGTTTTGTCGTCACGTGATGGAGTCGCGGGATCGGCTTGATTTCATCGTCAACAACGCCTGTCAGACGGTGCGTCGTCCACCGGACTTTTATCGGCACATGATGGAGCAGGAGACAGCCGCGCTGGCGGAAATGCCGGGGGAAGTGGCTGCGCTCTTGGGCGAATGGGAGGGACTGCGGGGGTATCATCTGATTTCCCAGGGAGAAGTGTCGCCGATTGCCGGGCTGACCCATGCGGCGGAGCTTTCCCAGGCAGCCCTCTTGCCGGAGGAACGAGAGGCGGTCGAGCGAGGGCATTTGTTCCCCGAGGGCCAGCTCGATCAGGATTTGCAGCAGATCGATCTGCGGGATCGCAACTCCTGGCGGCTGATGCTGGCGGAAGTCTCCTCGGTGGAGCTGCTGGAAACGCAGCTGGTCAATGCGGTGGCCCCGTTTTTACTCAATGCGCGCCTGAAACCCCTGATGCTCCAGACCCAGGGAAAGGAAAAACACATCGTCAATGTCTCCGCCGTCGAAGGGCAGTTTTATCGGAAGTTCAAGACGACCCGCCACCCGCACACGAACATGGCGAAGGCTGCCCTGAACATGATGACGCGCACTTCAGCGGCCGAATACCATGCAGACGGCATCCACATGAACAGTGTCGATACCGGCTGGGTCAGTGACGAGGATCCACATCATATCGCTCAGCAGAAAACCGCCGAACATCGCTTTCATCCGCCGCTCGACATCGTCGATGGAGCGGCGCGCATCGTTGATCCCATCATCGCGGGGTTCAACACCGGCGAGCATCCCTGGGGGAAGTTTTTCAAGGATTACCGGCCGACTGATTGGTAGCTAAAAAAAGAGAGCCTGAACGCAGGGGCGCGCTCAGGCTCTTCGGAAAATGGGAAGACAGGGGTCTTCGTCTTTCCCTAAATCTCGGGATTACCGAGCTTTGTGCCGATACGAATGGAATTGATTCCGATTCAGCTTCCGGCCGTGATCCTTCGCTTCGCCAATGTTCAGAGCGATCGTGGTCGGGCGGTTCTGATTCTGCCGCTGGACGCGCTGCTGCTGATCATCCATGCGCTCCTGCTGCTGAGCGCGGAGGTTCTTGTAGTTGGGTTGATGGATCTTTGATGGCGGGCCAGCGAGAGAGACGCCGGCACTGATCAAGACAAGGGATGCAATGTAGATAGGGTATTTCATGGGTTTTATTGGTTAATTGGAATACGTGTAATTGCTTACGCGTATTCTTATACGTAGGAAGTGGGAGTAAACTTCCAATTTTTTTCATTTTTTTCGATTTGTTTGGGGGCTCGACGGGGGATTTGCCCAAACCACGCAAGATTGGCATTGGAACTGCTTTCCCGAGGGTTTATGCGTTGTTCCATCATTTGTGGTCTTTTTCTGACAGTTTCGCTGTGTAGCGGGGCTATCGCTAATCAAGCCTCCCTTCAATCTCGAAGTGGGCTCCTTTGGGTGAACGTCGCGGCGAATTCCGGGAAGTCACTTGATTTTGTGATCGATACCGGGGCGGAGGAAACGGTCCTTGACCTGGGAGCGGCTGAAAAACTGGGTCTCGGTTTCGTTTCCCAAGAAACCGTTCAAGGAGTGGGGGGCATGTCCCGGGCTTACCGGTCCCAGAACGCCAGTCTCCAATGTGCCGGGGTTACTCTTCGCAAATCGTTCCTCACTCTGGATCTGAAAGCGGCCAGTCGTAAAGCCGGTCGGCAACTGGATGGGCTTCTGGGCGCGGACTTCTTTCATGGGCGAACCGTGCAGATCGATCATCGGGCAAAAACGATGCGGGTTCTTTCCGGATACACCGCCAGCGGAGGAGCGGAAGTTCTGCCGATTCGCCGCAACTACGGGGCGATGTGCGTTCCGGTACAGGTGGGAGCCACGATGCTGGCGCGCGTGAGGATCGATACCGGCAGCACCGGTGGCCTTTCCTACTCGACCTCGAAAGCCAGCCGTTCCGGCAACTCGCGGCAAAGTTCGATCGGGTTTACCGGGAACCTCGGTTCATCGGGGAACAACGAGATTCGGTTGGGCGGACGCGTGATTCAAAACGCGCCGACCACCCAACACGGCGGTCGGCTCTTTCCTGGCGAAGACGGCCTGCTGGGAAATGCGCTCTTGCGCAAGTTTCGGGTCACGATCGATATGCGGCGAAGCCGGCTGATTCTCGAGCCGATGTGAGGCTAAGTGCTTGTCACAAAATAAGTTTACAAGATCTGCTGGCCTTCCGACCCGTCGCCAGCGTTGGAATTCACCTCATTGAGCCCGCTAAACTCCGGTCAATTCCGCCTTGGCGACAAGTCGGAATTCTGCGCATCTCACACAAACTCATTTTGTGACAAGCCCTGGGATGAGTGGTGGACGGGGTTGGAGAAGCGGTTAGGGTAAGGGACGCCTATGGACATCACCAATAAGACCAAAAAATCCGTCACCATCTCTCTTCCGAAAGGGAAAAAGCTCTTTCTCGGCCCCGGGAAAGTCGGGCAAATTACCGAGAAAGCGCTGAAACATCCACCCGTGGTCAAGCTGCTCGAAGCGGGCGACATCGAAGTGGTGGAAGAAATCGAGAAGCTGACGGGCGGAGGCAGTGGGGCTTCCGGTCCTGCTTCGGCTGCCGGATATAATGGTCCCGGTGCGATGCGGCAATCGGGCGACCGTTGATGCATCGACCTTGAATTTGCCAAAAGCGTAAGCAAGATACGTGATCATGCTTGCTCCCCGGCAAAACCCCTCCCTCTGGCTCGCGGTATCTGCGGCCCTTTTCCTCGCACCTGTTGGTTTCTCCCGGGAATACCCTCCGAAGGCGATCGAAACCTTCCTCTCGGAACATTGCTACGATTGCCATGACGACACCACCAGCAAGGGAAGCCTGAACCTGCTGGATCTGACCTTCGAACTCGGCGATCACGGGAATTTCGAAACCTGGGAGCGGGTTTTTCATCGGGTCGAGCATGACGAAATGCCGCCGGAGAAGAAGCCGCGTCCGGATCCCAAAGCGATGGAAGCTTTCCTCGCGAGCCTGAAAAAGCCGCTGCTGACCGCCGACCTCATCGAGAAGAAGGAGATCGGCAGTGTGAATGTGCGTCGGTTGACGCGGCGGGAGTATGAAAACACGCTTCACGATCTGCTGGGGATCGACCTGCCCCTCCAAGAGATTTTACCGGAAGATCCGGCCACTCACGGGTTTGAGACAGTTGCCGAAGGGCAGCAGCTCTCTCATCACAACCTCTCCAGTTATCTGGAAGCGGCGGATGTGGCCTTGGACGAAGCCTTTGGGCGATTCACCGGCGGCGGAGAAGCGAAGTATTCCAAGGTGTTTCCGGCGGAAAAACTGGCCCACAAAACGTCGGGACC
The DNA here is from genome assembly GCA_964351855.1 of uncultured Verrucomicrobiales bacterium. Lineage (GTDB taxonomy): Bacteria > Verrucomicrobiota > Verrucomicrobiia > Verrucomicrobiales > DEV007 > JBCDHN01. The sequence continues at coordinate 11,204 of CAYGQD010000146.1, forward strand.
GGGCAACTACCGGGGACCGCAACTGCGCGAAGGGTATTCCGTCGCCTGGCCCATCACGCTGCAGTTTTACGGGCGAATGCAGGCTACGCGAGCGCCGGAATCCGGTTGGTATCGCGTCACGCTGAAGGACGTCCACGGGCTCAGTGTCGGGGATAACGGGGCGGTCTGGGGCACCCTGCGTTCGGGCACCGGTTCATCCGCTACTCCGATGCTCTATTATATCGGCAGTATCGAAGCGACGAAGAAAAAGCGGGATTTGACCTTTGATGCCTGGATTCGGGAAGGGCACTTGCTCGAGTTGAGGCCGAATGACGCCACCCTGAAGCGGGCTCCGTCGGGTGCCACGGGAGGCAAGGTTTCCTACCAAAATCAGAACCACCTCAAGGCTGGAATCCAGGGAATTGCGGTGAAGTCGATCACGATGGAGCGCATTTATCCGAATGCCTCGCGTTGGGAGTTGCGATCGAAGCTGTTTGCCGGGATCTCGAAGGAAGAGCTGCCGATGCTGCAGCAGAGCCAGTCTCGCAAAGTGCTGGTAACCAAAGCGATTCGCAGCTTCGCGGACCTGGCCTTTCGGCGTCCCGTGACCGAAGAGCAGGTGACTCCCTATGTGGAAATGGCTCTCGGGGTGATGGATGAGCCGGGTAGGAAGCCGATCGACGGTCTCCAGGCTGCTTATCGGGCGATTCTTTGTTCCCCACGGTTTTTGACCCTGATCGAGAAGCCCGGAGTTCTCGATGATCATGCGCTGGCGGCTCGCCTCAGCTACGCGCTTTGGAACTCGATGCCAGACCCGAAGCTTCGCGCCCTGGCGGATGCGGGCGAGTTGTCCCACTGGAAAGCGTTCCATAGCCAAGTGACTCGCATGCTGGAGGACCCGAAGTCCGAGCGCTTTATCAACAGCTTCACCGATCAATGGCTCAATTTGAAGGAGATCGACTTCACCACGCCGGATACACGGCTTTACCGCACCTTTGACAGCGTGGTGCAGGATTCGATGGTCGCGGAGACGCGCGCATTCGTCCGCGAGTTGGTCACGAACAATCTCTCGATCACCAACTTGATCGACTCGGATTTCGCGATGTTGAACGAGCGGCTGGCTCGCTTTTATGGCGTTGATGAGGCTACCTTGAAGATCGGCGAAGGTCTCCAGCGCGTCAGCCTCAAGGATCCCCTCCGCGGTGGGTTGGTCACCCAAGGCTCCGTTCTCAAAGTTACCGCGAACGGCACCACGACGTCACCGGTGATTCGGGGCGTCTGGGTCGGTCAACGTATTCTCGGGCTAGAAATTCCCCACCCGCCGGCGGACATCCCCGCCGTGGAACCGGATATTCGCGGGGCGGTCAGTATTCGGGATCAACTGACCAAGCACATGGACAGCGAATCCTGCGCCGGCTGTCATCGCAATATCGACCCCGGCGGTTTTGCCCTGGAAAACTTCAATCCGGTCGGTCTCTGGCGCGAGAAATACGGGACGCAGAAGAACGCTGCGAGCGTGGACACTTCCGGGGTGACTCCGGACGGCGTTTCCTTCGCCAATCTGCAAGAATGGAAGCAAATTTACGTGAAAAGGCCAGATCAATTGACCGAAGCCTTCGCGAAGCAGCTTCTCACCTACGCTACCGGGGCACCGCCTCGGTTCAGCGACCGGGAAGCGATCGAAAAAATCGTCAAAAGCGCCCGAGAGAAAAACTACGGCGTAAGGTCCATCATCCACTCGACTCTGGGAAGTGAAGTTTTCCGGACCAAGTAACCCAAATCCTCCCCCAACTCTCCATTTCCATCATGAAGAATGTAAATTTCAACTTTGGAAAGCAGCTGTCCCGCCGCGCGGTGATTCGCAATGCCAGCGTCGCCCTCGGGCTGCCCTTGCTCGACGCCATGACCCCGGCCTTCGCTGCCGCTCCTTCCGAGCCCAAGGCGAAACGCTTTGTCGGGGTCAGTCTCGCGCTCGGACTTCACGCGCCCAACTTGGTGCCGAAAGACGCGGGCACCTCCTACACGCCGTCTCGCTATCTCAAGCCGCTCCAGGATTTGCGGGGTGACTTCACCGTCGTCTCCGGCTCCTCGCATCCCGGCGTCACCGGCGGACACACCGCAGAAGGGAGCATCTTCACGGCTTGCCCGAACGCGCGCGGTGCCACCTCTCGCAATACGATTTCGCTCGACCAACTCATGGCGAAACATCTCGGACACGAGACGCGCTTTCCCTCCCTGGTTCTCAACACCGGGGAAGGCACTAGCCCTTCCTACACTGAAAACGGTGCAATGATTCCAGCGGAGAGGGATGCCCTCAAAGTCTTCACCAAACTCTTCGTCGATGATTCGGCGACGGAGCAGGAACGCCAGGCGGAATTGCTTCGTCAGGGACGCAGTGTGATGGATGTGATCGGGGCGGAGACCAAGAGCTTGAAACGCGAACTCGGTGCGGGAGATCGCGATAAACTCGACGCCTGGTTCACCAGCGTTCGGGAAATGGAAGAGCGGCTCCAAGCGAACGAAGCCTGGGTGCATCGCCCGAAACCGAAGGTCGGAGCCAAGGTGCCGAAGGTCGATCGCAACAATGTCGTTTCGATTCAGGAAGCGATGCTCGGAGTCGTTTCGCTCGCGCTCCAGACGGATTCCACCCGGTTCGTCACCCTTCACATGCCTGGCAACGCCCGGGTCTCCAGCATGGAAGGCATTGATGAAGGCTACCACGGTCTCAGCCACCACGGTTTGGACGATGAGAAGCTGCATCAGCTCGGCATCGTCGAGCAGGCGGTCATCAATGAATGGGCCGATTTCCTCCGCGAGCTGAAAACCGCCAATCTCCTCGACGAGACCATGGTCTTGATGACCTCCAACCTCGGGAACGCCTCCAGCCACAACAACAAGAACATGCCGGTTCTCTTCGGCGGCGGCGGCTTCAAGCACGGCCGTCACCTCGCCTTCGATCAGAAGAACAACTACCCGCTCCCCAATCTCTATCTCAGCGCTCTGCACCAGGTCGGGCTGGAAGAGGAAGAGAAGTTCGCGATGAGCACGGGAGAGATGGACGGATTGGTATAGGGATTCTCTAGGTCTGGCCGCCCGGTTGCTTCCCCGTTGATCTGCGCTTTGGTCGGCGGGATGAAACCCCGCTTGTTCCTTGTGCTGGCCGCGCTTGCCGTCGGTTCCGTTTTTGCCCAGCAACCACCCGCCGAAGGGCCTTATCCGGTCGATCCGGATTCCCTCCCGCAAGATGGCGTTCCCCGGGGAACGGTGACGAACCATGTTTTCGCCGGAAGCGAGATTTTTCCCGGAACGACCCGCGATTACTTCGTCTACACGCCCGCTCAGTATGACGGATCGCAGCCCGCTGCGCTGATGGTGTTTCAAGACGGTGGCGGCTATCTCAAGGCGGTGCCGACCGTCTTCGACAACCTGATCCACCAAGGGAAGATGCCGATGACGATTGGCGTTTTCATCAACCCGGGCGTCGTCCCGGCGACGAGCGAGGACGTTCTGGCGCGCTACAATCGCTCCTTCGAATACGACGCGGTCGATGATCGTTACGCGCGGTTTCTGCTGGAAGAATTGCTCCCGGTCGCGCTGAAGGATTTGAACGTGACTGAGGATCCGAATCTTTGGGCGATCTGTGGCTCGAGCTCCGGTGGGATCGCCGCCTTTGTCGCTGCGTGGAATCGGCCAGACGCTTTCCGCCGCGTCTACACCACTGTGGGAACGTATGTCGGGCTTCGAGGAGGGAACGAGCTTCCCGTTCTTGTCCGCAAAACGGAGCCGAAGCCGCTGCGCATTTTTCTCCAAGACGGGAAGAACGATAACAGCCTCTATTGTGGCAGCTGGTGGGTCGCAAATCAGGACATGTTAGCGTCTCTGGAGTGGGCTGGCTACGAAGTGAATCACGAGTGGGGCGAGGGCGGTCACAACCGCAAACACGGCAATGCGATCTTCCCCAAGGTGATGCGCTGGCTCTGGGAAAACTGGGAAACCGCGCCGGAGATCAAGACCCACTACGATCGCTCGAAGAGTGACGCGGCCACGTTTTTGGTGGAAGGCGAAGATTGGGAATTGGTCAGCGAAGGCCACGGATTTACCGAAGGCCCGGCCGTCAACGCCGCTGGCGAACTCTACTTTTCAGACCTCGAGCTGAGCAAGATCTGGAAGGTCGGTCTCGATGGAACGGTCCAGCTTTTTCAGGAAGCAACCGGGCAGACGAATGGGCTGGCCTTCGCGCCAGATGGAATCACGCTTTACGGCTGTCAGCGCGAGCCCGGCGGTTTGATCGCCTGGAACACGGAAACTGGCGAGCAGCAGGTGCTGGCCAAGGGCGTTCGACCGAATGACGTGGTCGCGGCTGCGGATGGAACCGTCTACTTCTCCGAGCCACGGACTCGTCAGATTTGGATGATCCCGGCCGGAGGCGGTGAGGCGAAGGTCGCGGGAACGGGGTATTCCGGCGTCAACGGCGTTGTCTTGAGCACGGATCAATCGCTCGTTCTAGCCGCCGATTACGCTGGTCGTTTTGTCTGGTCTGGTCAGCGGAAACCGGACGGCACTCTGGAACACATCCAACCGTTCTATCATCTGCATCTGCCACCCGGTTCGGTCGATTCCCGCAGTCTGGCGGATGGAATGTGCGTGACCGAAGACGGTTGGCTGCTCGTCGCCTCGGCCATGGGCATCCAGATTTGCGATATGCCGGGACGGGTTCACCTCATCGTCCCTTCCCCGATCGGCGAGCGTCATCCTTCCAATGTCACCTTCCGCGGCGAAACCCTCTTCGCCACCTGCGGGACCAAAGTCTTTCAACGCAAAGTCCGTCTCAAAGGAGCCCAAGCCTGGGACACTCCGATCAAACCGGCGAAGCCACGCCTCTGAACCGCGTTACCACTGGTGCGGGCCGCCTTTGATCCGCTCGATCTTTTTGATCAGCCAGAGATTCTGTTTTTCGACCGCGTTGAAGCTCGGATTCGTCGCTCCGGCTTGGGGGCGATACCAAGGCTTCCGGGCGAAGTAATCCTGGAGGGCGCGAGTCTGAAAGGGGTAACCGTGCCGCGCATAGATTTCGTTCCGAGCGAGATTCAGCTCCGGCAGCGACAAGCTCTGAACCACGGAACGGACCAGCGGCTGCACCGAGGAATAGGCGAAGATGTCAGGCACCGCTCCTGCGCCGCCATCGCCAGGAAGGGAACTCGCGTAGGTGATGAAGGGGCCGCCCAGGGAAATTTCCACGTCCTTAATCAGCTCGGCATTGCGAACCTCCGTTTCAGACAGGGCGGGAGATTTGAAGCCCGGCTTGCGGTTGTACCAGGGGCGCGAGGCGAAGTAGCTCTGGAGCAGCGAGGTCGAAAAATCGTAGCCGTGCCGGGCAAAGATCTCATTCCGCGCCAAATACAGCTGCTGCAATCCCAGCCGATCCAACTCACGAACCTCGAGCGCCCGCCGATTCGAATCTGGAAGCACGTAAGCGATCGAACCCGGCAGATCCGCTGCGACCGCCGCTCCGGCAAACAGCGGCCGACCCAAGCTGTAGGCAAACGGTCGCTGTGGGGTCATCTCGGCGTCACCGGTCAATCGAGCCTCGGCGATCGATTCCTCCTGAACCCGGCTTTGAGTCGCTTGGAAGACCTCGCTCCAGGTTTTGAAACGCTGCATATCCGATTCCAGATTCACGGTGAGGTAGCCGCCACGCTCGGTTCCATAGGCGAATTGTCCGGGAGAGGCTGCGGTGATATTCACGAATCCCTCGTGCTTGAGGAGAAGATAGTAGAGCGTTTCCCACGGGGCCACGTCATCGTCTCCTTCCGCCAACTCACGGGAAGGTGGATAGCTCGAACAACAATCCGTGATGAAGATCTTCAGCCGACACGGCAGTCCCTCGATCCAGTTCGCCCATTCATCGCGATTGATCAGCTGCAGGTCGCAGGTTTGTAGAAACTGAACTTGCTCTGCCGCATCCGGAATCACTCCATGCCCGGAGAAGTGAACGAAGACGGTATCCTCCGGCCCCACGTCCGCCGCCATCTCCCGAAACCGGCGCTCGATCTCCTCCTTCGTCGCGTCCATTCCCGTGACCTCCATCATCTTCACCCGCACGCCCCAACCCGCCTCAGAAATGTGCTCGCGAAAGATCCCGTTGATCACGAACCGGTCGGCCGTGACGCTCGAATTGATCGCGCCCGCATCGCCCGGGTAAGCATTGCAGAAGACCGGGAACACATGGATGGTCGGTTGCGCGGCGGCTCCAAAAAGGCCGGTGATCCAAAGCACGGCGCAGAGGCCGGTCGCCAGGTGTCGATACGGAAGAGAACGAGTCATATCAAAAAGGGGAGGTTTTTTCTCCCGCTTCACAAGTCAAATTCGGTGGCAAATGGAGAGAAGCTGGGAGGAACGGCTCCGAAAAAGGAAGTTTCATTCGGAAATATTGATGGTTAGATTATCTTTAGCTTTTTGTTACCCTGACCGTCTCGCGTTTTCCTTAAGGGGTAGAACCGGGATCGGTGTTAAAACGTTTGTGGAGTTTCCCTGTGTTCCGCCTCGTATGAAATCTCTGTCCCGTTTTTTAACCTCCTTCGCCTTTGGAATTTCGATCGCGTTGGCTGAACCGAGCCCGGGAAACCTGGACGGTTATCTCCGGGAGGCTCTGGCGGCGAATCCTGAACTGGCGGCTCAGTTTGAACGGGTCAAGGCTTCTCGCCAGATCGGGATTCAGGTGGGGGCGCTTCCCGATCCGAAGCTCTCCTACATGGAGTTTGTCTCCCAAGTGGAGACCCGCACCGGGCCTCAGGAGCGAACCGTCAGTCTGACCCAGGCGTTTCCCTGGCCAGGGAAATTGACGCTGCGGAAGGGAATCGCGGATCAAGCGGCGCAAACGGCCTTTTACCGCTTCGAGGCGACGCAGCGACAGGTGATTCACGAGGTCGGGTTGGGGTATTTCGATTATGCCTTTCTGGGCGAGGCGACCCGGGTGACGCGGCAGAATTTGAGCTTGCTGGAGCAGCTGGCACCGACGGTCGACGAGAAGGTGAGAGGCGGTGGAGATCTCAGTGCGTCTCTGCGATTGGAAGTCGAGCTGAACCGGGTCGCGGATCAACTGCAGGCGCTTCAGCAACAGCGGAACGCGCTTA
>CAYGQD010000147.1:0-18257 GCA_964351855.1 uncultured Verrucomicrobiales bacterium
CCCGGGAATACGGACCTGCCATTCTCAAGCCCTTGACGACCGGGGGCTGTTAGAGGGGGTAGGGGAGTCGAAAATTTGGATGAGTCATAGCGATACCTGCAAGATGCCGGATGAAGCCATCATTCTTGCCAGCAACCAAGATGGCACTCCGGTCGGCCTGAAGTGGGCGGAGGGATGGTACGGGATTCAGTTCCATCCGGAGGTCACTCACACTCACGAAGGATCCAAGGTTCTCCAGAACTTCCTGAACATGGCGGATGATCCTCCTCGATTCGAAATGGAGTCGTTCAAGGATCAACTGATCGCTCAAGTTCGGGAAGAAGTGGGTGAGCATCATGTCGTCTGCGGAGTTTCAGGAGGGGTGGACTCTTCGGTATTGGCTGCGCTCATCCACGAGGCCAACGTCAAATCGCGCTTCATCTTTGTCGACACGGGAATGCTCCGCAAGAACGAGGCGAAAGAGGTGCAGGATCAGTTCGAAACGATCGGCATTGCAATCGAGACCATTGAAGCGGGCGATCTATTTCTGGGTGAACTCAAAGGTGTCGAAGACCCGGAACGAAAGCGCGAGATTATCGGGAATCTCTTCATTGACGTATTTTTTGGGGCAGCTGGAAGCATTGATATGTTGGCGCAGGGCACCCTTTACCCGGATGTGATCGAAAGCGCCTCCAGTGGATCAATCGCTTCCAAAATCAAAACCCACCACAATCGGGTCGATCGAATCCTTGAAATGAAAAAGCAGGGAAAAGTGATCGAACCCCTTCACGAGTTATTTAAAGACGAGGTCCGTGCTTTGGGGCGAAGTCTAGGGCTGAGCGACGCCGTCGTCGGTCGTCACCCCTTTCCGGGGCCGGGCCTAGCCGTCCGCTGCCCCGGTGAGATCACCACGGAACGCCTGGAAGTGATTCGTGAGGCCGATGCCATCTTCATCGATCTTCTGCGCGAGCGAAAACTCTATGACCAGGTGTGGCAAGCCTATGCTGCCGCACTGCCCTGCAAGACCGTCGGCGTGAAAGGCGACGAACGAGCCTATGAATGGCCGATTGTGCTTCGAGCTGTTTCCAGCGTCGATGCGATGACTGCAGAATGGATTCGTTTCGATAGCGATTTTCTCGCCGAAGTGTCCAATCGCATTCTCAATCAGGTTCCTCACGTAAATCGAGTGCTCTACGATATTTCGACGAAACCGCCGGCGAGCATCGAGTGGGAATAAGCTGCCACCGTTCGTCAATTTGGTTCAGTTTCCTTAATTACTTGCTTTTCATGTAATTCGTCTTGTGTTAGTTATAGTCGAATCCCGTGAAACGGCTAATCCTCACCCTCTTTACGTTCTGCATCGTTGGCTTCGCTTTCCTGAGCCATCGTTGCTCGGCATCCAGGCGCGAAGCGACCGTGGTCGAGGCGGTCGCAAGCCACTTCAATGATAGTCCGACCTATTCCAGGGCAACGTTTGAGGTTCGGAATCTAGACCTCTTCCTCAATGGCCACGTGCCTACGAAGGAAGCGCGACAAGCCTTGATCGAAGTGGCTAGGAAGCAAGTACCTTCCGCCAGGGTTCGCTCGAATCTCAACATTGTGGTCCCCGTTCCTTCCATGCTCCAAGCGGATCTTGATCAGGGGATTTTGCGTTTGCACGGTGCCCTGCCAACTCCCGAGTTGATCGCGGATCTCAAGCGAATTGGAGAGGCACTGGATTTTAGCGTCCTCACTCCGGGTCTCGTTGCCAGTAGCCATGTAGATCCTGCTCCATGGAACGCAAATTTGGCACCGTTTCTAAAGCAGTTCCTACTCGGCGCAACCTCCGCATCCGTCCGGATTGGTGGAGAAGAGTGGCTTCTTCAACGAGAGGCTGCCAACGAGGAAGATGCCCAGCGTCTTCGTGATTTGGCGATAGCCATGCTTCCGACCGGAACGAAACTCATCGACGACGTGAAGGTTCAAGCTCCGGATCTACCCAGTCGTCTGGAGATATGGCGAGAGAATGATCGGATTATCGTCTCAGGCGTCGTGCCCGATGAGGCACGCAGAGCCTTCATTCTGACAGCGGTCACCCAAACGATTGGAGAAAACGTGACGAATGATCTGAGCCTCGACCGGAAAGTTAAGTCTCCAGAATGGTTGCCATCCCTTACTTCAATCCTGGAGTCTTTGTTCGCTGAGGGAGAACAGCAGGGACTGGAAGTCACCGGAGAGCAGGTCAAAATTTCCGGGACATTCGCCACGAAAGAGGAGTGCGCAGAACTCCTTGAGATCGCAGGGGATAGTTTCGGAATCGGCTTTGTCATTGAAAGTGGGCTCTCGACGAACTCTGAGATGCGGCCACCGCCACCGCATTTGGAGATGGAAGCCACCTTTTCGGAACATGCGCTGGAAATCGCCGGCATCGTTCCCGATGATCAGTCGCGAGATCGGATCATTGGCGCTTTTCGGAGGGCTTACCCTGGGGCCCTTTTAAAGCAGACCGAAATCGAGCGTGACTCCAGAATTTCGGAACCCGAGTGGATGGAGGCTCTGCTCGATTTCATTCCTCGCCTGCCGACTCACGTCGAAGATGAGGGCACGTTTCGGATTGTCAAAAGATCCGCTTCTCTCAGCGGGGTAGCCAAGACAAAGGCATCCGTCGATGGATTGGGGTTGAAGCTTCAACGGATGTTTGCCGAGGGGTTTTCGATTGAGAACCAGGTCATCCCGTCGGCATCAAACCAACCACAATTCCAAACCTGGCATCAAGGTGCAATCTACTTCGATGCGGGCTCAAGCCGCGTTTCTTCGGATCAACTCAGCAAAGTTGAGATCGGGGCAAGACAGTATCGCGATGCGGGGACCCATGCCGTCATCTTGATCGAGGCTTTTGCCGACGAGAGCGGCTCTGCCTCCCAGAACCTTTCTCTTGGAAGCCGAAGGGCCCATTCCGTTCGGGAGGCTCTTTCGGAATTAAAGGTGCCAGTGCCTGCAATGCGACTCGTTGGAGTTACCATCGTGAAGTCCAGCAGCAGTCCAGAGCTGGATCGGAGGGTTGAGTTTACGATTATCCCCTAACATTATGGATCCGATTTTTGCAGACGCCGCTTCGTTCTTTTACTACTGGCCTCGCCAGTTGGTTGCTTGGGGCGTTTTAGGTCTTCTTGCCGCTGGATTCGGTGTCGGGATCGCCTGGGTTCGCTGGAAGAGCTTGCGCGTGATTGCCGACGGGATCGAAGTAAAGATGCGTGCCCTAACCAATGAACAGGCAAGGATCAAAGCACAGCTCAGGGAGGGGCAGGAAGACAAATGACTTTGGCCTTTGTCGAATCCATCCCTTTCCTTCTGGGAAACTCACCCTTTCTGGTCGCCCTCGCCGTTCTCACGTTTGGCGCAATCGGTTATTGGTATGGGTATGTCTCCTGGTATGTGTCCACCCGCCGCATGCGGGTGTTGGAGAGTGAATATGAGCGTTTGGAGGCCACTGTGGAGAAACTCAAAGACCGGATTGGGGTGGAGAAAGCGTCGACGCTTCATTCCCCCCACCGAAGCGTTCCTGACTTCGATGACTTTACCGCCTTGCCCGGAGTGGATAATTTTGCCTGTGCTCGACTTCATCAAACCGGGATTCAGTATTTCAGCCAGTTAGCTGAGCTTGAGGAGCTGACCAAAGTGGAGTTAGAGAAATTTCGCCTCAGTTTCGGAATCGGTCGCTTTCGCCTGGAGGAATGGCGCTGGGCTTGGGGTGGAGAAGAGAGCCTGGCCATCGCAGAAGAGACCCATCCATCAGGTTTGGGCGATTTGCCAGGAACCGTGCGTGATGAAGAACTGGGATTGATTTTTTTGGAGAGCCCGGACTCGTTCGATGAGCTAACCCTCATAGAGGGATTGGGCCCCAAGCAGGAGGGTGCACTCTATGACCTGGGGATTTATCGCTTTCGCCAAATCGCTGGTTGGGGAGAGGTGACGGTGGACGTTTTGGAGAGCAAATTAAATCTTGGGCTGGGATATTGCGCGAAGCACGCGTGGCGATCTCAGGCAAGGCGTCTCGCCTGCTGGTCGGATGGTTTGCGGCAAGAAACGTTTATTGCCCCTTCCCGTCATTCGCTTCCCAAGATCATCGATCACGAGTTCTCCGGAGAGAAGGGTCTACGAGTTGATGACGAGCTTGGGATCGTTTTTGATTTCCAACCAGAAATCAGCGATGACTTGACGGAGGTTCCTGGAATTGAGCCTGAAATTGCCCAACGGTTGACGGGATTGGGAATCTATCGATGGCGTCAAATCGCATACTGGACGGATGCTCATCTCACCGTGATTGCCAACCTCCTGGAAGTCGAGAAGGAGCACATTGACACTGGGAAGTGGATTCCCCACGCCGGAATGCTCGATCGCCAGCGCTATGCAGCGAGTCGTGTTTGGCAAACGGCGAGACCTTCTATTCCGGAAATCTCAGCGGTCATTGGAGAGCATTTTCCCAGTGAAGCGGTGTCCCCAAATGAGGATCTCGGGATCACCTATCTCGATGAACCGACCCATTCTGATCCGCTGGAAGACCTCCCGGGAATCGATGCCCACATGGAGTTCGCGCTCAATTCAGTTGGCGTCTGGTGTTTCAAGCAGATTTCGTTGTGGTCAGGGGCTCATGTCGAGGCCCACGCGGAGCGGCTAAGCATCAATCCGGAGACCATTCTCCATCTTGGTTGGATCCGATCAGCGGCCCAGTTGGCCTGTCGTCCCGCAGAGGCTCCCCAGAACCATCGCTACGCTCTCTCCTCCCGGGACCTTCTCAACCAAGGCGCACGCCTGGATCAAGATCTAGGACTGGTGTTTCATCGCGAGCCCTTCAAGATCGACAATTTGAAGTTGGTCAAAGGAATTGGACCAAAGCTTGAGGGGCGGCTCAGGGAGTTAGGGATCTACCAGTATCAGCAGTTTGCGCTCTGGACGCCTGAAAATGTCGCGGAAGTTTCCAAGCGACTTCAGGGTGTTGGCAACCGGATCCTAAACAATCATTGGCAAGAGCAAGCTGGCGAACTAATCCGCCAGGAGCAGATTCTTGTTCAACCCGCCAGAAGCACTGACCCTGACGAGGTTTCTCTCACGACCTAAGAAGCGAGTCCAAGGTAACTCTTGGCGTTCCCGAAACAGATGTTTTCAATCATCGGGCCGAGGAGACCTTCGTCATTGGGAATGAGGCCCTGCTCGACATCTTGACCAACGAGATTGCACAAGGTGCGACGAAAGTACTCATGCCGCGGGAAACTCATGAACGAGCGGGAATCGGTCAACATCCCAATGAACCGTGAGAGAAGTCCGCAGTTGGACAGCGCATTCATCTGCCACTCCATGCCCTCTTTCTGATCAAGGAACCACCATCCGGAGCCAAACTGGATCTTCCCGGGAATCTCTCCTTCCTGGAAATTTCCTGCCATCGTGGCCAAGACAAAGTTATCTGCCGGATTCACGCTGTAGAGGATCGTCTTCGGAAGGGCGTCCGTCTTGCTGAGTTCGCCCAGAAAGCGGGAGAGGGAAGCTGCCTGGCTGAAATCTCCGATTGAGTCACAGCCAATATCGGGTCCCAATGTCTCAAACAACTTGGCGTTGTTGTTTCGAATCGGTCCCAGATGGAGTTGCATCGTCCAGCCTTTCTCAGCAGCCAGGTGCCCAAAGAGAAGCATGAGATTTGAAGCGAACTTTCCGCGCTCTTCAGGGCTCGCTGCTATTCCCGAACGAGCCTTGTCGAAAATTCGCGAAGCCTCTGCGTCGGAGCAGAAGTCAGCGTAGCAGTGATCAATGCCATGGTCAGAAAGTCTTCCTCCTAAGCTGTGAAAATAGCCGTGACGTTCTCGCAGGGCGTCACAGAGCGCAGCGTAGCTATCGATGGTGGTGTCTTCAACCGATCCCAATGCATCGATCCAGGGATTAAGGAGTTCCGGCAGGTGAACATTGAGGGCTTTGTCAGGCCGAAAGGTGGGGAATACGTTGGTCCCGCAGTCAGAGCTCCCCAGGGAGCGATGATGTTCCAATGTATCCGTGGGATCGTCGGTCGTGCAGACGGTATCAACTTTGAAGCGTTTCAAGATCTGCCGAGCACTGAAGGCGGGATCGTTGAGCATCTCGTTCGCTTCCTCCCAAATCGCCGGAGCCGTTTCCGGACTGAGGAGGCTTTCAATCCCGAAGTAGCGCTTTAATTCCAAATGGGTCCAGTGGTAAAGAGGATTGCGCAGGGTGTGTGGGACGGTCTCCGCAAAGGCGAGGAATTTGTCGTAGGGATCAGCGTCACCCGTGCAAAACTTTTCGGCCGCGCCATTGCTCCGCATCGCTCTCCATTTATAGTGATCACCCTCCAGCCAAATCTCGAAGAGATTGTTGAAGACCCGGTCCTCGGCAATGTCGCGTGGAGGAAGATGATTGTGGTAATCCAGGATAGGCTGGTCCTTGGCGAACTGGTGGTAGAGGGATCGCGCGGACGCACTCTGAAGCATGAAGTCATCGTGGATGAAAGGCATGCCTGTGATGTTGGACTGTTGGAGCAGACTCTGCAATCACGAATCATGAGCAGGGAGCGCCTCTGAGAAATCCTCCCGATCCTCCCGACCCTAACATGCAAACAAGAGGCTTTACCATAAACAAGGCTTGATTTTTTCTGAAAACGATGTCAAAGCACCTAACATGAGCAAACTTGACGACGCCATTGAGGCCTGCAAAGAGCAGATGAAAAACCAGAAGATTCCTTGCAACGAAGAGTTGTTGCGAGCGATTGCCAAAGGATTGGGACCATCGCTTTACAAAGCCGATGCCAAACTGGTCGCAGCAGCCCAACCGAAAGAGATCGCAGGGATCAAAGAAAAATTCCTAATTAAGAAGTTAGGGTTAGAAGACGGCCCGAAACTGGACGCAGCCATTGAACACGCCATCGAGAAGATCGGCCGATCCAACCGCGCCAAGCTTCGTCCGGTGTTCTACTACCTGTTGGTTAAGAAGCTGAAGAAAGAAAGCGTCTACATCTAACCTAAATTTCCACTCTATCTTTTAACCAAGAAGGGTCTGCTACGGCAGGCCCTTTTTTGTTGGGTTCGTCTGGGAGTCTCTCTTTGAGCGATCCGAAGAAGTGATTACAATGGGAGCCATGAACGTCTTCGTAACCTTGGCTTGCCACTGTCCGCAGGTTGTCCTCGTCCTGGCAGTCACGCTCACTTTCTCAGAAGCAACAGAACCCGGACAGCAAACCCCGGAACAATTTTCGGTCATGATCGAAAAGTCGCTCCCGTATCTGCTTTACCTTCCGCCAGACTATTCTGTTACGGATGATCACGAATGGCCCTTGCTTGTTTTCCTTCATGGTTCAGGGGAGCGAGGTGACGGTGAACTCCAGGCGGTCAGCAGACATGGACCGCCCAAGCGCATCGCCAAAGGGGATCATTTCCCCTGTGTCGTCGTCTCACCACAATGCCCGAAAGACGAGTGGTGGGATACCGAAGCCATCCTTCTCTTGATCGAGGAGATCCAAAAGACGCATCGGATCGATCCGACCCGAATCTATCTCACCGGGCTTAGTTTGGGAGGATATGGAACCTGGGAAACGGCTTGCCGCTACCCCGAAAAATTCGCCGCTATTTTGCCAATCTGCGGAAAAGGAAATCCGATTCGTGCGAAGCGCGCTCTGACCGAAATGCCAGTCTGGTGCTTCCACGGCAGTGATGATCCTGCCGTGCCGGTTGATCTCGCCATCACCATGACCGACACCCTGAAAAGCAGCGGAAATACCCAAGTGCAACTGACGATCTACGAGGGAGTCGGGCACGACGCCTGGACCCAAACGTATGCCTCGGATGAATGGCTCGAATGGCTCTTCTCTCACCGCCGGAAGCCAGAAACTGAATCCAACGGGAAATAAAGTTCCCCCAACGCCGCCTGCGGATCGAGATTAGACCGCGATCCCTTGGCCACATTTTTCGAGCCCCGATTCAGAAAGGATTCTTGAAACCCAAAAAAGCCGGAACCCCATTCAGGGCTCCGGCTTGGTCAAATTGATGAATCCCGTTAGCGATCAGGCACCAACGGGAGCACCTTCCAGGCCACCAGGAAGCTCATCGTCATCCTCTTTAGGCCGCTCCAGCTTCGGTTCTTTTGGAGCCTCGGCATTGCTTGGAAGCGCCGGCGGTGTCGGGCTACTAGGCGGATTTCTCAACTCGCCATATTTGATGATCTCACGAATGTGATCAGCACCCAGAGTCTCGTATTCCAGCAGAGCTTGAGCGATGCCATCCAGCAGGGAGCGATTCTCGACCAACATCTGTTTCGCCTTGTCGTAAGCGTCATCAATCAGTCGCTTCACTTCGCGATCGATTTTTTGCGCCGTAGCCTCGCTGTAATTCCGACCGGCTGAAACATCCCGAGCAAGGAACACATGCTCGTGATTGTCCCCGTATTCCACCATTCCAAGTTCATCACTCATTCCCCACTCACAAACCATTCGCCGAGCGGATCCGGTAGCCATCTTGATGTCTCCATAGGCACCGTTCGTGACATCACCAAAGACAATTTCTTCGGCCACGCGTCCGCCCATGGCCACGACTAAGTTGTCGAGCAACTCATTGCGCCGGTGGGTGTATTTGTCCTCTTCCGGGAGGAACATGGTTGATCCGAGAGAAGGACCACGCGGGATGATCGTTACCTTGTGGAGAGGATCGGTGTGCTCCAGCAAGACATTGAGAATGGCATGACCCGCTTCGTGATAAGCGGTATTCTCCTTCTCTTTCTCGCTGAGAGCTAGACTGCGACGTTCGCGGCCCCATCGGACCTTGTCACGGGCTTCTTCCAAGTCCGCCATGGTGATGGACTTCTGATTCTTCCTCGCAGCCAAAAGAGCACCTTCGTTGATGACGTTGGCCAACTCAGCCCCAGAATAACCCGGTGTCCCCCGGGCAATGACCGCCATATCGACATCCTTCGCGAGTTTCACCTTCTTCGCGTGAACCAGGAGAATTTCCTCACGCCCTTTGACATCAGGGAGATTCACCGTGATCTGCCGGTCGAAACGCCCTGGCCGCAGCAACGCTGGATCGAGAACGTCAGGACGGTTGGTGGCTGCAATGATGATCACGCCCTCAGTGGTATCAAATCCATCCATCTCCACGAGAAGCGCATTGAGCGTCTGTTCCCGTTCGTCATGACCACCACCAAGTCCGTGACCCCGATGCCGACCCACGGCGTCGATCTCGTCAATGAAGATGATACAGGGTGCATTCTTCTTGCCCTGCTCAAACATGTCGCGAACCCGCGATGCCCCAACCCCGACGAACATTTCTACGAAGTCAGATCCACTGATGCTGAAGAACGGCACGTCGGCTTCGCCGGCAATGGCGCGTGCCAAGAGGGTCTTCCCCGTTCCGGGAGGGCCGACCATGAGGACGCCTTTGGGAATGCGTCCGCCAAGCCGCTGAAATTTCTTAGGATCCTTGAGGAATTCAACAATTTCCCAGACTTCCTCCTTGGCCTCTTCCACCCCGGCGACATTCTTAAAGGTGATCTTGTTCTTGTCCAAGCTCATCATTTTGGCTTTGCTTCGCCCGAAGCTCATCGCACCGCGTCCCGCCATCTTCATCTGGTGACGAAAGAGAAAGTAAATGATCGCGAGGAGGACCAGGATCGGCAGGAGGCTGATCATGACCGTCGGCAGGACATTGCTCTCCATTTCAAAGCCGAAATGCTCAATGAGCATGGCGGAATCACTCCCGCTCTCGGGGGCAACCTTGGTTTCCTTCAAAAACTGGATCAAATCATCCTCAATGAATCGAAGATTGATCACGGCACTGAACCGCTCGAACCCGTCTTTTTCTTCGGTCGATTGAGTAACTTCCGGGACATACCATCCGCTGATGTAGGTCTTGCGCTTTCCTTCTCCTTCGACCACGCGCAGGGGACGTTCCTCGCTGCCGACAATTCGTCCTGCTTCGCCAAGCTCTTTGAACTCGGAATAGGTAAGGCGATCCCCGGTAGCGGACTCACTCATGAACGGGGAAAATGCGAGCGCGAAAAGCAAGAAGGCCATCATGAGGAGTAGCATTCCTCGCCAATTAAAACCTCCGCTTCCGCCTTCGGGGCGGTTGCGATCATCTGAATCATTTTGGGGCTCTGACATAACTTTTAGTCGCTAAAACGGAGATTAAATTTCGCTGGGCTGAGTTGGACGCCGAATTGTCGGAATTCCGATTTCCCTGCTCTATACGACACAGGCACGCAACAACGCCGCTTTTGGGGCTTAATTCAAGGAGAGATCGTCGGGCATATCCGCTGCTAGCCGATGGAAAGGGCTGACATCTCGGATTAAGTCACTCCATAATCCGGAGTTCAGGTTCTCGATTTCCACGATCTCCGGGACCGGAACCTTCACCACCCAGGCGTCATCTTCGAGCTCGGATTCCAATTGGCCGCCGGACCAACCGGAATAGCCAACAAAGGCCCTTACGCTAAAGCCTTCCTTGAGATGCTGATTGGCTTCCTGAGTCGAAAGATGAGTCTTCAACTGGAGGGAATCGCTGGCATTGTTCCACCCGAGCGAGCAGAAGGTTAAGTGCTCCTGGCTCACCGGGCCACCCTGAAAGACCGGAACGCCTCCCAATTCCCCAAATTCGGGATCCGAGAGCAAATCGTAAACCAATTTGTTGATCGGACGATTCATGACATATCCCAAGGCACCTTCGCTCGAAGAATAGTTTGCCAGCAACAGAACCGTCCTCGCGAAGGTCGGCTCGGTGAGCTTTGGAGAGGCAATCAGAAGCCTGCCCTGAAGGCTTTTCGGATGGGAGGAGTCCTCAAGATTCATGACGAAGATGTTACTTAACTGTTGCGGGGCTTTGGAGGTTGCGCAAATCAGGATCTACCCCAGCTTTTTTCGGTCATGCCTAGTCAACTCAACGCACTCACGGAAAAAATCCAGACGGGACAGCATTTGGACGGTGCTGAGGTAAAAATTGTTGCCACCGAATTACTCAATGATTCGGAGACAGTCGCTGAGCGCGCCCGTTTTTTGAAGAGCTTGGCGGAAAAAGGAGAAACGCCCGATGAAATTGCCGGATTGGTGGAAGGCTTCCTCGAGCATGCGATCGTTCCTCCCCTGGATTTGAATTCGTTGGAAGGGCCAACCATTGACGTTTGCGGCACCGGTGGTGACAAGCTGAACCTTTTCAACGTCTCCACTACGGGAATGTTCATACTCGCTGCGGCCGGAGTCAACGTGGTCAAACACGGCAACCGAGGTATCACCTCCAAAAGTGGAGGCGCTGATGTGCTGGAAGCGTTGGGAGTAAAAATCGATCAATCGCCGGAGGAGTTTTCAGCATGTGTCCGCGCCACCAGGCTAGGGTTTCTTTTCGCACCTCACTACCACCCGGCCTTCAAAGCCGTGGCTCCGGTCCGCAAGCAATTGGCGGAAGAAGGAACCCGAACGGTCTTCAATATCCTCGGCCCACTGTTGAATCCAGTCCGTCCTCTCTACCAATTGATCGGAGTCTTTTCGCCAGAATTGCCCGAAGTATTCGCTCAAATCCTTGCCAAGCTAGGAAGAAAGAGGTCCTGGGCGGTTCATGGAAGAACGCAGGATGGCGCAGCCATGGATGAACTCTCCACCCTGGGACATAATACCGTCGCTGAGACGCGCGACGGTCAGATGAGCGAAACGATGACCCTTGACCCGGAAAATTTTGGATTTTCTGCGTCGCCCATCAGCGAACTAGCGGGAGGCGACTCATCAAAGAACGCGTCACTGTTGACCGGGATTCTTGATGGCTCGATTTCAGGCCCCAAGCGTGATTTGGTTCTCTTCAACGCAGCCGCCGGATTGGTCATTGCCGGCGTCGCTCCGAATTTGGAGGTCGGCATTTCGATAGCTGAGGAACAAATTCTCAATGGACGGGCCATTGCCAAGCTCCATGCTCTGCGAGATTTTGCGTAGAGGTTGTTGAACGCTGCTTCATCGCTCACCTCTGTGAGATGGAGAAAATTGGTTTCCCTGCGGGGAATTGCAGTCATGCTGCTCTAACATGAGTCCCATTATCCGGAACGAAATGATTCTCGCATCGGCGGGCTCTGGAAAGACCTACGCGTTGACGAATCGTTTCGTGATGCTTCTGGCCCTCGGAGTCGCCCCGGAAAAACTCATTGCCCTGACCTTTACCCGCAAAGCGGCGGCAGAATTTCTCGACGAGATCCTGCAAAAGCTGGCCCGAGCCGCGAGCGATCCCAATCATGCGGCTACGATCGCCAGCCAGATTGGAGTGGCCGACTTTTCGCAACCACGGGCTACGGAACTCCTTCGCAGCGTTCTCGATCATTTGCATGTATTGACCCTTGGAACTCTCGATTCGTTCTTCAATCGAGTGCTTCACTGCTTTCCAGCGGAATTTGGTCTGGCTTCCAATTTTGAGGTCATGGAACCTCACGAGGCCACAACCGCGAGGCGGCAAGTCTTCGAGCAATTGTTCCAGAACGGCGATCTTCATCGCTCGTTCACAGAGGCCTTCAAGTTGGCCACTTTTGGTGCCGAAGAAAAGCAAATGGTGCGAACGTTCGATCAATTCGTGGGGCGTTATCACCAGACATACCTCCAAGCTCCCGACGCAGCGCTTTGGGCCGAGGAAAAAGCGATTTGGCCGCAAGGCTGCCGATGGCTACGGGGAATCGGCGATGTCGATCTGGAATGTGATCAGCTGAGCGTCCAACTGAATGCCATTGGATTTGACCGAAGGTCTGAGAAGATGTGGGAAGACTTTCTCGCGATGGTTCGCGGGATGAAGCCGGGGAAGGCTCTGCCGAAGCCCAAAGCGCTGCAGGAGCGCCTTTTCAGCCACTATGAAGTGATCCATGCCGGCGGTCCCCTGGAAATTCCGCTCTATGGAAAAACCTACCACCTGGGAAGCCGGATCTGTAATCACCTTTCGAGGCTGCTCGACTATCTCATGCACTGCGAGGTCTTCCCAAACGTGATGCGAACTCGAGGTATTCACACGGTCTTGGCTGCCTACGAGGAGATTTATCACGATCGGGTACGTCGCGGAGGAAAGCTGGGATTTGACGATATTCAGCTGCTTTTGAGTGGTGCTCTCCTGCCGCAGCATGCGCAGAACACCCTCAGTCTGGAAAATGCAGAAGCCCTGCTGAACATCGAGTATCGGCTAGACGGTCAATTCGATCACTGGCTCCTCGATGAGTTTCAAGACACCAGTCTGCGCCAGTGGAACGTGCTGGAAAATCTGGCCGATGAGGTGATTCAAGATGGCTCAGGCACCCGCAGTTTTTTCTATGTGGGGGATGTGAAACAGGCGATTTTTGGTTGGCGGGGGGGGGACTCCCGTTTGTTTTTCGATATCTTCGAGCACTATGGACGGGAACAAATTTCCAAACGTGAACTGAACACCAGTTACCGCTCCTCTCCTGTCGTGCTCGATGCCGTCAATCGCGTTTTTGGCGACCGAAGCCTGTTCGGCTCCCTTTTCGCAGGCCATCCGGAATTGGTCGAGCGCTGGTTTGATTCTTGGGAAACCCACGTTTCGAATTTTGACGGTCGTGAAGGATTCGTCCAGCTCATCCACTTGCCCAAATCGGGTTGGGACGATGAGGAGAGCCCGATGGAGAAACGGATCGGAGTCCTGGCTCAGATTTTGCGTGATTTAGCCCCTCATGAAAACGATCTCAGCTGCGCGGTCCTCGTTCGACGGAATGATTCTGCTACGCAGGTTGCTGAATCGATCCGAGCGAATACCGACGTCCCGGTCGTGGTCGATGGAGACACCCTCATCGGCTCGGATCATCCTATCGCAGCTTCATATTTGGCATTGATCCAGCTTGCGGCTCATCCCGGTGATACGTTGGCGTGGAAACACCTTTGTATGTCTCCGGCGCTTTCCGGAAACGATTGGGACCAAGCAGAGGGAACTCGGAGAGAGCTGGTGGAATCGACGATACAGCTGGTTCATGATCGAGGCTTTAAAGGCGCGTTCGAAGGTTGGCTCGAGCGACTCCAGCGTGGCGGGTTTACGCCGGATGAGTTCGCCAAGCGCCGGATCGAGCAGTTGCGACAGGCGACCCTGGAATTTGACCAGAGCGGGAACCGATCTTTTGGGGATTTTGTCAAATATGCCAAGGGTTTCGTTGCCCGTGAATCTCCAGCCAAAGGCGTGGTTCAAGTCATGACCATCCACAAGAGCAAGGGATTGGGATTCGATGCCGTCATCGTGGCGGAAATCGAGGGGACACGAGATCAAGACCTGACTGACATTGGGCGGCTGGATCTCGTCACTCACGAGCGAGGTGAAGGGCTCGGTCGAGAGATCGAATGGGTTTTCAGTATGCCCCGGAAACTGGCATGCGATCTAGATCCAATCCTAGGAGCCGCGCGCTACAAGCTGGAGAATGAGGCCGCGTTTCAGGAACTCTGCGTCCTCTATGTTGCGCTGACGCGGGCGAAGTTCGCGAACTACATCATTTGCACCGAACCCGATGAGAAGGCATCGATGCGGACCTTGGTCAGTCGGGCTTTGGTTTCGCCTGATCAACCCGGAGAGCCGAGGGAATTTGGGAAGCAGGCGTGCGAAGTCGCATTCCAAGCAGGCACACCGGATTGGTATCGCAAGGAGGTAGATCCTGATGAAACTCCCCTGTTGTTTGCGGAGTCGGAGTTCCAACCCAATCGAACCGTGTCATCGCGGCGACGCTTCGGTCTGCTTCGCCGGGAGATGCCATCCAGCGCGGCTGACGAAGCCGCCGAGCCAAAGCAGGGAGCCAGTTTTGTCTTCCTTCCCGGCACCATCGAGTCTGCGGAATACGGCACAATGGTTCACGAACTCTTTGAACTCTTTCCTTGGATTGACGCACTTTCCTCCGATGAAATCCGGGAGCGACTCAACGCGAAGATCGACAACACCAGCTCCGTTCAATGCCTGGCCCGTGATGAAGTGCTTTCCAACTTGCTGAAACCGGAAGTCGCTGCCGTTTTCCAGCAAGCCAAATATTACCGACAACCTATCGCCTGGCTCGAAAAGCGCTTTGAACTTGTCCATGCAGCACGCTGGATTTCCGGCACCTTTGACCGCGTTGTGCTGAGGCGAGACGCCGAAGGAAGATTTGATCGAGCCTACGTTTACGACTTCAAGACAAACAAGGTCCGGACGGAGGAGGATGTTTCCGATGCCTGTTCCCATTACGCTCCCCAGTTGGCAATCTATCGATTGGCTCTGGGCAAATTGCTCGGAATTGACGAGAGCGATGTCTATTCGCACCTCATTTTTACACGATTGGCGAAAGTCGTGGAGGTTTCTCAGCCTTTCTGAGCATCATGGATCGCACTCCGAACCGCCACCGCGAGCGCGGAACCCAACTGAGCGAAGTTTCCGCCAAGAAGAAACTGTTCGGGCCCAGACTCCTCCTCCAGAGCCGTGATCCGCAGATCAAGCGGGAGATCCCCGATGGTCATTCCCCGAGTGCCAGCAACGAGACCTTCGCGGGTAAGCCATCCTACACCGAGACGAAACCCGGACTCAATCAGCGCCTCATCGAGGTTTCGACAAGAGGCTCCGATGCGGTCCACCAGGAGATGCACTTTGCGAATCAAGACTTCCTCCGTCAGACAATCTCGCTCCACTTCGGCAAAACCAACCGCTTTCAACGGCAAGGCATTCGCGTCTGGCGCGGCCTGACCGACCGCAGTCAAAGGCATCTTGCCTTCCACGAGTTGCTTCTTAATCATTTCACAAGCATCACGCGCGGCGCGCAACACCAAGCCATGCTCAACCGAGGGGATGGCGGGGACGGGATTCGTCAATCCCGCGAGAGATGCCGGATGTAGGGTAATACTTCCCGGCGAGACGCCCAGTTGCTCGATCACCAGTTGGCGCACGCGTGCCAGGAAGGTGAAATCCGAGCGTCCGCCAGGAACATGCAGTTGAACGGAGTTGTCCGCGCAAATATTCAACAACACCGTAGCATAATCCGATGCCAGGGTGGTGGCGTGGTCGAGCGAAACGGGGAGAAGTGCGATGCCGCGCTTTCGATCCGGGTGGGAGAGATTCCAAGCTTCTTTGAGCAAGAGTCGGTCATCGTATTCCGAAAGGCGGATCATCCGCAGGAAGGTCTCGTCGGTTTCGAGGCCCCCGCGAAAAGTTCCGCTGACACCTTCGGAATCGGCAAGTTGCTGTCGAATCTCCTCCAACAAGGCGGTAGTCTCGGCAAGACCTCCACCAATCATGGGAGCCGTTGGTGGCCGATTCGTTTTACAGAGTTGCGCCTCTATTTGCCAGGCGATCTTCTCGTCCTCCCCTGGGAAGTGGGCCAGCATTCCCTGGAGATTCCCCGGACCCAGGAGATCGAAAGCTCCGCCATTGGCCAGAACTTTAAGCCGAATGGCGGACAGGCGACCTTCCCGATCGAGATTCGCCTCATACGTGGCAATGAACTCGCTGCGGCCGCCATGAACGGCTTCATCCTCAGCAGAACTGAGTTGCAGTTGAACCGATCTACCAAAGCGCTGGGCTGCAAGCGACGCCAAAATGGCCCACGGTTGACCATTGCGTTCCTTGCCCCGCAAATTCGAACTTTCCATGCTGTTTTCGATCTGGATCCGGTTTTCGGTCAAGCGGAGGTAAGCGGCGACCACCGCGCGCAATCCATCCGGATCTTCCGTCTCAACCTCAATCTTCAATCCATCCGGCGTAGGAGAGGCGACCGCAAACTGGGGCGTCAAATAAAGATGGGATTGGTTAGGAGTTTGGATCGTCCCTGAAACGGTTTTTCCAGTTTCAGTAGCAGGCACCCCGATTCGTCTTGACTGCGCTTGCCCGTGAAACCAGCCAATCGCGGCCGCGTGTTCCACATCCAGCACCTCGGGTAAGGGATGGTAGCTGATCTCCAGCTTTCTGGCCGCATCACGACAGGCGGAATCAGAGGTTCCAAGAATGAGCGCGACGGGTTGCCCCACGTATTCCACTTGATCACCGGCCAGCAACGGAACGCGATCCGTCCAGAACCGTGCCCCGGGAAGGTCTTCAGCAAACCAAACTGCCTTGATCCCCGGGACTGCCAAGGCACGATCATTTACCCGATTGGTGATGTCAGCTCGGGCGTGGGGCGACAGGGCAACGATGGCATACAGTCCGTTCCAGCTCATGTGGCGATTCTCTTCAAGAAGCGACTCGCATTCAAGCTTCGTCATTCAAGGATTGAGGAAGTTCCGACCTTATGGCTGACTTCCCGAATGGATTCCCGCCTCCAAATCATCGGTACTGAGTGGAAGACACGAAGCGGAGAGTTGGCAAAGTGGGCAATGACCCGCCTGGTCAATCGTGGCGACGTCTGGGGGCAATACACGGGCAAGAGCGGACCCAACAAAGTTCTCACTCTCCCCCAAAAATCCAAGCGAGGTGCTGGAGACATGGTGACGTTGGAGAAGCTCACCCGGCATTTTGGTAGTCTCCGCAAGAATCACCTCATCGGGCTGCATTCCCAAAGCGAGTCGGATCTCAGCAAATGGTTGGCGATTGATATCGATCTCCATGATCCCGAAGCCTTTGAAGCGGACCAGCGAGCCGCCCACAATTTTCTGGCAGCGCGGGATTGGTGGGAGGTGTTTTCCAGCCGAGGATATGATCCCCTTTTGATCGACTCGAATGGACACGGAGGGTTCCACCTTTGGGTATTGTTCGAAGAGCCTATTCCCATGGGTGACGCCTACGGATTTGCCACTGAGATCACGGCGGATTGGAGTCAAAAAAATCTTTCGGAACCGCCGGAGACCTTTCCGAAATCGGATCGACTGCGCAACGACAAGATAGGACCGTGGTTGAGACTACCCGGACTACATCACACGCACGATCATTTTTCCCGAGTCTGGAGCGGGGAGGAGTGGCTTGAGAATCCCTGGCTGGAAGGCAACGCTGCGATCGATCTGCTGATCAACGTTCGGCCCGGGCCCAAACCGGCCTCAAGCATTGGTAGTCCGAAGAAAAAGTCGCCAGGGTCAAACCGTCTTGGAAAACGGATCACCCCAGAAAAACGACGCCCGCGAGTGTGTGTCGATTTGGATGGGGTTCTGGCCTACTACGAAGGATGGCGCGGCCCCTCACACATCGGTGATGCCCTCCCGGGTGCCGTTGAATTCGTAGCCGAATTGGCCGAGTGGTCGGAAGTCATTATTTACACCTCGCGATGCACCAGAACCAATGATCAACTTTCGATTGAAGAGCTGAGGAGATTCGTCCAGGGGTGGCTCGATCAACAGGGAATCCACTATGATGAGA
>CAYGQD010000148.1:0-18240 GCA_964351855.1 uncultured Verrucomicrobiales bacterium
ATGAGCTTCTGCTGCGATGTTATTTCGGACTTCCTCTGCGGCGTCTCGGGAAAACTGGGCACATCGATCTGGATTTCGTGCGAAATCTAAGATGAAATCTCGAAGCGGCTCCCATTCGTTCTCTGGACAGAGTAAGCCGGTGACTCCATCCTTTACAGCCTCGGGAATCCCGCCGTGAAACGTTGAAACGACTGGTAAGCCCGTGGCCATCGCTTCGACCATGGAGTTGGGAATGCCTTCTTGGTTTTGATCGGCCGTGATCCGACTGGGATGAATGAACATGTGGGCGGAATCGTAGAGATTCGCCAGTTCGGCAACGCTCAGAAAGCCACAGAACGCCACCGAATCGCCGAGCCGGAGGGTTTTGATCTGCTTCTCCAGCTCGGCTTGAAGCGGACCTTCTCCGGCGATCGTCAATTTGGCGTTGGGGAATTCCTTCTGAAACTCGGCAAAAGCGCGCAAGGTGAGATCGAGTCCTTTTTTTTCGATCAACCGACAGGCTTGAACCAAGTGCCAAGCCCCGTTGTCCGGTTCGGGGCGTTGTCGAAACGGGAAACTCTCCATTGGGATTCCCGTCCGATTGATCCGAATTTTAGCGGGATCGCAGCCCAGCTCGACCAAGCGAAGCTTGAGGGACTCACTGCGGGCCAAAACCAAGGGGAGTTCGGTGAGGAGTTCCTTGAGGCGATCGATGTAGCCGGGTTGGCCTTCGCGAGTCTGCACGTCCATTCCGTGGAAGGAAACACAGGCGGGTTTGGGCCAGCGACGGATGAAGGGAAGCAGATGGACCCCGGTGTGGCCAAAGTAGACGTGCATCAGGTCGGCCTCTCGTCGTTCGAGAATACTGGCGATGGTTTGATATTCACCACGGTAGACGATGGGAGGCTCGTGCTTGACGTATTTCTGCCAAAACCGCCGCACAAAATTGCTCCGAACCTTGGGCTGGACTTCGACGGCGGAGAAGGGAAATTTCGCCTCACTTTGCCGCTCTTTGCAGATGACGAAGGTATCAAACTCCTTCAACCCGGCGATTTGGCGATAAACGTGAAGCATCTCCGGTTTGAGAAACGTGGAGCAATAGCTGGCGACGACCGGTTTCGGCATGGACCGTAGATGGTGCATTGGCGAGGGAGTGAGGCAAGCGCGCGGGCCGGAAAATCTTCCCATTGCAAAGCTCATTCATAAGCTCTACACTTTGAATGCCGAAAAATTTGGCAAGAAACGGAGCCGACAAGCCGTTTTAACGTCGAACAGAGCACGAAAGCAGCCGCAAACCGGCCCCCCGTGTTTGCTACCAACTAACCTCTACTACTAAAAGCTTATGATGCCTGGACCTATGCAGATCGCGATCATTGTTTTCGTGATCATCTTGCTCTTCGGAGCCAAAAAACTTCCGCAACTCGCTCGCGGCGTCGGAGAAAGTCTCAACGAGTTCAAAAAGGCTCGTCAGGAGATGGAAGACGCCGAAGCTGAAGTCACCGCTAAAAAGGACGACGATACGAAAGCGGCCTAACCGTTGTTAACTTTCATTTAAACAATCACGCTTATGATGGGACTACCTGGTGGCGGCGAGATGATTATCATCTTCATTGCCGTCTTGCTCTTGTTTGGGGCGAAAAAACTTCCTGAACTCGCTAGAGGGGTGGGGAAGGCGATGGGTGAATTCAAAAACGCTCGTCGCGAATTCGAGGATGAAATCCGGCGCGCCGAATATGCGGTGAAGGAAGAACCTAGGAAGTTGGAGATGCGTTCTCCCGCGACTGAGTTCGATCACCAAGCTTCCGGAAACGATTCTGACAAGATGGCCTAATGGCCTCCGACTGGATTTTTCAATTTTCAGGGCGAGCAGCAATGCTCGCCCTCTTTTTTGGGATCGGACCAGCGTCTTCCCTGTCTCAGGAGGAAATTCCGGAAGTCCGGTTTGTGGCCTACAACGTGGAGAATTATCTGAGGCAGGATCGTACCGTCAAAGGCGAAATCCTGAAGGATGTTCCCAAGCCAGAGGAGGAGAAGCGAGCCATTGTCGGGACGTTCGCTCGCTTGCGACCGCAGATTATTGGCTTGTGCGAAATGGGGACGATGGAAGACGTTGACGATCTGCGGGAGCGACTCGGAAACGTCGGTTTAGAGTATCCTCATGTGGAATGGGTTCAAGCTGGCGATCAAACACGTCACTTGGCTCTGCTCAGTCAATACCCCATCGTTTCCACCAATTCTCAGCACGATTTGAGTTACCGGATTGGGGAAATGGAGTTTGCCTTGGGCCGTGGCATTTTAGACGTGACGGTTCAACTCACCGAAGAGTATCGCCTTCGGCTGGTAGGGTGCCATTTGAAGAGCAAACGGGAGAGTCCGGATGCGGATCAGGCGTTGATGCGCCGGAATGAAGCTCACCTCTTGCGGCAGCATCTCGTCGGGGTTCTAGATGAGGATCCCGAAACAAACCTGCTCGTCTACGGCGATATCAATGATACCCGCAATGAGGTCACGGTGAAGTCGATCCAGGGAAAGTTTGGGAGTGATCGGTATCTCAGCGCTCTTCCGCTTGAGGACCGCTTAGGGATGAGTTGGACTCACCACTGGGAATCCGCGGGAATTTATTCGCGAATTGACTTCATCTTTTTCTCGGATGGCCTCAATGGTGAAATCGATAAGGACAAATCTTTCGTCTACCACTATTCCACTCAAGAAGATTCCCAGGCTTGGGCTAAGGGGAGCGATCACCGACCCTTGGTGGCTTCGATTCGGGCAAAAAATCTGAAGCGGCGCTAGGCGGACCGCAAGGTTTGGCTGGAAGGACACGTGTCCTCCCCATGAAAGCCCCACTTTTCTTCTGTTTCGTGGTGTGTCTGGGATGGGACTGCTCTTTTGCGGAGGTGACGATTTCTGAACAAGAGGATCGCATTCGTATCGAGATTGATGGGCGTTTGTTTACGGAATGGTGCCATCAGGACTGGAAAGCCCCGTACCTCTATCCGGTCATCGGCCCGAATGGAGAGAATATCACGAGGCACTTTCCGATGAAGGACCATGTACCCCATGAGCAACAGGATCATCCTCATCACCGATCGATTCGCTTCTCCCACCGAAACGTGAATGGCATGAGTTTCTGGTCTCCGGACTCACGACAAGGCGGCCATGACGCAAGGATCGAGCTGGAACGCATCGAGTCGATCACCTCCGGAAAGACCGGAGAGTTGATTTTTTGGAATCGATGGAACGGCGACGAGGCTTTGGTGTTACGGGAGAAGGTCCGACTCGTCATTACCCCGATCGAGAATCAACAAGTAATTCTTGATTATGACTTGGAGCTCCATGCAGGAGAAATTCCGGTTACCTTTCACGACGAAAAAGATGGCGGGCTCGCGGTGCGGGTCGCCGGAACGATGAAAGTGGAGGATCGATCCACGAAGACCGGCAACGGGACCATCCAGAACAGCCGGGGAGACCGGAATGGAGACGCCTGGGGAAAACGGGCGGAGTGGGCGGACTATTCTGGTCCGGATGCGAGCGGTAAGATCGTTGGGGTCGCGATCTTCGATCATCCCTCGAACCTGCGTTTTCCTACACACTGGCACGCCCGAACCTACGGTTTACTGACTGCAAACCGATTTGGGATCGGGTATTTCGAAGCGAAGAATGGCGCAGAGAAGGGTGCCGGAGACTTTACCATTAAACCGGGGGGAGTCCTCAAGTTGCGTCATCGACTGTATTTCCATCATGGCGACTCTGAAATGGCGGAAGTGGCTCGCTATTACCAATCCTATGCCTCGGAATCACCCTGAACTCAGTAGAGCCATCCAAAGCCCGGGAAATTAATCGATCGTCACCTTGCTGTCCTGAAGCGAAAAGAGCTGGTAGGTTCCCGGTTTTTTCGCCTGCTTCCTTCTTTAAACCTGCTTTCGTAAAGGGAGAATGACCCCGATTCCCCGCGTTCTCTCTCTTTCCTTATTCACGGCTTTGGCAGCGACCCTCTTGGCGCAAGACGCCTTACCGGAGCACTACACGACTAAACCGGCGAGCCGCGATGGCATCGGCAAAGTCTACATGGGACGCGAAATCTCTCATGTCGTTGGGCATGGTGCGATTCGCTGGCTGGAACGCCCCGAGCGGGAACAGGAGGAATTGCCCAATTTGGTGGTCGAGAACATGGATCTGAAGCCGACCGATGTCGTTGCGGACATTGGAGCAGGTAGTGGCTATTTCACCTTTCGGATCGCGCAGAAAGTGCCCGAAGGCAACGTTCTGGGGGTGGACATTCAGGAGGAGATGCTCAACTTCATCCGGCTGCGCGCCGAGGCGAAGAATCTGAACAACGTAAAGGCGCATTTGGGCAACATCGATGATACGAATCTGTCGGAGGGAGAAGTAGATGTGGTTCTGATGGTGGATGCTTATCACGAGTTTTCTCATCCTCGTGAAATGATGGAATCCATCTTCAAAGGGCTCAAACCCGGGGGAAGAGTCATCTTGTTGGAATATCGTGGTGAGGATCCCACAGTTCCGATCAAGCCGCTCCACAAGATGACCGAGGCCCAGGCCAAGCGCGAAATGGCGGGAGTGGGCCTGGTGTGGAAAGAAACTCGGACCTTTTTGCCCAGCCAGCATTTCATGATTTACGAGAAGCCCAAAGGCTAAGCCCTCGTTTGGGAAAAGAGAATCAGGATACGGACATTCCAGGTTGCCTGTAGGCCCCTTCGCCGTGAAGCTTCCCACCTTTTTTGGACGGAGGACTCAGCGGTAGTTCCTCCCCGTGTTTCACATGAAGTTACGATGGAAAATTCAGGCTGCTCTTTTGCTGATTGCCCTACTTCCGTTCCTCATCGCCGGCGTTTTTGGCTACACCAAAGCGCGTCAGGTTCTGGAGGAGCGTTTTTTGTCGCATCTGGAATCCGTGGCTTCCATTCAGGCGGAACGGGTGGAGGGCATTTTTGCCCAAAACCAGGAGCGGCTGCACTTGATCAGTAGTCGCACTCAAATGCGGCTGAGTCTGGCAGAATTCCTCGAATCCGGAAGCCAGGAAGATGAGGAAAAGCTGCGTCGAATTGTTTCCGATGCCTGTGATTCGATGGATGAATTGCGTCATCTCACGATTCGGGATCTGGAAGGAAGCGTGGTCTTGTCTACAAAAACCCAGGCCGAGCCCCGACTTCCCCGGAATCCGGCTCGGAGCGACACCGTCGATTTTTTCAAGACCGAAACGGGGGAACTAGGCCTCCTTTCACATGGACCTCTATTGCTGGATGGAAAGCGAATCGGCACGATCGAAATGGAGACAGGGGCCACTGGACTCGCCGCTGTGACCAAGTCCTATGAGGGCTTGGGGAAAACGGGCGAAACGATCCTGGCAAAGGCCGATGGCCAGGACGGCATCGTCTACCTGACTCCATTGCGTTTCGATCCGTCCTCCCAACTCAGTCCTTATGCACTTACAGAGGCTGAAAAGCCAATTTTCGCCGCTGTTTCTCAGGAGGAAAAGCTGTTCACTCGCGGTCGCGACTATCGCGGAGAAAAAGTGCTCTCCGTGACTCGCTACGTGGAATCCGCCGACATTGGTCTGGAAGTTAAAGTGGATAGGGTAGAGGCCTTGCTACCAATTTTACAGCTACGGCGCATGACCATTGCGTCCGCTCTCGTAACCTTTGGTCTGGTGGCGGCGATTTCTTGGTTCCTGGCGAATTCGATTCTTCGTCCTATCGAGCAGCTAACCCGCTCGGCTCACATCATTGAGAGTGGCGAGTACCAGCATCGGGCCAAGGTGGACGGGAAGGACGAAATCGCCGATCTGGCGGACGCGTTCAATCTCATGGCCCAACAACTCACGGCGGCAAATCGCAATCTGGAAGAGAAAATCGCCAAGCGGACGGAGCAGCTGGAGCGCAGCAAAGAGCGATTCGAACTCGCCGTGAGTGGCTCCGCCGCCGGCATTTGGGACTGGGATCTGGCCAGTGACCAAATCTTCTTTTCGGATCGCTTCAAAGAGCTGCTCGGGTATCAGCCGACCGAGTTTGATGATTCGTTCGAAGCTTGGGAACGCCGCATTCATCCCGACGAGCGGGAGCCTGTCATCGCCGCCTTGAGGCAGCATCTCAACAACGGGCATTCTGTCGGGAAAGACATGTTCGATCAGGAATTTCGGATTCAGCGGCGCGATGGCAACTACCGGTGGTTCCACACCAGGGGCCAAGCAGTCCGAGAAGCATCCAGAGACGCGCCTTCCCGTATGGCTGGTTCCATCACGGACATTCACTCGAAAAAGCAATACGAAGCGCGCTTGGAACATTCCGTTCGCGAACTGGAACAATTCGCCTACGTCGCTTCCCACGACTTGCGCGAGCCGCTTCGGATGGTCGCCAGTTACGTGAAACTGCTAGAGCGGCGCTATGCGGACAAGCTGGACGAATCCGCCAAAGACTTCATCAACTACGCGGTCGATGGAGCGAATCGGATGCAGAAGCTGATCGAGGACTTGCTGACCTATTCGCGAGTTGGTTCCAAGCCCCAGGATTTGCAGCCGATCCATGCCGAGCAAGCACTCAGCGAAGCCATGATCAATCTCCAAGAAGCGATTCGGGAAACGAACGCTGAGGTGACGCACGATCCTCTTCCCATGGTTTCCGCTGACCAGACCCAACTGATCCAGTTACTCCAAAACCTGATCGCTAACGCCATCAAGTTCTCTTCCGGCGGGCAAATCGCGAAAGTTCATCTTTCCGCCAAACCGCTCGATGGAAAGTGGTGTTTTTCGGTTCGCGACAACGGGATCGGTATTAAGAAACAATACCAGGAGCGCATCTTTAAAATCTTCCAGAGGCTCCATTCCCGTGATGACTTTGAAGGCACCGGGATCGGTCTGGCGGTGGTCCACAAGATCATCGAGCGCCACGGCGGCTCGGTCTGGCTGGAATCCGAGGAAGGGGAGGGAACCACGTTTTTCTTCACCCTGCATCGCCCGCTCTCGAATTAGCGGGCTTAGATCCCTAAACTTTCTTTCACCGCGCTGCGCTTCAGTTCCAGCTCTCTCCACTCGTTTTCGAACACGCTTTCTTTTACTACACCCACTCCGGATGGGAGGAACACATCCGCTCCGTCCCAGGAAAGATTCCGAATCGCCACGACGGCATGAAAACTTCCCTCGGCCCAGACACCGAACGGCGCGCCGAAGTAGCGAGGAGCCTGGAGTTGCTTCCGATAGGTTCTCAGTTTTCCCAACGCTATCTGGTTTCTCGGAAACGAACCCAGGGCCGGTGTCGGGTGCATCAAGCGAATCAATTCATCCAGGTCCACGGCCTCTTCCTTCCTCAGATCGACATGGATGGGAGACAAAAAATGAGCGATGGTGCCAAGATTGAGCAGTTGCCGTGATTCGCGATGCGGTTGACCCAGGTCACCTAGCTTCTGGAGTAGATACTCCGCCACAAATTCGTGCTCATGAATCTCTTTCGGGTCAACTTCGAACTCCGTTGCGCGATGCGATGGTGCGGTGCCTGCCAGCGCCATCGTTGTCAGGCGCCGGCCATGGAGGGCAAACAGCAATTCCGGCGTCGCGCCAATAAACCCGGTATTCCCACGGCGGATTCCATAGCTGAAAAACGCCGCAGGAAGGTGATCGACCGAATGAATTAACGGTTCCAGACTGCCCTCAATCAGTCGGCCCCGCGCAGTCAACACCGGGACCGATTTTTCCAGAATCCCATCGGCGATGTCCCGCATGATATCGTCATAAACGTTTTGAAACACGCCGCTCTGCAGGCTCTGCCACTCGATCTCTAGCTCGACCTCAGGAGCTTCGATCTCTTTGAAGGGCTCCAGATCCGGGGCCATCACCGTTTCCGCTGGAATCTTCCATGGCTTCGGGTCACTCAGCTCAAAATCGTTCAGATAAAACGCCACACCGGAAGCCGGAGGAGATGCGGCTTCAGTGAAGGGGCCGAAGCCACAGGCAAATTGCCCGGAATCGGTTTTGAGGAATGCGTAGTCGTTCACAAAAAAGGGTTCGAGAGTAGTTACGAATGGGTGGATTCTCAAGGATCGGTTTTGTGCGAGCAAATTTCTGGAAACCGAACCTGAATGAGCGCGTCTCTTGGGAGAGATGACGCTCGCAATACCCCACCCGATAGCCTCGCCAGCATCCTTTTCTTTGCCGATGGAACCGATGGAAGCCCCGATTGACGATTCGAATGCAGTTAGCATCGATCTCATGCAGCGAATTGCGGACGGGGACATGATTGCGTTCGAGCGATTGGTCGAGCTGCATCAACATGCGGTAGTCGGGACGGTCGCAAAAATGTTAGGCGATTTTAGCGATGCGGAAGACGTCGCCCAACAGGTGTTCGTCCGCATCTGGAAGTCGGCTCCCCGCTACACTCCTTCCGCGAAGTTCACCACGTGGATGTTTACGATCACCCGAAACCTGGTTTTTAACGAGATTCGCCGTCGCCAGCGCAAGCCCGCCGTATCCTTGGAAGAGCGCGAAATCGACTTCCACCTTCAACCCCCGCAGGACGAGAAATTGCGCCCGGACGAGGAGGCCATTCATCAAGAACTGGAGGTCGCCATCAACGCAGCCATCCAGGAATTGCCCGAAAAACAACGAATTGCGGTCATCCTCCGCCGCTATGAAGAGCTGCCTTATGAAGAGATTGGCGAAATCCTCGGATTGTCTCTCGGTGCGGTAAAAAGCTTGCTGTTTCGGGCCCGGGGACAGCTGAAAGACTCGCTCCAGAAGTATTTGGACGCTTAGTCTTGTTGGACGGTCTATTCTGGGCGAGCCAGAGAGAAGGTTCCCAGATTTTCTTTCTTCGAACTGAACGTGGCGTCGAATTTGGAGGGGGTGATTTCGGCGTCGTGGCCGTAAGTGCCGAAGGGGCCTAGCTTTTTTGAACCGCGCACGCGGGTGAGAGAGCCGTTGGTTTCTCCCTCGCAATCAATTTCGAATGTTCCGCTCATACCGAGACCCCAGGTGGCCCAATAGTTAAACCGGTAGCGGTTTTCAGCGGTTTCATGGACGATGGCGCGGAGTTTTCCGGTGTGGCCATTTTTCTGGCTCTCCCACGTTCCTTCCCACAGACCGGTGACGTCTGAATGAGGGCCGGGATTCGTGGCGAGGGTTCGAGCCCATTCCCGATTGAAGCCGGGACCCGCACAGGAACTGAAGAGGCAGGAAAGGGCGATGGCACAGAGGATGAGGCGAATGTTCATGAGGATGACAAAGAGGTTCTGTTCCTGACACAGACGCGTAACGGCACAACTTTCAAGATCAAGCGCGCACCCAACGTTTCGATTTGAATTCGAAGCGGGGCAGATCGCCCGGTTCGGCGAGGCGAACCGGTATCCGCAGGGAAAACGCGCTGTTGAGTTCCCGTTCTACCTGCTCGACGAGTTCGGATTGGTCGCCTGAGGAGTGGGGTTCGATCACGACTTCCAGTTCAGCCATGGAATCGCGAAAAGTCTCAATGACCTGATACTCGGCCACTTGGTCGAAGGCGCGGACGACGCGTTCGATCGCCGCCGGGTAGATGTTTACGCCTCGGACGATCGTCATGTCATCGGTTCGCCCCAAGATCCCGCCTTCGAGACAAAGCTGATCCCGGTGCCAAGTTTTGCGGACGACGTCGCCGGTGCGGTAGCGAACGAGAGGGCGGGCGATGCGATGAAGCGTGGTGAGCAACAGTTCACCTTCTTCACCCTCAGCCACTTCTTGGTTGGACGGATCAAGGATTTCGGCAAAAAATGCGCCCTCGTGGACCAGCAGGGAGAGCGGCTGGGCGGCGGATTGATAGGTTACGGGGCCGACTTCGGTCATGCCGTGATGATCCCAGATCCGGGCTTGGGGCCAAAGTGCTTCAATCCGCTTCCGTGTCGCCGGAATCGAGCCGCCGGGTTCGCCGGCGACGAGAATGGACCGAATCTGAATCGCGTCGCGGAGTTCGTCGGGTTGTTCAGCCAGGACTTCCCCGAGTCGGATGGCATAAGTCGGCGTACAGCAGAGAACTTCGGCGTTGTATCGAGCCATGACTTGCAAACGGGCCTCGCTACTAAGTCCCCCACCGGGGATCGAAAGATTTCCTCGTTTCACCGCCGCATCAAAAGCGGTCCAAAATCCGAGAAATGGCCCAAAGGAGAAGGCAAAGAACACGGTTTGGTCCGTGGAGACCTTGGCGTTTGCGAAGACTGCTTCCCAAACTTCCAGCATGCTCGCCCAACTCTCGGGCGTGTCGATGGTGGGGAGCGGGCCGGAAGTCGTCCCGCTGCTTTGGCAAAACCGGGTATAGCTTTGCACCGGATAGGTGAGGTTGCTACCAAACGGAGGATGGGTGCGGCAATCTTGGACGATTTCGTCCTTCGTAGTAAACCCGACTTTTTCCCGAAATTCACGGAGCGATTCGATGCATTGGGGCAGGCGATCTCGATAAAACGGATTCGAGCGGAGTTGGCCCAGAAGCTGGTTGAGCTGTTGGAGATGCTCTTGATCCCGGTGGGCGCGTGACATGCCGGAATGTAGTCTGGCGAGGTCAAGGCGCAAAAAGTTCTGAGGTGGCAGTTTGGGTGACCCGAGGGTGGTTGATTGGGCTCGATTTTTCGGATACGGTCCATCCATGAAGTTTGTGCTCCCCCTCATCGCTGCCTTGTTGATTCCGGCCACTTTTCTATCGGCCAGTCCGCTTCTGGTTCCCGATGAGCCTCGTGAAGGGCTTCTCTCTGATCCGGACGAGTTTTCCACGATCGGTGAAGGTGCGGATGTCTCCGCCAGTGGGCGAACGTTCTCGGAGCACTTCAATACCCTGCAACAGCACTATTTGGCGGTGAACGGCAAGCATCCGCCGGTCTACTATTTCTTCTGCACGGTCTACTACACCCCTCGCGAAACGGGTTTTACCGCAGAGCGCGGATTCGATGTCACACCGGAAAGCCGGGGCAGTCGCAAATTCCCCCGCTCCTTCGTCAAGGCGACGGTGATGGAGGGATTTGGCCGAATGGCGACGCCTACCAGCAAAGGGAGCCAATACCTGAAGTATGACGGCTCCTGGGGATACGGGACTCGGCCGTTGGGAAATCGGAACAACACACTGATTGATCGGAAGTCCGCCGCCGTGCATCGCAGCAGCCCGTTTTTCAAAAAAGGGATTCCACTGAAGGTATTGGATACCCAGATTTACAACTGCTTTGGCGGGAGCGAGTTCGAAACGGCCGACACGGGCGGCGGTCTCTTCACCAGCCAAGTCGATCTCTACTGGGGCGAGGATGATCCATTGGGACCGAACAACCTCTATGAGCCGCTCAGTTGCGATGTGGCCGTGCGATGGATCGTGCCCGTGATGGTGGGCTATTGATCCTTCTGGCGCGTCGGAAGCATTCCGGCATAGGCTCCGGGCCAGGAATCCGGGATGGGTATCGCACCGAGCGCTTTTTCGTAATAGGACTCCGCCTTGGTCGCTCCGATCACCGCGTAGGCGAAACCTTCTTCCTGCATCGCTTCCAGAGCCCGGATCGTCAAAGCGGTCCCGATGCCATCTCCACGGTTCGCTTCCCGCACTCCGACCGGGCCGAAGAACCCTTGAAACGTGGTATTGAAGCAGGCGAATCCAAGCAACTCATCCCCCCTGACTGCGAGGATACAGCGAATTGGTTGACCGCCGAACGCCACCGCCACTTCCTGAGCCCAACCTGGAGAAAATGTCTCTCGAACCCAGTTCATCACGATCTCGCGTTCCGGAGCGAAGGCACGGCGAAGGATCACGCCGGGAGTTTCCGGAGCGGGTTGCAGTTGGTAGAGTTTGACGAGCAAATCGGTCATCGTGGGCTCGACTATCGGACAATCAGCGCCGAGGATCGAGAAACTTTCTAAGATCGACCGGATTCATGCGTTCTAGACCCGAAGACCAAAGAATGTCGATGTCGGCCATCAATTTGGCGGTAGGAGAGTTCTCTGAACCCGCTTCAGAAGCCCAATCCAGCGAACCTGCGCTGCTGGATCAGGCGATCACGGATTTTGAGAAGCCGCTCCTCGGATATGCCAATAGTCTGCTCGGGGATTGGGAAATGGCTCGTGACGTCGTGCAAGAGGTCTTTGTGAAATTGCATCGCGAATTAAAATCTGCGGCGCCAGAGAATTTGAAAGCTTGGCTGTTCACGGTTTGCCGAAATCGTTCGCTCGATATCCTGCGAAAGAATAAGCGGATGACCGTGACCGACAATGAGGTCCTGCAGACGCTGGGGGATGAATCCCAGCTCAATCCCGCAAAATTGGCGGAACGACATGATGCCCATGCCCGCGCCCTCCTTTTTCTTGATCACCTGCCCGAGAACCAGCGGGAGGTCATTCGCCTCAAGTTTCAGGCGGATTTGAGTTATAAAGAAATCAGTGAACTCACGGATTTGAGCATCGGAAACGTGGGATACCTGCTTCATCACGGACTGAAGCGCCTCCGTGAACTGATGGTAGAAGCCTAGAACTTTTAGAACGCATGAAATCCGATTGGAATGATCCGAAAATGACTGCCTACGTGCTCGATGAATTGAGCGCGGAAGAGCGTGAGCAGTTCGAGACGGAACTCGTAGAACACCCTGATGGTCGGGACGCTGTCTCAGAGATCCTGGAGACCGTGGGTTCACTGCGAGTTGGTTTCGCTGCCGAAGAGGCCGCCATTGGGAGAACCCAGATGGGGGCCAAACTGATTCAGCCCACGTTTTGGCAACGAAGTGGCGTCCGCGCCGGCATAGTGGCGATCGCAGGCGTTGCCGCGTGCATTGCCGTGGTTCTCGTCGCAGTTCGCGATTCTGAGCAAGCTCCCGTTACGACTGCTTCCGTTGATTCCGAAGAAGTGGATGAGATCACGATCGGTGAGTTTCGAATTACGATCGAGCAGCCGGAGAAAGCTGCTGCCTCCGCTCCGACGGTGGCCAAGGCACCGCAGCCTTCGGTCGTGAAACAAGATGTCCTTCCTGGAGCTGAATCCCCGCTGTTGCCTCGTAAAGCAGACCTTCCCGAGCCGGAGATTCATTTCGTAAGCACCCTCGATCCACTTCCGCCTCATCTTCGAAATCTTCGCTTTATCGATCCTCTCGATCGCAAGGTTTCGACCTTTGCCTTAGAAGTCGCGGAGGGGAGTTTGGGAGAAATTCAACGGAGCTTGGAACTGGGGCGACTGCCCACCGCCGATCAGATCAAAATTGAGGAGGTCATCAATGCGTTCCACTACGATTACCCGGTTTCCTCTACGAATTCGGAGGTTTTGGAAGTGCATCTGGAAGTGGCTAGTTGTCCCTGGCAACCTGAGAATCGACTTGTTCGGATAGGGTTGAAGGCTCGCGAAACTGCGGACGGTAGCCCTGTGGCCTTGAATCCGGCGATTCAGGTCGATTTTAATCCACTGCGAGTGTCAGGGTATCGCCTGATTGGCGAGCAGGAGCCACGCATCTCGGATTCTCCGGGCTTTGATCATCTTTTGGTTCCTGGCCACACCATTACCGCGCTGTATGAAATCGTTCCGATCGCTGAGGCCAAAGTGATCAATCCGCATCCCGAATTCCCGAAAAACTCCAATCGAATGGCGAGTATGCCGCCGGAGCGCCGTTTTCTGATCGATCCGGAACTCCTGACAGTGCATCTTCGCTATCATACGCCGAAGGGATGCACTCTCAGAAAGGTTTCCACGAAGCTGGTTGATACTGGAGCCGACTTACGAAACGCGAGCGAAGACTTCCGTTTTGCCGCCGCAGTCGCGGCTTTTGGTGAGCAACTGAACTATGCGGATTCAATGCCGAATCACAGCTTCGAGCAGACTGCCGAATTGGCCGAAAACGCTCTCGGAGAAGACCCGGACGGTCGTCGTCGTGCCTTTGTCGATTTGGTGCGGAAAGCGGGTGAAATTCATTGAGCCACGTGTAGTTTCGCGGCTCCCGATGACGAAAATTCCCCTCCTTGTAATTGTTGTCGCCTTGGCCTCCCCTTCCGTTTGGGCTCAAGACGAAAAAAAGCCGGAAACCATCGATTCAGCGAAAGAAGAAGCCGCTCCGGAGAAGGCTAAGAAGGCGGAATCGCCTCAGCCGGTGACTAAAACCGCTCAGGTGGAAATTGGCGGCAAAGCGATCGAATACGACGTGACCGCAGCCACGATTTCGCTTCCCGATCCGAAGAAGGCGGAAGCTGATCTGGCGGAAATCTTCTACGTCTCCTACACGGTGAAGCAGGAAAAAGGGGCTCCTGATCGCCCGATCGCGTTTTGTTTCAATGGCGGGCCCGGATCTTCTTCAGTATGGTTGCATCTTGGCGGATTGGGACCGCGCCGGGTGAAATTGGATGAAGCTGGAACTGGAGTGACGCTGCCCCCGCCTCCTTACTCGGTGGTGGATAACGAGCATTCGATCCTCGACAAAACGGACTTGGTTTTCATCGATCCCGTCAGCACGGGATTCAGTCGAGCGGAAGAAGAGGAGAAGAAGGGGCAGTTTCACGGACTGGAGGGCGATATCGAATCCGTAGGAGCGTTCATTCAGCAGTATTGCTCGAAAAACGGGCGTTGGGATTCTCCGAAATACCTCATCGGAGAGAGTTATGGGGGGATTCGTGCGGCTGGGTTGGCCAATCACCTTCAGGATCGATACGGGATGTATCTGAACGGAATTGTCCTGGTCTCTGCCCTGCTGGATTTTTCGACTATTCTCTTCACGGAAGGGAACGATTTGCCGTTTTTGTTTTTCCTGCCCAGCTATGCCGCGACGGCCAAGTATCACGGACAGATTGAAGCGGCTTCTCCCGAAGAAGCTTTCAAGCGAGCGGAGGAATTCGCGTTTGGCGAATATTCGGCAGCTCTGCTTCAGGGAAAC
The DNA here is from genome assembly GCA_964351855.1 of uncultured Verrucomicrobiales bacterium. Lineage (GTDB taxonomy): Bacteria > Verrucomicrobiota > Verrucomicrobiia > Verrucomicrobiales > DEV007 > JBCDHN01. Next base: position 14,830 of record CAYGQD010000148.1, read on the forward strand.
ACCTTGGATGAGGCGACCCGTGATGATATCGCGGAAACATTGGTTGGCTTAACCGGCTTGGAAAAGGACGAGATTGAGCGAGCGATGCTTCGCCCCGATGCTTCTTACTTTCGGAAGCTACTCTTGAGAGATCAGGGGAAATCGGTGGGGCGGTTCGATTCCCGCGTGGTTGGCATTGATCCGGACAAAGCCGGGAACTATCCGGACTACGACGCTTCTGGCGCGGCTGTGATGGGTCCTTTCTCCAGCGCAATGAACGCTTACCTCCGGGAAGAAATCGGATTCGAAAGCGAAGATGTCTATGAGTTCCTGACCGGCTCCGTTCATCCTTGGGATTACAAGCCGTTCACGAACCGCTATGTGAATGTGAGCAGTCGACTAACCGCCGCGATGACGAAAAATTCCCATCTTCGGGTCTTTGTCGCAGCTGGCTACTACGATCTGGCGACGCCTCCGGTGGCGATCGAGTATTCGATCAACCATCTTGCGATTGATTCCAGCCTTAGATCCAATATTTCGACGCACTACTATGATGGTGGTCACATGATGTACACGAATCTGGAGTCGTTGGCTGCGCTGAAAGCGGATTTGGCGGCGTTTCTTCGTTAAGGGTGCCAATCGGCGATTCTGAATTTTGAAATTGTCAGCATCGTCCGATTTCGAGATGATCGACGCCATGCGCAACTGCCCAACATCCGCTCCAATTCTGTTGCGCTTTATCGGACTGGGCGGAATTTGCCTGCTCGGCATCTGCGCTTCCGCCCTGGGCGAAGAAGAAGAGGATGGATGGAAAGTCCGAAATTACCGAGGAATGCCCTACCTGTCCCTTGAGAGCATTCAAGAAAGCTATGGATTTGAGAAGGTCGTCGTGGAAGACACGGAATTCGAGCTTCGGGCCCAAGGTGCACTGATCAGGGGGAAGATGAATCGAAAGCTATTGGATATCAATGGGTTGGCGTATCATCTTCACTACGGACCTATCCGATTGGAGGGAAAACTCTATTTGGCGGCCTTCGATGTCACCAATGTGCTGGATCTCATTCTACGTCCCACCGGGCATATGCGGCCCAAGGCTCTCCATACGGTCTACGTGGAAGCCGTTGAAGATCAATGGTCGACCAAACCAGACGCGAAAGACGTCTCTCTGGAAATCCAACATGCCCTGGCCGGATACGGCGTTACAGTGCGGTTTCTGGGAACGAATTCCGGAGGGATCGTGGGCGACTCGATGGAAATCGATGGGGAAGGAGGAACGGTCTGGATTCGGCTTCAAGGCAACGGGAAATTATCGCATCACGAGTTTCGGACTTCGGTATTGGCTCCTCCCGGAGCGCCGGAAAGGGGAGAGGTGGTCCATTCTGCGGAGGAAATGGCTGCCGTTTACGTCGGCAATCTCTACGACGCGCAAAGCTTGGCGTTGGCGACGTTGATTCAGACCGGTTTGGTCTTTGGTCCTGGAGCAAAGGCGAGTGATGCCGTTGATGCCGGCATCCGCCAGATTCCTTCCGAAGCTTTCCAGCGAGCGAGTGGAGCAGCCGTCCACATTGAATGGGGAGAAGAAATCGATCCGATCCATCTTTTGAAGTCGGTGATTGCCGGGATTTTGCGATATTCGTCATTTCTTGAAGGCCAAGTCAAAGCCGCGAAAGCTCTGGAGGAGAAAAATGAAAATACGCTTGAGATCCAGGGTGTTGTCTTGGAGTTGGTCGATCACGAAACGCTCCGCATGCGAGTCGCTCTGGGGAAGGTCGATTCTGGGAAATCACCGGATCAAGAGAAAATCGACGTCCAAGCCTTCGTCTTTGCAAGAGAAGGAACAAGTGCGATTCAATTGATTTCCGCACCTCCTCCCAAGGTGACGTGGATTTCCAATCTGCCAGCCTGGGAAGGCGACCAACCGGAAGAGTTGAATTTGTCCTACCATCTCGGTGCAAGCGCGGCTGAGGTTCACCGGGAAACCTTCGGGCACATTGTCCGACTGATCTACGATGGCCAAGTTCAGGACGTTCAGGCACATCCACAAGGATTGCTGAACCAGCTGTGGCGCTACTCGGCTATTTTCCCGAATTAGGCGGCAAGATTTCTATCAAACGCAGAAGTTTTTGCGTTACAAGCCGCTTGAAATGGGTCAAACTCGCAGTTCTTTAAAACTTTCGGGTTATTCACCCCGGATTCACCGATTGTTCGGAAAGAAATTTTGTATTGATGAATTGCCGCTACGGATTTCGGACAGCTCTCCTCGCTTTTGCTTTGCTCTGGGTTTTCTCCTCAGGGGCTGATATCCGTGCCCAGGACAGTTCATCCGCCATCACGGATGCGGCTCGAAAAGCATCCATCAAGCGACAAGATAACCTTGAAAAGACGCTCCGACTCATGCGAGAAGGAGACCAGAAGTTGGCGGACAAAGACTATGCAGGGGCCTACGAAACGTTCCGGCGGTCCTTCCAAGAAGCCCCGGTCTATGCGGCTGCCAGAGAGACGCGAATGTTGGCCTTCAGCAGGTATCAGGAAAGTCTGCGGCTCTATGCGGATCAGCTCGCGCAGCAGGGACGGATCGAGGAAGCTACCCAGTTGATTGTCGATTTTTACCGAGATGCTCAGCAGAACATGGTTCCGGCAAGTTCGATTGATCGCAATACGGCGCTCCTTTTAGAGGATTTGCGCAGCGGCGAGAAATACGAGCCGGCCCAGTCACCTGAGAATTTGGAACGCGTGGAGCGCGTCAAGGAACTCTTCATCCTCGCCGATTCGTCAGCACAACTCGGAAAATACGACGAAGCGACTCAGCTGTACGCGGAAATTTTGAATTACGATCCCTACAATCGGGCGGCTCGCCGTGGAATGGAAAATGTGGATCGATTGGTGAATGCCTACAACGATGCCGCTTATGACTCGACTCGGGCCAGTATGTTGGCAGATGTCAGCGCTCAGTGGGAAAATCCGGTGCCGCGCATGGGAATTGCGGCTCCAGGGGATTCCACCTTCCGCAACCTTGACCCAACCGAGAAAGATTCGATTCGCTCGAAGTTAAGCACCGTGATCATTCCAGAGGTGGAATTTGTGAACACTCCGCTTCGTGATGCGCTGTTTTTCCTTTCTCAACGGAGCAAGCAGATCGATCCAGCGGGAACCGGAGTGGATATTGTGCTTTCCTCAAGTTTGGCCAATTCAGCAAACCTGCCGATTACGCTTCGGCTGCGGGATGTTCCGTTGGGCACGGTGCTAGACTACACGACCCAACTCGCGCGGATGAAGTATCGGGTCGATCAGTTCGCGATCACGGTGGTTCCTCTCACCGCGCCGGATGATGAGTCCTTGATCACCAAGAGCTACCGCGTTCCTCCTGATTTCATTTCGGGTGGCGCTTTGGGAGGTGGTGGTGGCGATCCGTTCGGTGGTGCTTCGGATCCG
>CAYGQD010000149.1:0-9732 GCA_964351855.1 uncultured Verrucomicrobiales bacterium
ATCTATCCCCGCTCCAGGAAGGGATCGACACCCAGGTCGTGGACGATCTCCTCTCCCCGGACGACGCGATGAGCGACGATGAAGCCACGCGCCTCGTCGATTCGCTGGCCCGGAGCGCGGCGCAGATTTGGAATGCGAGCGGCCTTAATCCGGATCAAAGCGCCGCCCTCGCCGGGGTGACCTACCGGATCGCCGATCTCGGAGGAAACGACCTCGGATCCACCGAGGGCTCCGTCATCACGATCGACAACGACGCCGCAGGTTGGGGCTGGTTCATCGACGCCACCCCGGACACCGCGGACGACCTTGCCGCCGGCCGGATCGACCTGCTCGCGGTCATCCTCCATGAGCAGGGCCACGTCCTCGGGCTGGAGGAAGCGGGCGGGCCGGGCGCGTTCGGCGACGTCATGGGAAGCCTCTTCGCCACCGGCGAACGGCGCCTCCCGGAGAGCGGGCAGGCCGAAGGTGCCGTGGCGCTTTCCCTCTCCGGAACCCACAACGCCCTGACCACCGCCGCCATCTCCGGCGACACCCTCACGATCGTGGGAGACATGGCCAACGACAGCGTCACCCTGCGGGAGAACGCCGGCAACTACGAGTATGAACTCAACGGCGGCGGCTTCATCAGCCTGGGCTCCACTGCGGGCGTGGTGAACATTTCCGTCGACATGGGCGGCGGAACCGACTCCTTCACGCTGCAGAGCGATGTCAGCCTCACCGGCAGTCTCACAGTCTCCGCTGAGACCATTTCGGTTCAAGGCGCGCTCGACTTGGGCGGCACCAGCACCTTCACCGGTGAAACGATCGTTTTTGAAGACACCATTGACGGCGCGTTCGCCCTCGACGTGGACGCCTCCACCTTGGTCCGGTTCCGGGGCGACGTCGGCGGAATCACTCCGCTTGCGAGCATCGATACCACCGGCTCCGCCGCCACCGAGTTCGGGACCGGGTTCCCGGTCGTGACGGGGGCCTCCACCGCCCTGTTCAACGTGGACGCGGGTCTCGATACCGATGCGGATGACCGCTGGGAGGATAGCGCGGTGGGCAATCCGTCCGGCGTTGAGTTTCTGCTCGACTCCGGAGGAGGCACAGCCGTGACCCGGGTCACCAGCGGAAGCGGGCTGACCACGGCGCTTCCCGGGATCACCGCGGCCTACGAGTTCGTCGGCGGACAGTCCGGGAATGTCGGCGGCGGTCTGCTCGCTGCGACCAACGGCGCGGCACCGTCGTCATTTCTCTCAGCAACCGGCGGTTGGGATAACGAAAACGTCACCTTCGAACTCTGGTTCAAGCCCGACAACCTCACTCCGACCCCGGCCAACGGCCAGATCCTCTTCGAGGACGGCGGTGGCACTGGAATCGGATTCTACCTCGACGACGGCTTCCTGCGTTTTCGTGAACTTGGGGCGGGCAACGACGGCACGATCAGCGCCGATCTCTCGGCGTTGGGAACCGGCGAGTTCATTCAGGCTGTTGGAACGCTGAACCTGACCACGGATACGATGGAGCTCTTCATCAACGGCGTCTCCCAGGGAACGGCGACCGGCGTCGGGGCCACGAGCTGGACCGGTGGCGACGGCTTCGGTCTCGGCACCCTCGGACAAGCCAATGCCGGAGGCATCGGCGGCGGGCAGTCCAGCACGGAAAGCTTCGACGGGCAGATGGCGATCTTCAGGGTTTACCGCAACCAAGCCCTCAACGCCACGGAAGTAGCCAACAACTACAACGCGATCGCCCAGGCGGTTCCCACCAGTATCAGCGTCGCCACGACCGGCGCGCAGAGCTTTGGGGACAACGTCTTCCTCGGCTTCGACACCACGCTCGCTGCGGGTGCCGCAGGCGTCAGCTTCGACGGCGTCGTGGACGCCAACGTGACCCTGGGGGGAACCGACCTCGTGATCAACACGACGGGAACGACCCTGTTCGGCAATGCATCGGGCGATGCCGGATTTTCCAATTTCAATCTCGATGCCGGCGGCGATGTCACCTTCACTGCCAGCTCCAACGTCACCACGGCGGGCAGCATTTCATCAGGCGGGAGCGTGACGTTCACCGCGGGCGGGAATGTCTCCGCCGACGGCACCATCACCGCGGACGGGAACCTCAGCTTCACCGCAAACGGGGGCAGTGGCTTCATCACGGTCAGTGGCGATGAACTCGATACTTCTGCAAGCAACGGAGCGATCACGTTCAACGGAAATCTCGAAGCCTCCGTCGCCAACGCGACCCTGCTCCTGAACACGGGCACCGGAACGGTTGACTTCAACGGCGACGTGGGCGCCACCACCAGCTTCGCCCGTTTCACCCAACTCGGAACCGGGACGTCGACCTTGGCCTCCGGGACGACCCTCCATACCCCCACTTCGAACACCGTCTTCATCTTTTCGGGTCCCGGAGGAGCCACGCCGGCGGAATTTCTCATTCTCGGCACCATCGGCACGGGACAAACCGGGAACAACAACGGTCTCCAGGCCACCAACGGCGCCACCGTGATCTTCGGAGACGGCTCGAATGCCGCCACCATCAATATCAAGGATGCTGCCGGAGGCGCGGCGAACCTCGATACTCGCAACGGCGGCCGATTCGATTTCATCAACCTGTCCGGCCCGGTCGTCTTCAGCGACGCCCCCGACAACGCCAACGGGGGAGACGGAACCATCGTCATCGGCACGGGGACGAACAACCCGACGATCGACTTCATCGGCGGAAACTTCGAAGTGGCGCTTGGCAACAGCGGAATTGGCTACTTCGAGTTCCTCAGCGGAATCATCAACCAGAACAACAACAACTTCATCACCGGTCAGGGAGTCGGTTCGCAAGCGGGATCACTGGCGGACCGCGTCACCATCGGCGGTGGCCCGGGGGCCACCGTGGAAGCCTGGCTCAATCTCAATGCAACGGGGGTCGGCGACTGGAACATCAACAGCGGCCTCGGTTTCGTCGAAATCGTCGAGAACGGCCGGGTCACGGCCCGTACTCTGAATCTCGGGAGCACCGATACCGGGGGACTGGATCTCCTCATCAACGGAGGCACGTTGGAACTGACGACGAACATCGACTTCCGCAGTCTCGGCGCTGCCAATGACAAGATCACCTTCCTTGCCGGGGTCATCGACGGCAACGCGGACGGGGTGAGCCGGGGGATCTTTTCCCTGAGCGATTCTCCCACCACGGCGTTCGACTTCCAGGGCGGCACGCTGAAGGGTTTCGCCACCTTCACCGGCACCCTGACCCAGGACGGCGGCACGCTCACCGTCGGCAACGACCTCGTCGACTTCGTCAACGGCGATGCGCCCGCCTCCATGACCATCTCCCAGAATTACGACTTTAACGCCGGAATTCTCGACCTGACCCTGGGCGATGTGGCCGCCCTCTCCGCAGACACGCTCTCCGTCACTGGCAATGTGGACCTCACCGGCACAGGAACTCTTAACCTTGCCCAAGGCTCGACCTACGCCACCGCCGGAGCCGTGGAAGGCGCCACCACTCTCACGCTTCTCAGCTATGCTGGCACCCTTACCGGTCAGTTCGCCGGCCTCTCCAACGGTCAGGAACTCGTCGTCGGAACGGACGTCTACACCATCGACTACGGCGCTGGTTCAGCCAGTTCCATCACCCTGACCCTGCAGCGCATCAACGATCTTACCGCTCCGGAGATCAGCGGTGCGTTCAGCCCGGCGGATGACGCCGTCGATGTGGATGTGGCCTCCAACCTGGTCATCACCTTCGATGAACCCATCTATGCCGTCGAAGGGGCGGAGATCCGTCTCGACCGGGATGATCCCACCAATGCCGTGGAGGAAACCTTCACCTACAGCTCCGGTTCCTGGAGCGGGGACAATGGCGGCACGGTCACGGTCAACGGAGCCATGGTCACGATCAATCCGGGAGCGAATCTCGGCAGCACGGGGCAGTATCACGTGGAGATCACGGGGACCTCGTTCGAGAACGTCGGGGGTCTCGCCTTTGCCGGGTTCACCGACGCCACCACCTGGAACTTCACCGCGGTGGACACCGCCGTTCCCACCACGACCGTGGAGGTGATTGGAGGCGTTCTCACCATCACCGACAGCGCCCCGCTCAGTACTCTGGACAACCTTACGATCAGCCAGGTCGGGAACACCATCACCGTCACCACGACCGATCAGCCTCTCGTCATCGGCAGCGGGGTGACCGCTGGTGGGGACAACAAAACCGCCACCATCGACGCGACGACGTTGACTGGACTTTCCATCGATACGGGTGGGGGAGCCGACGTCGTGACGCTGCAGGGATTGAACCTCAGCGGGGACCTGAACACGGCCAATGTGGAAACGATCAACCTCGAGGGAGTGATCACTACCACCGGGTCCCAGACCTACGGCAAAGGCATCGCCTTGGAAATTTCCGCGAACACCACGCTTTCGGGCACGATCATCACCTTTGATCGCAACGTGAATTCGGCCGGTGGTCACGATCTCATCGTCAACGCCTCCACCGCACTCGAAATCAATGCCAATGTCGGCGCCACCAGTCCCCTTGGCACCTTCGACACCAGCGGCAGCACCCTGGTCAAGGTCGGGCAGTCTTCCGCTGGATCGACGTTGGATACCCTTCAGGGTGACATCGTCTGGAACTTCGACTTCAGCCAGGCCGGGACCGGGGCCACGATCGTGGAGGATCTGGCCGGGGCCAAGGACGGGAGTGGAAACTCCTTTCGCCTTCTTGCGGACGAGACCAACTCGCCCACCATCGCGGCACCTACCGGAACCAACCTTCCGGCCGGAATCACCTCAGCCGGGCAATTCGTGGGAGGAACCGTGGCGGCGAATGGAGACGGTGGCTTCAAAATCCAGGCAGGGACCGGGGATTCTTCGCCTCTTTCCGTCGTTCCCGCGATGAGCGTCGGCGACGTCAGCTTCGAGTTCTGGTTCGCTCCGGACGACCTGGGGACGGCGAATCCGAACAACCAGATGATCTGGGAAACCGGTGGCGGCACCGGAACGGGCATCGCCATCATGGGCACCACTAGCGGAAGCGCTGGAACGCTCCGCTTCCGCAACACCACCGGAGGACAGGAAGTGGATTATGACCTGGCCGGGAATCACGTGGCCGGGGAGTGGATTCATGTGGTGGGGACCATCGACCTGTCCACGGACACCACCGATCAGATGAGCCTCTACATCAACGGCACCCTGGTAGGCACCGCTGATGGGGGAGCGCCCGTGCAGCAGGTGGAGACCCTCACCGCCGTGGCGGATGTCGCGGGTTCACTCGATGGGCAGGGTGTTCTTCTGCAGGATGCCACTGGTTCGGTGGCTTTCTGGATCGATGTGGATGATAGCGGCACGACGATTCCGTCCTGGGCTTCGGCCGCGGACCGGGCGGTCGAGGTGACCACCATCATCACCGATGACGATGCCGATGCCGTTGCCGCGAAACTGGCGGGCGCCATTGGCGCGGATGCGGCCTTTGCGGCCACTCCGACGACCAATTCGGTGCAGATCACTCACGACACGACGGGACCTTTGACTGTCGGGGCGGACGGATCTGGAACGGGCGGTTTTGTCTTTGCCCTGGATGTCAATGGGGACGGTGGAGCTGACCAGAACATCACCAATTGGGACGGAGGTGATGCGTCTGCGCTCGGTGCCAGCGGCGGCGCCAATGCCGGTGGTTGGGGCGGCGGCGTGACCAACCCGCTCCCGGGGGCCGGTGCCTTTGAATCGTTCAATGGCCAAATCGGCGTCTTCCGCATGTATCAAGAGACCCTGGACTTGACCCAGATTGGCAACAACCTGGCTTTCCAGAGTTCCACCTCCACCGGACCCACCCAGGTGACGATCGGGGCGGCTTCCCAGGTCCACGGAACGACCACGGTCGGCACGAATTTGATTTTGAACTCCACCGGAACGGTGACTTTGGCCTCGCTGGATGACGATGGAGTCAGTGGCACGCCGGGCAATGTCACCATCACTTCCACAGGCGTGACCACCCTCGGCGACGTCATTGGGGCAGGCAGCCCGCTCCAAAGCCTGGATCTAACGGCGTCCCTCATCGACATCAGCGCCGCCACGATCACGGTGAGCGGGGATCAACTCTACCACAGTCCGGTCCGCCTCCTGGTTGATACCGTGCTCACCTCCGGGGGCATCACGGACATCGATGGCACGGTCGACTTGGTCGCGCAGAAGCTCACGGTGAATGAAAGCGGTGACATCAGCGGAGTCATTTCCGGCACGACGGCCTCCCTCGAGAAGACTGGCGACCCGAACTCCGTCCTCATCCTTTCCGGGGACAACGACTTCACCGGAGGGCTTGCCCTGACCGGAGGCATCGTTCAGGCGGATCACAACAATGCCCTCGGTGACAGCGCCAGCAGCACCCTGACCTTCAATGGTGGTCGCCGCCTGGTGGTGGGCAGCGGGGTGGATGTGGGCAACGACATCGTGATCGGGGCCAACAGTGGGGTGGCAGCAAACGGTCTCATCGAAGTCGCCGGAGGGACCGGCACCGTCTCGGGACTTATTACCATCAGCAATGCCGCTTCCGCGGGAGGCCATTTTGCCGGAGGCGGAGGCACTCTGCAGGTAACCGGCGATGTCGTTTCCGGTGTGACGGTGGTGCATCGCAGTGGAACGGTCGAATACAGCTTGGGCGGCGGCAGCAGCTACACCCAACTGAACGTGACCGGCACAGCGCGCCTTCTCGCAGCGGACGGATTGGTGCCTGCCTCGACGGTGAATCTCGGGACCAGTGGATCGGCCTCTCTGGATTTGAACGGCTTCGATCAATCGCTCGCCGGCCTGACGGGCAAGGGTGCCGCCGCAACCCTGGTGCAAAATGGATCCGCCACGGATGCGACCCTGACCCTGACCGGCACTTCGACGTTCTTCGGCTCGATTCGGGACAACATCAACCTGGTGATGAACGGGGTAGGGGAAACCTTCACCCTGGACGATTTCCATACCTATTCGGGCACCACTACGGTGACCGCTGGCACCCTGCTTCTGGAGGGATCTCTGCTCAGCAACGCCAGCGTCGTGGCCGACTATCGCGATGACTTCGATGCCAACACGCAACCGGCCGGCTGGCAGTATCTCTGGAACGAAGGCGTCGCCATTGGCGACTCGGCGAACTACACGGTCATGCTCGATGCCGGGACCAACTGGACCGGAGACGGAACCACGGCCGGCGGGGGAACCGACGGATCTTTGCGGTTGAATGCCACCGGCGGTCACCCCGGCCTGGCGGGCACTCCGACCGGCGACCAGTTCGCCATCGCCGCCTACACGGTGGCGTCGGATGGGATCTATGCCATTACCGACAGCTTCCTGTCCCGCGCTTCGACCAACACGAACGGGATTTCCCTGCGCCTCTTCCTCAACGACAGCACCACGCCCTTCTTCTCGACCACGGTGGGCGCGAACAGCTCCAAGGTCTTTGACCAGAGTCTCGGTTACCTGACCGCGAGCGACACCATCTATTTTGCGGTCGGGGCGAACGGAAACGCTGCATCGGACGGCTTTGGCTGGGACTTTTCCCTGATCACGGGAGGCGGTGCCCCGGGCGCGATCACGGTGGAGAGCGGGGGAACCCTGGGCGGAAGTGGTGGCACCAACAGTGCGGTGGCGGTGCAAGCCGGCGGAATCCTCGCGCCGGGCACCTCGTCCTCGGAGGCGGCTGCTTTCCGCATCGGAAGCCTCGATCTGGACGGCACGCTCGATATCGACATTCCCAGCGGCGGATCGTCCGATTTGATCTTGGCCGACGGCGCGGTGGATGTCACCGGCGCGGCGCTGTCCGGCACAGCCGGCAGCGGTCTGAGCTTCGCCGGACCGCTCACCATCATCAGCAACGACGCGTTGGACGGTGTGACTGGCTCCTTTGCTTCCGGTCAAGTCACCATCGGCTCCACCACCTTCGACATCAGCACGGCAGGCGGGGACGGCAACGACGTCACCCTGGCTGCTCTCAACCAGGCACCTGTCGCCACCAACCTCAACCAGACGCTTTTCCACGCACCGGGAGCGGCTGTCCTTATCGACCTCGATCCCATCACGGTCACGGATCCCGACAGTGTCTCCGTCGTTTCGGTCGCGGAAGTTCCCTTCATCGATTTTCCCATTGTCCGGACCAACACCAGTTTTTCCATATCGCCGGACGCGACCCGAGGTTTCAGCTTCGAGGTTCAATTTACCCCGGAAGCCTCCGATCTCGTGATCGGGGGATCCGGTGCGGAAACGCGGCGCATCGTCTTCGAAACCGGCGGGGCCTCCAATGGATCCGGCGTTTACCTCATCGAGGGAGTTCCTTATTTCATCGCCAAGATGGACACTCCGGGAAACACGACTTCCGGCACTACGCTCGGCGTAGCCGACCTCGATTGGGAAGGGGGAACCGGCGATGGCATGGTGGTGATCCCGCTGACCACGGCTCCCCTCGTGGCCGGTCAAGCCACGACCGTGTCCGGAATCTTCAGCCTCGACGAACTAGAGTATTCCGTGAACGGGGCAGCACCCACTTCCGCATCCCTCCTCAACCGCAATGGAACCACGAACTGGCAGGGGGATAATTCCTTCAGCATCGGAGTCAGGGGCACAGGCAACGTCGGGGGCACCTCTTCGTCAGGCCTTTTCAATTCGTCTCAGTTCCTGGGTCTCGATGGCACCGATCCCGTGGATTACCTCAGGATGTGGAACGTGTCGGACATCTTTGCGCCCAACCCGGCCATCGCCGTCAACTCGGAGACGATCACGGCCACGCTGGCAATCGATGGCTACGTGGACGCCGCCACCACCGGCAGCCTCGCTTCTGCAGGCGGGGGAAGCTTCGATTCCGGCACGGGTATCTTCACCGTCACGGGCGACGTGCTCAGCGTTAATTCGGCACTGGCTGCGGTCCAGTTCACCACCGGAACCGCAACGCCTGCGAGCCAGACCATCTCCGTTTCCATCGCCGATGGCGGAGAAGACGGCGCGGTCCCCGCTACCGGTACGATCAACCTGATCGAGGCCGCCCTGACCGTGACCGCCGGCGACGCCAGCATTTCCGAGAACGGCGGCACGAGCACCTTCACGGTGACCCGCAATACCGTTGACAACAGCGCGGCCCTCACCGTGACCCTCACCAGCGATGACACGAGTGAGGCCACCGTGCCGGTCACCGTCGAGATTCCCGCCGGTCAAGCCTCCGTCATCTTCACGGTCACAGCCCAGAACGACGCCCTCGCCGATGGCGACCAGACCGTGAGCATCTCCGCGGCGGCGACCGGGTTTGCCGACGGCAGTGATACCATCAGCATCACCGACGATGAGACACCGACCCTAACGGTGACCGCCGGCGATGCCAGCATTTCCGAGAACGGTGGCACGAGCACCTTCACGGTCTCGCGCAACACCGAGGACAACAGCGCGGCCCTGACCGTGACCTTGACCAGTGACGACACCAGCGAGGGAACGGTCCCCGCGACCGTGGAGATTCCCGCCGGACAGGCTTCGGTCACGTTCACCCTGACAGCCGTCAACGATGCCCTCGCCGATGGAAATCAGACCGTGACGGTATCGGCAACCGCAGCGAGCTTCACCGGAGGCAGCGATACCATCGTCATTGCTGATGACGAGACACCGACCCTAACCGTGACCGCCGGCGACGCCAGCATTTCCGAGAACGGGGGCACGAGCACCTTTACGGTGACCCGCAACACCGAGGACAACAGCGCGGCCCTGACCGTGACCTTGACCAGTGACGACA
>CAYGQD010000149.1:9832-15599 GCA_964351855.1 uncultured Verrucomicrobiales bacterium
CCAGCGAGGGAACGGTCCCCGCGACCGTGGAGATTCCCGCCGGACAAGCTTCGGTCACGTTCACTCTGACGGCGGTTGACGACGCGATTGTCGACGGTGACCAAACGGTGACCGTTTCGGCTGCCGCTGCCGGATTCACCGGGGGGAGCGATGACATTCTGATCACGGATGATGATGTCGCCGCTCCAGTGGCGATCGATGTCACGAATTCGGCAACGGAGGCGGGCGGAGTCAACAACCTCTTGACGGTGGTGGGAGGCGATGGCACCACCGCCAGCGGGACCAGTGGAACCGTTTTCGCCTCGCACGATGGAAGCGTGAACGTCACCCACGTCACCTTCAACGGAACGCCTTTTCAAACGACGAATCCCGGCGGTGCCGTCATTGCCGGCACCAGTGCGGCCAACGGCACCCGGATCGACGGGGCCTATGGCACACTATTCATCGGGGCGGATGGAACCTACACCTACACGCTCGACGCGACGGCGACCGATCCACTTTCCAGTGGAGATGCCATAACCGATGTCTTCACCTACACGATCGCCAGTGGGGGTGAAGTGGGTCCCGGATCGGATATTATTACGGGCGGGTTCGGTCAGGATGGGGCGGGAGATCGGCTCAATGTTGACCGGAGCAGTTCAGCGAATCTTGAAGCCGGCACCTACAACGTGAACGACTTTCGAGTGTATGTTGCTGACCACACTCTGCCCGGAACGATCACCCCGATCCTTCTTTCCGGCACGCCGGGGGGGCCCTACACGACCCTTTGGGTCGGATCGGCCTTCGATCCGACCTCGGACGGGGAGCAGATCGTTGCCGCCAACGGAAGTTTCACGCTCGCGGCGGCGACCGAGGTCTATTCCGGTTTCTTCACCGCCGGAGGAAGCGCTGCCATCATTGCATTTGTCGGCGGTTCCGGGAGCACCGACCATGACGGCAGCTTTGTCGCGCCAACAGCCGCGGGGCAGACGGTCACCGGTATCAGCAACCCTGGCCTGGCGAGAACCTACGCGTTCGGAATCAACTACACCACTGCCACAGGTGACCGGGTGGGTCCCGGATCGGATATCACGGGGGCGGTCAATCAGGATACCCCCGGTCAGGATCGCCTCAACGTGGACCGGAGCCGGGTCTTGAATCTTGCCGCCGGCACCTACAACGTAGACGACTTTCGATTAAATGTGGCTGATCACACTCAGGGTGGTACGATCACGCCGATGCTTCTTTCCGGGACGCCCGGAGGCCCCTACACGACCCTTTGGGTCGGTTCCGCGTTCGATCCGACCACCAACGGGGAACAGTTCGTTCCCGCCGGCGGAAGTTTCACCCTCGCTGCCGCGACCACGGTCTCTTCCGGTTTCTTCACCACCGGAGGAGGCGCTGCCATCATTGCCTTCGACGCGGACAACTCCGGTTCGGGGAGCAGCCAGACCGCCCACGACAACAGCTTCACCGGGCCGACCGCCGCCGGGCAAACCGTCACCGGTTTCAGCAACGCGAATCTGGGAAGAACCTATGCGTTCGGAATCACGGTAAGCGACAGCGCGAGCCCGAATAAAGCCACCGTGACGATCACGGTAAACGGGGCCAACGACGTTCCGATTGCGAACCCTGATACCAACGAGGCCACTGAGGCTGCCAGTCTGAATACGATCGAGGAATTCGTCGGCGGCGATGGGGTGACCCTGAGCGGCACGAGTGGCAATGTCCTCGGCGGCACCGGAGCCACCACCGGTGATGTCGCCGACACCGATGTGGATGGAAATGATGATCCCACGGCCGGTGATGGTAGTGTCGTGGTTGCCGGAATCACCTATACCGGTGGGGGAACGCCTCTCGGAGCGAATACCGGCGGAGTCGTCGTCACCGGAGGAACGGTCGTGAATGGTCAATATGGAACGCTGACGATCAATCCCGACGGATCCTATGCCTACGCTCTGGATGCCGCCGCCACCAATCCGTTGGGAGCGGGGGACTCCGTGACGGACGAATTCACCTATAGCATTTCCGATACGGTGATTTACGCGGATGATTTTTCCGGTAGTGGCAGTCTCAATGGCAGCTCCCCGGATACCGCTCCCGGAGCGGATACCTGGACGGCCAGCAGTTTCTGGAATGCAGATGGAACGAAGACAGCCAACAATACAGCTTCGGCTTGGTTGCCCTTTTCTCCCGAGGCCGGGAAGGTTTACACTTTGTCGGCCGATGTGAATCCTGATTTTTCGTCTTCGACGAACTGGCTCTCGATGGGGTTTGGTGGAAACGCCCCCGGCGATATGGATACCGCTCAATTTCAGGGCGGTGGAAACGGGGCTTCCCCCTGGATGCTATTCAGGGAAGCTGACGATTCGCCTAGCGTCATTCAGACTTTCGGAGGTCCAGTCGCAAACCACGATCTGACCCCCGACATCGTGGGTAGCGCGAGGTTGGAAATCATCCTCAACACGACCGGAGCGAACTGGACTGCTGAATGGAAAGCGGATGGCGCGACGCTCCGGAACTACACCTACACCACCAATCCAACGATTGAGTCGGTTGGCTTTGGTGGCTTCACTAGCGCCACGGGCTCCCTCGACAATTTCTCTCTCGTGGAGGGTGAAGTTGATCCGGCGACGTTGACGATCACGATCAATGGAAGCAACGAGGGTCCTGGCATTGCGCAAACCGGTCCGCTCGCGGTCACGATGAGCGAGGATGGAACACCGACCGCGTTTGTAGCCCCGACCATCTCAGCAACGGATGTGGATGGATCCGACACCCTCACCTGGTCGATCGCCAGCGGTGGTGATGCCAGCAACGGCACGCTCTCGGTCTCCGGCACCGGCGCGAGTCCGACGATCACCTACGCGCCGAACGCCGACTACAACGGCAGCGACAGTTTCACGGTTCAAGTTTCCGATGGAACGATTGCTGAGACGATCGTCGTCAACGTCACGATTGATCAGATTGATGATATCGGCTCCTTCGGCGGAGACATCAGCGGCTCGAACCCCGAAGATAACGACGTCACCGGCACACTCAGTTTCACCGATACGGCAGATGGCGATACCGCCCCCGGTTTCAACGTGAGTGTCGATCCCACAAATGGCTCGGCCGGTATCGATTCCAGCGGAAACTGGACCTACACCCCGACCGCCAACTTCCATGGTGCGGACGCGTTCACGGTCAGTGTAACGGACGACGATGGAAACACCCAAACGCAGGTTGTCAGCGTCACCGTGACGCCGGTCAACGATCCGGGAACCTTTGGCGGAAATACCAGCGGCGCGGCTGACGAAGGCTTGCCTGTTACCGGAACGCTTACCTTCACCGATACCGCAGACGGAGACGCGACTCCGGGGTTCACCATCCTGACCAATGGAACCAACGGTTCGGCTGCAATTGACGCCGGCGGAAACTGGGCCTGGACATCGACCGATCCGAATTTCAGTGGAACGGACAGTTTCACGGTTCAGGTAACGGATGGAGACGGCAACAGCGAGACCCAGGTCATCAATGTGACCGCCAATCCGGTTCCCGGAACAGGCGTCCTGACCCTCGCGGAAACGACGATCGATCCAACGGTGGGCGTACCTGAAGACCTCGGAATCACCTTCACGGCTGGCGACCCGACCGACACGGACGAAATCATCACCGTGACGATTACGGGAATTCCCGTCGGAACGGAGATCGAATTCGCCGATCCCAGCCTCTTTACCTCGGTAACCCAGGATTCAGGTGCGGTTGCAAGCGGTGATCCGTCTGACGGTACGCCGCTGGTTTTCACCCTCGATCCCTCTCAATTTGTTACACCGACAGATTTGCAAGCTTCTCTGGTGTTCAATGCGCCCGTCAGTGATCTCAGCCTGGATGTTACCTGGCGCGCTCAGGATGGAGCGGCCATTCAGAATGGCACGACCACGATTACGGCAAACGCAACCAACCCCCCGAGCAGCGGAGGAACCGCACCGGTGATCCAAAAGCCGATCGTGGTTGTTACACCAACCGCGACCGGAATCCAAGCCGTTGCCGAAGAGCTTGCCCCGCAACAAGTGGACAGCGCCGTGCTCGCGCTAAGCGAATTGGTCGCTCTCTTCAACTCCTTCCAAACCACCAGCTCTAACTTTGGGCTGAACCAAGAGACGGGACCCTCATTCGGAGGAGCGATCGTGGTCGATCGGATCGAAACGATCCCTTCGACGAGCGAATCCGGAGAGCAGGTTGATGGATTGGGATTGTATCTTCGCCGCATGGATCCGCGTGGGAATTCGACCTTCGTCTTCGCGCAATTTTCTCCGGTCGAACGGTTTTTCACCTTCCAGGATTCCAATGGGTTCGAGTTCGACGTGTTGCGAGAGTTCCGTGAGCTGCTGCGACCCTCGCGAGTAGGTGATGAGCTTTTCGAAAGCGTCTTCGGTCCTTTGTCGGATGAGGATGAGACCTTTGGAACGCCGACTGGTTCCGGTGCTTCGGAAACCGAAGAAGGCGAGGTTGTCGCAAGTCGGGAGGAAGAAGGGTCGGCGCAGTTTGCGAGTTTGCTCGAAGCGATTCAGCCCGTAGTCGAACCTTCGATTTTCGTGGGCGTTGAGATCGGAGCAAGTCCGGGTGAGTCCAAGCCGCTGGTGGCGGGAACGGGCGTTCCCGGGAGCGAGTTCCAAATTCTTCTGATCGACTCATCAGGCGAGTCGCTCGAGACGTCATCGATCAAGATTGGAGAGGAAGGAAATTGGTCGATGTTCCTCGCCGCTCTCGATTGGAGTGAGATTGAGACGATCGAAATTGAGGCCGAGAATGGAGAGACGAGACTCTACTCAACAGCTCAACAGACGCTGGGAGATCTGCTGCCCTCGAAGGAGATGACCTTGAGTGCAGGCGACATCGTCGGTTTTCAAACGGATCGACTTGCATAAGGAACGGCGGAGATAGAACTCCAGATGATAGGCTTGCCCTTTTTCCCATAGCTACATAACTACGTAGGAATCCACCTTACATAGTTCACGGCACTCCGGTCGATCCCGCCTTGATGCCGACAAATCATTTCAGCGCAAATTCCGCAGGAAGGGGGAAAAGGGATACCTGAGCCGGTGCTGAACGAATCCATCCCGGCAGGGATGCCAGCCATTAGCCCTGGGTCGAGCGCAGCAACCACCCGGGGAGATGTCGGCCAAGAATTCTCGATCCCGGAAGGGATCGCAGCCAACGTGCGGGTTGAACGGTTGAACGCGAGACGACCGGCTGGCATCCCATCCGGGATGCATGTCGCGTGGCCATGGAAACCGGTGGTGTTCGCTGCGCCCAAACCACCGGCCAATGGCTGGCATCCCATCGATGGGGCGGTGACAAGGATGTCCCCGCTACCGTTTGCGTAGGTGCCTTCGCGTAGCCGAACGGTTCGAAGGTAGTGGTGACCTCCTGGTCGCCACGAATCGGGATGGCGATAGGTGCGGTAAGCGTGGCCATGGTGTCGTCGTCACGTAGGGCTTTGAAGCCGAATGAACGAATGAACCCCCGATTCATCCAGAAACAATGAAATGAAACAACTCCAGATGATTGGCTTGCTCTTTTTCCCGGCACTGCGTGGGAATCCTCCTCTCGTAGTTCACGACGCTCCGGTCGGTTCCGCCTGGATGCGGACGAACCATTTCGGCGCAAATTTCATCGGAAGTGATTCCTAGCGTCGTTCCGTCGTTCCGAAACGGATGCATCCCGGCAGGGATGCCAGCCATTAGCCCCGGGTCGAGCGCAGCAACCACCCGGGGAGATGTCGGCCAAGAATTCTCGATCCCGG
>CAYGQD010000149.1:15699-18188 GCA_964351855.1 uncultured Verrucomicrobiales bacterium
TCGCAGCCAACGTGCGGGTTGAACGGTTGAACGCGAGACGACCGGCTGGCATCCCTGCCGGGCACCTTCTCCACCATTTTTACGTTGCTCTTCAATCATGAAGGTCGCTTCGCCCTTTCCTCGCGCCTTGAACTTGAGGGAAATTCGAAATTCGGCACTCGTGACGCACCATCTGCTGGACGGGCTACGCTAGAGGGATTCTTGCTCACGATTTCCTCGACCGTCGCGGAATCGCGAGGGCAGGGGCAGAAGCGGGTTCAGTAGTCGAGTTTGGGCGGGTAATGTTGAAGCATAACAAATGCTCGACATGATTCCGGGAGCTTTTAGACAACTTTTAGACAGGTTTCGGCGTAAACCCTTTGTAACCTAAGCGGATCGAAAAGCCGCAACATCAAAGAACCCGTACAATATCGAAAAATGGAAAACATGGAAAACTTCTTCACCTACCAATCCTACCAGTGGGACATGATCTCCCATATTCTGGTGTTCGGGGTAGGTGCGACCCTGGCAGGCCTGGTCTATTTCGTGATCACCGCCCGCGAGGTTGCTCCCAAGTATCGGATGAGCAACTATCTGTCCGCCGTGGTCATGGTATCGGCGGCAATCATTCTTTTTAATCAGCAGCAGAGCTGGGACCGCACCTTCGCCTACAACGGTGACGTCTGGCAGGCTAACTTTGCCACGGAAGGCGTGAACTGCGGATGAAAATGAATTGCACAAGGTGTCAGTTAGCCACTTTGAGTGGTTAAAGAGAAGCTTTGGCCAAACTGAAACCCGTTCATTTTCTATAACAATCGCGAGTGAGCTTGATAGACCCATAGAAAATCTTCTTGTTGCCATTTCGTTTTTGGACCCTCAAAAGGCATTGGTCCACACTGAATACGTTGCCATCAAAGAGATATTGGCAGCAAATTCCGCAATCCGGACTGAAGGCACCGTCGACAATAGCGTTTACCTATTAAATCGATTGCCAGACTTGAGTTACGATATCCTGCGCGAGATGACCAGAGACCGAAAAGGAATTTTTAAAGGAAGAGGAAGGCAAAAAGGCACATTCGAACTTGGAGGAACCTCAATTCAAGTCACTTGGTCCGGAAACCCAACTAAAGGTTACGAGCCGTCATTTAGAATTGACGGAAAGGAGTCTACCAAGCGCGAGTATGAACAATTGTATGAAGAGGAAGCCGGAAAACTACGCCAGTCGCAAATCCTGACTTTTGATTATCTGAAATAGCCTGGCGTTTCTACTCGGATCCACGGAGTGGGATGTGTAAAGTGTCACGGCACGGGAGTCGGGTCATCCACAATAATCCGAAGAGTCTTAAATTGACCGTCAACGGATACGCAAAACACGGAGGTTGGTTTTCCCACTTCGTTTCCCATTCTGCCATTTCGATGGCGAGGAATATGCGTAACTCTCTGATGGTGAGGAAGTAAGGCGAGGGCGGGAATCGAACCCGCGATAGAGCTTTTGCAGAGCTCGGCCTTACCACTTGGCTACCTCGCCGGATTTCCGCGAGCGGAAGGGGCGGCAGCTAAAGGCTGGTAGTGGGGTCTGTCAAGATCCTGGTGCTTCGATTCGATACAAATCGGTGGTGGTGCGGAGGATGAGGGCGTTTCCGTCGGCGGCGGGGGAGGCGAAGACGCCGGTGTCGAGCTGGTTTTCGGCGACGAGTTCGTAGGTTTTGCCGGGTTTGACGACGATGCCTTTGCCGGCTTCATCGAAGAAGTAGAGGTGGCCGCCGCCGTAGAAGAGGGAGGCGGAGAAGGGGATTTCGCTGATGCGCTGGCTCCAGATTTCTTCGCCGGTTTTGGCGTCGAGGCAGGTGGCGACGCCTTGATCGGAGAGGACGTAGAGTTGGTCGCCGACGAGGACGGGGGAGCAGCGGTTGGGCATGCGCTTGGTTTGTTTCCAGGCGATGGAGGAGTTGTCCAGGTCTCCGGTTGCGGCGGGGTCGATCCGGGCGGCCCAGAGCTGGCTTTTTCCGTAGCCGGTGTTGAGATACATCAGGCCGAGTTCCTTGCTGAAGACGGTGCGGGAAGCGGTGGAGTGCTCGTTCCAATGGATGCTCCAGAGTTCTTCACCGGTAAGGGGATCGTAGGCCCAGGCGGCTTTGGCTCCAGGGCTGATCATCTGGGTTTTGCCGTCGAGTTCGAGGAAGACGGGCGTGTTGTAGGCCTTGCGCATGTCGCCTTCGGCTTTGGGATGGCCATCGGCGTCGAGGTCATCGAAATTCGTGGAGCGGTCTTTTTTCCAGACGGTTTTACCGGTCTTTTTGTCGAGGGCGGCGAGGTATTGGAAATCGGCACCGTCAAAGGTGAGGATGAGGAGGTCTCCGTAAAGGACGGGGGAGGAGGCGGGGCCGCGCCAGTGGTGACATTCGAAGTCGGTCCGGGTCCAGAGGGGCTCGAAGGTCTGGGTATCGAGACAGGTGGTGCCGTAGCTGCCGAAATGAAGGTAGACGCGGCCTTCTTCGATGGTGGGGGAG
>CAYGQD010000150.1:0-18154 GCA_964351855.1 uncultured Verrucomicrobiales bacterium
GAATGAGTGCGCACGGGAGCGAACTGGAGCTGCAGCGGCTGACCGAGTTTGGCGAAGCGGCGGGATTGGCGTTTCAGGTCATCGATGATATTCTCGATGTGACGAAGACGAGTGAAGAACTCGGCAAAAGCGCCGGAAAAGACGAAGCGGCGGACAAGTCGACGTTCCCGGCGCTGCTCGGACTGAAGGAATCCCGGAAGGAGGCGACTCAACTGACGGATCAAGCGCACCGAGCGCTGGAAATCTTCGGCGAACGCGGCGAGGCCTTGCGCGCGCTGGCCAACTACCTGCTGGATCGCGATTTTTAGCCGAAAATTTGGGTTTTTAGCGGAGCTTAGCCGACGCTTGGCTCGCTTTGGGCAAACCGGGGTTCGTTTTCGGGGATTTCACCGAGAAATTTTCTTGCCCAAGCCAATTCGCGATCTACGTTCCGCCCCGCGTTTTGATCCGGCCTGTAGGAGCCCCGATTTGCCAACGATGAAATGCGGGCGATTCCAGACACATTTTCGAATTCGGGGCAACATCGGAAGTCTGAACCAACCTAACAACCCAACCCTAACCAAAAACATGGCTGCTGCCATCCAATCCAAAAATCCCGAACTCAGTGCGCTGATTAGTCAGAACTTCCGCACTTTCCGGGAAAACTCGATCGTCAAGGGAACCATCCTTGAGATCAAACAACAAGTTGTCCTCGTCGATATCGGCTACAAATCCGAGGGCGTCATCCCCATCTCGGAGTTTGAGGATGAAGAATTTGAAGTGAATGACGAGATCGAGGTTCTCCTTGAACGCCTCGAAAACGATGAGGGCATGGTCGTCCTCTCCAAAGAGAAAGCCGCTCACAAGCAGAACTGGGACAAGATCGTCAAAGTGTTCGAAGACGGCGGACTGGTTCGTGGAAAAGTCAAAAGCGTGGTCAAAGGCGGCCTCATGGTCAACGTCGGCGTCGAAGCCTTCTTGCCAGGTTCGCAGATCGACATCATCCCGCCGAAAGACCTCAATGAGTACGTCGGCAACGTCTACGAATTCAAGATCGTCAAGGTCAACGACGACCGGAAGAACATCGTTCTTTCTCGCCGTGAAGTCATCGAGGCCGAGCGCGCCGAGCAGCGGGCCAGATTCCTCGACACCGTCAAAATTGGCGATCAGGTCGAAGGCATCATCAAAAACATCACCGACTTCGGCGCGTTTGTCGATTTGGCCGGGATGGACGGATTGCTTCACATCACCGACATGAGTTGGGGGCGGATCAATCACCCGAGCGAGATGCTCGCCATCGGCCAAATGGTCGCCGTGCAGATTCTCGACGTCGACAAGGAGAAAGAGCGCGTTTCGCTCGGCCTGAAGCAGCTTCAGGACAATCCTTGGGAAGACATCGAAGCGCGTTTCCCCGTTGGCATGGAAGTCAAAGGGCGCATCACCAAGCTCGTTCCTTACGGCGCATTCGTCGAAATCGAGCCCGGTGTCGAAGGCCTCATCCACGTGTCCGAGCTTTCTTGGACCAAGCGGATCACCCGCCCGAGCGACGTCTTGGAACTCGATCAAGAGATCAAAGCCAGCGTCCTGGCCATCAACAAGGAAGAGCAGAAAATCAGCCTCGGCGTTCGCCAGCTCGAAACCAATCCTTGGGACGAGATCGACGATCGCTACCCGATCGGCACCACGATCAAAGGAAAGATCCGCAACCTCACCGCTTACGGTGCCTTTGTGGAACTGGAGGATGGTATCGACGGTATGATCCACGTTTCCGACCTCAGTTGGACGCGGAAGATCAATCACCCGAGCGAGGTGCTCAAGAAAGGCGACGATCTCGAGGCCCAGGTCATCGATATCGACAAGACCAACCAGCGGATTTCCCTCGGTATCAAGCAACTGGAGAACGATCCCTGGAGCAATATCGACAACCGCTTCAAGGTTGGCGATTTGGTCAAGGGAACGGTCGCGAAGATCGCCAGCTTCGGTGCCTTCGTCGAACTTCAGGACGACATCGACGGCTTGGTCCACATCAGTCAACTGAGCGAAGATCACGTCACCAAGGTGAAAGACGTCATCAAGGTCGGTGACGAAGTCGAGGCCCGCGTCATCAAGGTTGACAAGATCGAGCGCCGCATCGGCCTCTCGATCAAAGCGGTCGAATACAGCGAAGCCGACTTGGTCAAGGAAACGCAAGCCTTCGAGGCGCTCAAGCCGAGCACCGACCTCGTTGGACTGGAGCAAGCCTTCAACCTGGCCGCTCCAGAAGAGTGGAGCCCCAGTGCCGATTCCGAAGACGAAGAGAAGTAAGCCTTCCCTTCAGCAACAACCTTCCAAAGCCGATCCGGAGCTATCCGGATCGGCTTTTTTTGGGTTCAAACGAGCAAAAATCGGCCTTTTTACTCCCGTTCAAGCGATGCGCAATCCCCGCCATTGATTTTTTGTCAAGTTAGGTTTTAGTCGCCGTATGGCTCAAGATCTGAACATTACAGCATATCTGAAAACTCACTGTGGATGGAGCGAGGGCGTGCGAGCGATTTTCCGCAAGTATGACCTCAAATTCGAGGAAAAGGACATCATCCAGAACCCGGCGTTTCGTTGGGAAATGGAGCAGAAGAGTGGCCAACCGCTCTCGCCCTGCGTCGAGGTGAACGGTCAAATGTTGGCCGATGTCAGCGGCGAGGAAGTGGAAGCTTGGCTCACGGAGCAGAATCTTCTGGCGAAGTCTGAGGCTCAGCCGGATGCCCCGATCGATTCTGCCTGCACCGACGAAGAGCATGCCGCGATGGAAGCGGCGGCCGCTGGCAAGATTCGCTTCGTGGAATAACGTCATTTTCCTCCGCTCCCTGCGGAAAACCAACCAACCGTCATGGCCAGAAAACAGGCTTTAGGAAGGGGGCTGGATGCTCTCATTAAGACTCCGACTCCCGGCTCTCGGTTGGAACTGCCGAATGGTGACTCCGGCGAAGCGGGCGAACGCGTCCAGTTCATCGAACTCACCGAAATCGTCGCGAGTCCGTTTCAGCCACGAAAGCGGTTTGCGAAGGAGGCGATCTCCGAATTAGCGGACTCGATTCGCGAGCATGGCGTCATCCAACCGCTGATCGTTCGGCGGGTCGATGACGAATATGAATTGATCGCGGGAGAGCGGCGCCTGCGGGCCTGTCAACTGTTGGAACTGGATCAGGTTCCGGTGATCGTGCGAGAGGCGAGCGATGCCGATGTTCTCGAGCTAGGGCTCATCGAAAACCTCCAGCGGGAGGATCTCAACCCGATCGAAGAAGCGGAGGCCTATCGCCGTTTGTCCCGGGAATTTCAGCTTCGGCAGGAAGACATTGCCAAACGGGTGGGGAAAAGTCGCGCGGCGGTCGCGAATTCCATGAGATTGTTGGATTTGGAAGAGTCGGTTCAAGACCTTGTGATTTTCGGGACGATTTCGACCGGCCATGCCAAAGCGATTTTGGGGATCAAAGACGGTGACGAGCAACGTGCGATTGCCGATTTGGTGATGCGGCGCAAGCTGACGGTGCGCGAGACCGAAAAAATGGTGAGTGACAGTCTCGACGGAGCAGCGAGTAAGAAGACCGTGAAAGCGGGTGATGCGACCCCAGAAAAAGCGCGGAACTCCGTTGTTCCCAACTTTGTCCGCAGTATTCAGGATCGACTGCGCGGCCGACTGGCAACGCGGGTGGCCATTAGCCACAACGCGAAGAAAGGCGGAAAGATTGAGATCGACTATTACGATAATGAAGATCTGGGGCGGATTCTGGAGTTGATCGGCGTGAAACAAGACTGATGCGCGCTCTTTGTCTGGTCGTTGCGGGTTTGCTCCTGGCCCTCATCGGGTGTGGTTCTGATCAACCCATCTATCAGCGAGATTCTGCGAATCCCCTTCATCCGGAAATTTCCGGGGAAAAGGCCTATGAACATGTGGTCGCGATGGTTGAGATGGGTCCCCGACCGGCGGGAAGTCGGGCTCTGGAGCGCAATCGCGTCTATTTGGAAGAGCAACTCGCGGCGGTGGGTTGGGAGACGGAGCGTCAGGCGTTCGAGGCGGAAACGCCGATTGGGCCGATCCAGTTTTGTAATATTCGGGCGCGCTTTCCAGTTCCCAACGAAGGTGTTGGAACCTGGGATCGTCGCGCCTACATTCTGGTAGGCTCCCATTTCGATACCAAACTCTACACGAATTTTCGGTTCGTTGGCGCGAATGACGCCGGTTCGAGCACGGGGTTGCTCCTCGAAATCGCCCGGGTTGCGGCCATGCGACCGGAGTTCGCCCGTGAGCTGGAGTTGGTCTTTTTTGATGGGGAAGAAGCGATCAAGGACTTCGACGAGATGGATGGCCTTTACGGGAGCCGACATTACGCGAGGAAACGGATTCGACGGCTGGACGAGAATTTGCGTCCCCAATACGTGGTCATTCTCGACATGGTCGGCGACAAAAATCTTGGCATTACGCTTCCTGCGGACACCCCCCGGAAGTTGGCTCGCCAGCTCCGTGAAGCCGCAGATGAATTAGGCACTAGGCAGTATTTCGGCGTCTGGACCTCCAGCATTTTGGACGATCACGTTCCGTTTCAGAACGAAGGGATCGATTCGATCGACATCATCGACTTCGACTACAAGCCGTGGCACACCCCACGTGATACCCTGGATCAAGTCAGCGCGGAGAGCCTCGAAATCGTGGGGGAAACCTCGGTGGTGTTTCTGGAGAAGCTCTTGAGCGAGCCGTCCGAGTAGTCGCGACTTCCGGTTGCAAACCGCTCTGAACCGGCTGAGAAATTTCCATGGGAACTCTCAATGAAAAAGTAGCTGTCGTGACCGGTGGAGGTCGCGGAATCGGAAAGTCGATCGCCCGGCAACTGGCCGCGGAAGGTGCCAAGGTCGCTGTGGTGAGTCGGAGCGAATCGTCTTGTCAGGGAGCGGCCGATGCGATCAACGCAGAGTTCCCCGGAGCGGCTCAAGCCTTTGCCGTCGATGTCGCGGATACCGACGCCACGGTGGCGATGGGGAAAGTGGTATTGGAAGCCTTTGGCAAGGTCGATATTCTGGTCAATAACGCCGGGGTGACTCGAGATCAGTTGGCCTTGCGGATGACGGAGGAAGACTGGGACGTGGTCCTGGATACCAATCTCAAAGGCGCCTTCAATTGTGTGAAAGCCTTCCAGCGTTCGCTCCTCAAAGCAGGGGGAGCGCGGATTATCAATATCAGTTCGGTGGTCGGACTGATGGGAAATCCCGGTCAAGCGAACTATGCGGCGAGCAAGGCTGGATTGTTAGGATTAACCAAAGCTTTGGCGCGTGAATTTGCTTCGCGGAAAGTCACCGTGAACGCTGTGGCTCCTGGTTTTATCACCACGGACATGACCTCTGAATTAACAGATGCCCAGAAAGAAGCAATTCAGAAGAACATCCCGCTCGGTGCGTTGGGGGCTCCCGAGGATATTGCCAATGCGGTTACGTTCCTGGCCGGGCCGGGTGCTGGATATATTACCGGCCAAGTCCTTACCGTGGACGGCGGGATGGTGATGTAAGTTGGGCTTCGTAAGGTGCAGAAAAAATTCCGATGAATTCGCGCCAAAAAATTTTTACTCAGCACCAAGGCGCAATCAACCGGGCGTAGTGAAACTGCGAGTGGTGGCTTCCAGTCCCGGTGATCGGCAAGAGAGCCATCAAATCACCATGTCGTGTGGTTGCTTGGAACTGCTACCAATGAGCGCTATCGAGCAATGTCAGAGAGGTATTCGGTGAACCTTTGAACCTCGTCTAGGTATGAGGTTTTGGTATCTACTGCGGTAGTGTCAAAAGGTATTGGATCAAAATGGACGCTTAGGAATTCATGCCCCTCCTGACTCAGTATGCCATTCTTGAAATAGGCAAAAATTTCGAACGGATCGTTAAAGAATGCTGGATCGCATTCTCTCACATGCATGCGTATCATTGCATCTGTTTCAATTGATGGATTGTGGATTTTCCATTCGGACTTCGTATTGATCCAGTAGATCATGCCTAATTTTACCACGCGCCGATGGTAGACAGAACGAATCTTAGGATCCTCTATCGGCATGGCAGCGCGGAACATTCCGCTAACAGACTCGCTATAGAGGAATTGGAATGCGTGGTCATCGAGCTCCAAGCGATGATCTTGCGAACGTGCGATCGAGCTAAGTTGGACTACGAAAACGAGTATCAGTAATTTATAAAGCATGACGAAGGGCTATGGAAACGCGAAAAGGCTGAACTGTCGAGATTAGATATGAGCCAAGATCGGATTACGAGGTGGTGACTGCCCTTTATTGAGAGTCAGAAATAAATTCGCCAAGCCAATCAAACTCACCGTTGTCATAAAGAATCACCAGGGACTTTTGTCCAGCTAAGACAGTAACGATTTTCCCGGCGGAAATGCCCTCTCTCGGGAAATACCAAATAGAAAACCCGCTGCTCTCTAACGCTTCCTTGGCTTGTAAGAACGTTGAGGAATTGACTCCATGGTTCAAAAAAAGTCCTTCCAAAGTTGGAGGATCAGCATAATCCTTCCCAAGATCCACGGTTCGAAAACTGTTTACATGGACAAACTTTTGGATAGCGGCAAGTTGAATGGAGGGAGGCTTTTTCTTGGTATGAAATAGAGGAACCGGAGCGACTGTTGTCATGCACAATCCCAATAAGAGTCCACCAACGAATGCATGCTTCCGTTTCATGGGTTAGTCGGTCGGTATTCTTCAGCCAACTGATCGCGGAGTTCCCGCATCGCCTGGAAGCGTTCCGGATTCTCGCGGGCCAGATTCTTTTCTTCGTGAGGATCGCTCTTGAGATTGAAGAGAAACTCCCCGTCTTCCGGGGTGCCGACATATTTCCAAGGCCCTGACAAGACGGCTGTCCAGCGATCGCGATTTAGCTCTGCGTGAGGGCCGAGTTCCCAAAACAGGGTTCGATCAGTCCATGTTTCATCGCCCGAGAGCGTTGGCGAGAGGTCTCTTCCGTCCAGACGCTCGGAATCGATCTCGATATCGGCGAGTCGACAAAACGTCGGGTAGAGGTCGAGACTGGAGGCTTGGCTCTGATTGATCGTTCCCGGTGAAAGCTTGCCGGGCCAACGCATGACACAAGGAACGCGAATGCCGCCTTCGAACAGGGTCGCCTTATCTCCACGAAGCGGGAGGTTGCTTCCACCGTAAAGTGGATCACCGCCATGATCGGTGAGGAAAATGATCAGGGTGTCGTTGGCTTGGTTCGTGGTTTCCAAGGTGTCTAACACTTTGCCAACGGCATCATCCAGAGAGACGACTTTCGCGGCAAATTCGCGCCGAATCTTGTCCTCGATCGTGGCGACGCGCTGGAGGTCTTTGGCCTGGGCCTGCATAATATTGACGGGGGCCTGATCCTTCGGACTCCATCCTTTGGCAAAGTGCGGCGCATTGAAGGCGAGATAGAGAAAAAAGGGATCTTCGGAGTCTGCCCTAGACTTCAGATAGCGAGCCGCTTCGTCGGCGATCAATTCCGTGGCATACCCATTTTCAGAGACGTGTTCTTCTCCGTGATACCAATCCGGGATGATTCCATAGGTCATCGTAAAGAAATCAATACAGCCGCCGGTATGGCCGATAAAGGTGTCGAAGCCATGACGCGTTGGAAGGAGGTGTTTCCCCCCGTGGCCGAGATGCCATTTTCCAATCAAGGCAGTGTGATAGCCTGCGCCCTGAAGCTTGGTGGCGATGGTGGTTTCCTCGGGTTGGATGCCCTTGTCCCGATGTTCATCGGCCATGAACATGAGCGCTCCCAAAAGCTGATCCCGGGACCGGCTGGGATTTTGCCCCGTGAGCAATCCAAAGCGCGAAGGTGTGCAGATCGAAGAAGCCGAATACCACTTGGTAAACTGGACGCCTTCTCTCGCGATTCGATCGATATGAGGCGTCGGAATTTCACTCCCGTAGCAGCCCACATCGTTGAAACCTTGATCGTCGGTGAAGATCAGGACGATGTTGGGGGACTCGCAGAAGCCGGAAGCGACAAAGGAACAGAAAAAAACAGCGACAACGAAGGGGTTCATGGGTTCAGCCTGAACCGAAACGCTCCTTTCAGCAAGACATTCAAGATGCCTGACCGCTACTGCCGGGAATCCAGCTAATCGCGAAATTCGTGAGGAGATACCACAGGTAGAGGTTCAAGAACATCGCGACCGCGACGATGAGAATAATGAATCCGATAATGGGGATCACCCTCCACCAACTGGGTTCGCGTCCGGCTTCAACCGCTTCGCGAAGGCTTTGGTTGATGATGTCTCGATTGCGCGAGTTACTGCGAAACGCGACCGAGAAAATGTCACCGATGATAGGAATGGTTCCGACCCCTGCGTTGAGAAGAATATTCCCCACGATTTTCCACATCGCGGCAACTGGGAGACCGCGCTTGATCGCTTCGATCAAGGCAAAGATTCCGGCGGTCGAAGCGGCGAAGTCTCCTCCGGCGGGGAGCAGCCCGAGAAGCGGGTCGATTCCGATTTTTACGTTCGTTCCAGGAATCGAAATCGCTTCGTCCATGATCCAAGCAATGAAGCAGGATACCTTTGACGCTTCTCGTTGAGGAGCGAGTTCGCCGGTAGGCTCAGGCGTAGCATCGGGCGAAGTGGTCAACGCGGTGGTGACTTCTTCAGGAGGGTCAGACTTCGTCATCGAAATCAGGGGGAGTTGGAGGATCCCGCTAGGTCGCTGCGGATTTAATTTCCATCAACATTTGCGCATTGTTAGGAAATTTCTCCATCAAATGGAGGAGGCGTTCGATCGCTTCCGTGGGTTTGTGGCCCGCTAATCCCCGACGAATCACATAAGACTTCTCCAACTGATGGTTGGGAACCAAGAGCTCCTCACGTCGTGTTCCGGAAGCGTGGATGTTGACGGCTGGCCAAATATATTGCTCAGCAATTCTACGATCCAATACCAGTTCCATATTGCCCGTTCCTTTGAACTCTTGGAAGATGGCTTCGTCCATGGCGCTATTGGTCTGAACCAAGGCAGTGCCGATAATGGTGAGCGAACCAGCTTCACGGGTGTTCCGAGCGGCGGCGAAAAGTCGCCGAGGAATTTCGAGCGCACCGATGGCAAGACCACCTCGGGAGATTCCTTTACCTTTTCCGACGTTCATCGCGTTGTTAAAGGCTCGGGCGAGCCGGGTGATCGAATCCATCAAGATGAACACATGTTCACCCGCTTCGACGAGGCGCTTGGCCCGTTCGATCGCGAGTTGAGCGATGCGGGTATGGCTCTTGACGTCTTGATCGTTGCTGCTGGCCATCACTTCAGCAAAGGGAAGGGAGCGTTTGAGCTCGGTGACTTCCTCCGGTCGCTCATCGATTAAAACGACGAAGATCTTCACGTAGTCGTGATTGTGATGAACCGCCTCAGCAATCCGCTGCATCAGAGTGGTTTTTCCAGTCCTTGGAGGAGCCACGATCAAGCCTCGTTGTCCGAATCCGACTGGCGTAACCAAGTCAACGACTCTGGTTGTATAGTTTTCCCGACCGTTTTCCAGAATGACACGCTTGTTAGGATTGATCGCGGTGAGTTCTTCGAAATAGGGGAGGTCCGCACAATCTTTTGGCTTCTTGCCACAGATCTCTAACATTTCACTCAACTGTGGTCCGCGATTTCCTTCGCGAGCAACTCCCTTCACCCACATTCCGTCACGGAGACCAAAGCTGCGAACCAGTTCCGGGGTGACAAATATATCATCCGGTGCTTGTTGAAATCCTGTGCTGGCTTGACGCAGGAAACCAAAGCCCTTTTGGGAAATCTCTAATAAACCTTCTCCTTTTACTGGTGGTCCCAAAGGAACTTCTTTCTTCCGCTCTTTTCTCTTCCGCTTTCTGCGTTCTCTACGATGACTGTTTTCTGACTTGCCGGATGGATTTTGGGAATCGCGATTTTGTCCGTTTCCACCTCCGTTGCGAGAGGGACGTTGTCCTTGGCGGCCTTTACCTGATTTCGCGGTTCGGCGGGGACGTTGTGTGTCTTGGCCATTCTCATGATCAGAGGTAGATTCTGCGGAGGGTTTTGCTGGCTGATCCGTTGAGGTATCCGAACTGACAGCTTTCGGTTTTGGCGTGTCGCCAGAGGGTTCGTAGGTCAAAGGGAGTTCGGCGGTTGTGGTATCCTTCATGGATAATTGGGTGAGAAAGGGTTCGCTTAAACCTGAAAATTGGTAGCGAAGGGAAATGCGCCAAGCGCAGGGTTAGTCGTTAATTAGCGAGAGCTTCTTCAAGAATGGCTTCTGAAATATCAAAATTGGCAAAGACGTTTAACGTATCGTCATACTCGTCCAAGGCTTCATAAAGCCTTAACACATTGGCGGCCTGAGTAGGATCATCAATAGTTACGGACGCATCTGGTAAATAGGCAAGAGATTGAGAGTCGATCGGGAAATTTTGCCCTCTTAAAGCGTCAACCACAGCGGCCAAGTCTTCCGGTGCCGTGTGGATGACATGCGTTTCATCATCACTCGAAACATCGTGCGCACCGGCTTCCATGGCGACCTCCAATAGTTGCTCTTCGCTGGCCGCTTCCAGTGGAATGCAGACTTGGCCGACTCTGCGAAACTGATGAACGACACTTCCCGTCGTTCCCATACTTCCGTTCGCTTTGTTAAAAATCGAACGGATGTCGGCCACGGATCGGTTGGTGTTGTCAGTGCTCACTTCGACGATCATCGCAATTCCCTGAGGACCAAATCCTTCATAGGTGACTTCTTCGAGAGCTGAGCCACCCAGTTCCCCGGTTCCCTTCTTGATGGCTCGCTCGATATTGTCTTTAGGCATCGAAACTTGTTTGGCGGCATCGACGGCAGTTCGAAGTCGCGGGTTCATTGAGGGATCTCCACCACCATCTCGTGCGGCGATCGAAATCTCTTTGGAAAGCTTGCTGAAGACTTTTCCTTTCTTGGCGTCTTCGCGAGCTTTGATATGTTTAACCTTTGACCACTTATTGTGACCCGCCATTTTGTCGCGTTGGTGTGCTTGAAAAACTCAGCAGTGATTGTGGGAGTGTTAGACGATTCAAATACAGAAGCCACCAATGCTGCCCAGTCGGGCGCGGAGTTGGTTCGCCTCATCGAACATGGTCTACATGAGGTGGAGTTTCCTTATCAGAGGTTCCGGCGTCGTTACTTCCTTTTCACAGGGACGTGTTGGACGTGCTGCGTTCGTGAAACCTTAGCCGGGGGTTCGCAGGAATGATCCTGCTTCATTTACACTGGTAGGCAACCGAGGTGCAAGCCTTTTCGTGTAGATTTTCAAGAAAGTGGACTCAAAACCCGATCCGTGCCACTGTTTTTGCGCCGAGATTCTTTCGGTGGCGGAAGGCTTGCTTAGCCGAAAAATGGCACACCGATTCCGATTCTCGATCCCGGGGCGTCGCCAAATCGTCGCTAAAACCCTCATTTCGCTCTTGATTCCACCGGCTTTCCGGCCAACTAGATGAACGTTCCGGGCTTATCCTGGGCCGACTATTCGACACAACCATGGGAAAACAGTATAACAAAGAAATTAAACGCCGCCGCCGCCGCAACTACCTCAAACGAGTGAAGGAGCGCGAAAAGAGTAGCCAGGCGTTAGCGAAGAAGTCGAAGCCGAAGGCGGAAACCACTCCCAAAGCGACCTCAGCCGACCCGAAGCCGGAAGCAGCACCGGTGGACGCCCCGAAAAAGACGACCAAGAAGGTGACTGCGAAGAAGAAGGCGACGAAGAAAGCCGCAACGAAGAAAGTCGCCGAGCCCAAGGCTGAGAGCGAAGCTTAAGGCGAACTAACGAGATCTCGTGGAGGCTGAACGCAAAGAGTCAGTCTTGCTGGTGGATGGAAACAACATCCTCCATGCTTGGGAAGATCTCCGCGTGCTTCACAAAACCCGGAAAGGGAGCGCTCACGTCGAGCTTTGTCGCCGATTGACCTCTTTCCAGGATGTTTCGAATTACGTCCGCATCGTGGTCGTTTTTGACGGGAGAGGGGCGAGAATCGAGGAAGAGCGGGTTCCTCACGGAATCCAGGTGTTCTATTCCGATTCCAGTCGAACCGCCGATGACATCATTGAGCGATTGGTGCACAAGTATGCGGAACGCTACACCCTTCATGTCGCCACCGACGACGTCATGGAGCAAGATGCCGTCATCGCCGCAGGAGCGGAAGCTCTTTCCGCTCTCATGCTGCGCAACTTGGTCGATCAAGCCGAATCCGAGTTTCGCTCGCGCTGGAAGCTCTAAGCGGTTAAGTTGGCCGCCACACCCGCGAATCGAGGTCGCCCAGTCTTTTCCGGTATTTTTGCCATGATCCGGGGTCGAGCGGGGCGCTCTCGCCGCTTCATGAATTCCGGTAATGCTCAAAACCCGCGAACAACTTGAATCCCAGGAGCGACACTCGCTCGCTTCGTATGCTCAGTTCTCGGACCACTCCGCCGGGCGTGCGCATTTCGAACCCCGCCATCCGTATCGAACTGCTTTTCAGCGGGATCGGGCTCGCATCGTCCATTCTCGTGCGTTCCGCCGTTTGGAATACAAAACGCAGGTTTTCCTGAGTGGAACCGGGGATCATTTGCGGACGCGTTTGACGCATACCATCGAAGTCGCGTCGATCAGTCGAACGGTAGCCTGTGCACTGGGGTTGAATGAGGATTTGGCGGAGGCAATTGCCCTGTCCCATGATTTGGGGCACTCACCATTTGGTCATTGTGGAGAGGAGCGGCTGAATCTCTTGATGCGCGAGTTTGGTGGGTTCGAGCACAATTTGCAGAGCCTGCGGATCGTCGAGAAACTCGAACGCAAATACCCGGCTTTTGACGGGCTCAATCTTTCCTACGAAGTGCTGGAAGGCCTGCGCAAGCATGAAAACGGCTATCACCGTCCTGAAACAGATGAGAGAAGGGCGGAGTCCTTTGCCATGCCGTCGTTGGAGGCTCAAATCGCGAATCTCAGCGATGAAATCACCTACTACAGCCACGATTTGGACGACGGCCTGGACCATGGATTGATTCATCCAGAGCAGCTGGAAGAATTGGAGATTTGGTCGGTTTGCGCCGAGCGAGTGAAAAAGCAGTTTCCGGCACTGACGGGTAAGCGGTTCGTCACCTACGTGATTCGCAGTTTGATCGATTTTCAGGTCGACAATGTGATTCGCGAAACGCAGGCCCGGATTGCGGAATGTGGTGTGGAAACGTCGGATGACGTTAGGCGGTCCACGCGTCGGTTAGCCAGCTACAGTCCGGATTTACGTCGGGCAAATGGCCAGCTCCGCAAGTTTCTCTACCGCAACGTGTATTATCACGATTCCGTTTCTGCGGCGAATGACCGAGGCTGTGAGATGCTACAAACGATGTTTGATGTCTGTGTCGCCCATCCGGAGCACATGGGCGACTACTTCGAGAAGCATTCTGACGATCAACTGGAGCGCGTGGTGTGCGACTACCTGTCCGGAATGACGGATCGGTTCATTGAGCTGGAGTTCGTGCGGTTGACCGGATGCGAACCCAAAAACGGCGAGCCAGTTTCCTGACTCGCCGCAAGCGACGCGTGGGTTTTTGATCGAGGATTGAACTCGATCGTAAAGTCTGGTCTTAGGACTCCGCTCCTTTGCTGGGAGGAAGCGTCGCCTGGAAGGGAGACATGCCCGGAGCTTTGAAGGGAGAATCCTCCGCTGGAGTGGAATTCGCAAGAGCGGCACCTCCGTTTACCGGCGCAAAAGGGGAACTGGCTGCACCTGCGACGGGGGCCATGAAAGGCGAGGAGACCGGGGATAGAGCGGCGGGCGTTGACTCTGCCTTGGGTTCCTCTGCGGGAGCGCTTCCGGCGCTGATTGTAAACGGGCTAGGAGGAAGCTGAGGCAGACTGCTGCTCGGGCTCGGGCTGGCGGCCTGAGGTTGCTGGGGAAGACTGAGCGCCCCAAAGACGGGGGGCTGGCTTCCGCCGCTGACTGGTGCTTCCTCAGGCTCGGCTTTCTGGATCGGTGCGAACGGGCTGGCCGACTGAGGCGTTGGCTTTTCTTCAGGGGAAGCTACCGGAGTCGGAGGAACGGGATTGAAAGCCGGTATCGGGGAGGCTGGAGGCGCTGCCGCAGTTTCGGAAGCTTGCGGAGTCGGCGGTGTTATGGCATTGAAGGTGGGAATCGAGAGCCCGGGTTTCGCGGCAGGCTGAGGGGTGCTGGCAGGCGTCAGTGCGGCGGGAGAAATCACGGGCTTGTCGATCGGCGCATAATTTGCGGTGAAAGGAGATTCCGTTTTCGGTGCTTCGGCTACGACGGCCGTCTCTTTGGTGGCTGGAGCCTCTTCAGCTTTCGGGGGCGCGGCAGGAGCAAAGGGAAGAATCGGAGACACCGGCTGTGGGGAAACTTCAGCTTCCTTTGCTTCGGGTCGGGCTGCTTCTTCTTGAGGCTGTTCGGCGGCTTTCGGAGCCGGGGCTTCGGTGGCGGCGACTTTCGCGGACGCTTCGCTGGTTTCCAGCGCGGTCGCTTCAATCAACGCTTTCAGGCCTTCGTAGAGATGCTTACTGGCGGTTTGAAGCAACTCTTGCTTCGTTTTGACGGCATCGTTTGAGGAAGACTCGGCGGGAGAAGGCAAGTTTTCAGTGCCTGATGGAGGAGCAGGCACAAACGGAGAAGGCTGAGAGCCGTTTTGGAGTGCGGGTGAAGCGTTGCTTTGCATGAGATTAGGCAGTTATAGTAGACCTAATTGAAATTTACTGTGTTTTTTATAATTATCAAAATATTGTTTTCGCGATAATTAACTTATCTGGAATATTTTGGCTGGAACCTGCTGATTTTGATCTTCATCTGAAGATCGGCTGAAATTGCTACGTGCGGGAATCACGCCCCATCTTCTCCATCAGGAGGCGCTTAACGCGGAGGATGAATCTCCAGATCAAGCGGTGAATCGGGCTTGGAAAGAACGACTTCTTCCGGGTTGTCGGTCTCGATCCGCCAGGTCTGCGCAGCAGCCAGGTTTTCGAGCTGAAGATTGAGTCGACCGGATTTGACCACGATTCGGACGAAGCCCGGCTGGCTTCGTGGCAAGACCATTTCATTGCGCTGCTTCAGTTCGCTGAACCAGCCGCTGCGGCGTTGCTTCAGCTGAAAGTAGTGTTCGTCGGCAGCTTTCTCTTCGCGGGTTCGAATTTTGATCGCGCTGCCTGGAATCCCGAACCCATTGCCCAGGGAGCGCAATTCAGTCATCTCATCGCTCAACCGAACGAGGTGTTCGTCTCCTTCCAGAATGAGGGAAATCTCGAAACGGGCCGCGTCGCTGAAATCAGGATGGAAGCGTTCGTCACGCTGGTAAGGCGTTGCCAACACCACAAAGAGAACGGCCGCGATGGCGAGAGAACTGGTGCCGATTACGACGATGGGCGGTAGCCGCAACGAGGCGTCTGGCTTCGGTTCATAGCGAATCGAGCGATCCAAGCGCAGCCCGAAGAATAAACCGAGGCTGGCCAACAGGCAGAAACCGCCGGCCCAGAGGACATCGCTGAGAAAGTGGCCGCCCATCGCAATCCGGGCCCCGCCGATCGCCGCTCCATAAAGCACCGAAACCCCGGAAATGAGAACGGCCCAGCGCCATCTTCCGGCCACCAACGCCACGGCGAGAAAGTAGAAACCCATCGAGCAATGGCCACAGGGAAAGCTCTTGCCGGGGCTGGTGGCATCGTAATGCCAGACTTTTTCATGGTTATAGTTTCCCCCGAAATTCTCGACATCCCGGGGACGTGGTCGGCCCCAATTGTCCTTGAACCCGGTGTTGACCAACAGACCGGGGCCCAAAACCATGCAAAGCACGAAATAGGCCGAGAGCTTTCGCCACGGAACGAAGCGAGGCAGCCGAAAACTAAGCGTGAAAACCAGCAATGACCCCAAAACGAACAGGATCGCGGGAAGGGTCCCGAAATGGTAAAGAGCAGTCCAAATCGGGGATTTCTCCTGGAACCACCCGTCGTCCGGGTCATAAAACCGTGACTGAACCGTCAAATCGAGTGGCCAGATCCAAAACGGGACTGTCAGAGTGATCAATCCAAGCAGCGCGACTCCTAAGCTGAAGAAAATGGTTCTGTCTCGGCTGATCATTGAATCAACCAAGGAAAGGCGGAGGGACTTGTCAAAACTCAGAGTCCTTCGTCCGACGAAATTTTACGGCGACGACTGCTGTTGCGGAAGGCGCTGGCCAGGACGATCAAGCTCACGGAGACGGCAGCAAGCTGAAAGGCGGAAGACATGCCAGCGTTAGCTTCTCGGGTAGCGACTAACACCGAATGGGT
Source organism: uncultured Verrucomicrobiales bacterium (assembly GCA_964351855.1). Lineage (GTDB taxonomy): Bacteria > Verrucomicrobiota > Verrucomicrobiia > Verrucomicrobiales > DEV007 > JBCDHN01. Next base: position 16,256 of record CAYGQD010000150.1, read on the forward strand.
TTCGGCACGGAGTCCAGTCACACTAGCCAGCAAAATCCCGGCAGCGGATAGAGCGAAAGAGCGGGCGCTGAATTTGAGATGTCTGTTAGGAACTGCAGGCAACCAGTTCATGGAACAATCCTGACACGAAGTTTCTCTGGAATAAAGCCCAAACTTGTAGAATTCCAGGTCCTACGGTTCGGTTGATCAATGAATCGATCCCTGCTCTTCAGCGCGACGTTGTTTTTCGGCCGATGACCAAGGCGATGGGGGCGCCTGTTGTCTGAATCCTGAATCGCGCTTTCAAACCTCTAACATTGATCGAATTGCGAACGAGGGATTGATCTGTAATGATATGGGGCAGAGGGAACCTGTCTGCCAGACCGATCTTTTGGCGACCCTTGTTGATCTGTTAGGCGAGGATTTGCCGGATGATCAGGGTGAAGGCAGCGTCAGTTTTCGTGCCGTGTTAGAGGGAACGCCACCAGAACACCGTTGGCCACTGGTTCATCATTCCTACTCAGGACAGTTCGCCATCCGCGATGGAAATTGGAAGCTGGTGACGCCGGATGGAAAAGGGAAGAAACGGGATACACTATGATCTCAGCATCGATCCCGGCGAGACCACCAACGTGATTGCCGGGCATCCGGAAATCTCCGCGCAACTTACCCAAATCGTGCAAAATGGTCGAACGACTTCCGGAGAGCCACAACCGAATGATGGCAGCCCCTGGTGGGAGACGTTGAACTGGATTGACCGCCTGTAGGTCATCTCCGTTGGGAATGGGCAATCGCTCAGCAAAGACTTCTCCTTTTCCCTCATGAATCGAATCATTTCAGGCCCAGGATGTTACGAAGGGCTGAGCTGATTGTTAGGAAAATATCGCTGGGAACTTCGGTTGCTGCGCTATGGTTTTGACAGGAACCTCGCCCGGAATCGGCTCCAGGAGCTGGCCAATCGAGAACTCCATCCACTCAGCCCCGAAATTCCTGCTGTTTTCTTCCCAAAATCGACGAAGCGTATCTCCCACTCCCCAACTTTGAGATTTCATGAAATCCAAGATTTTTAGAGTCGTTTTGCCACTGGCGCTGTTAATTCCAGGACTTGCCGGAGCGTTCAACGCGACGTTATGGCTCCAAGAATTCTATCAAGACCAGGACGTAAACGCGTTTCCGGAAGCCATTTCTGCCTGGAAGTCCCGGGAGGCTCTTGAGGACATCGATTCCCGGCAGCCCATCGTCGGTTTTCTCAGCTACGCTTTTGCCAAGTATCCGGAGATGATCGAGGTCGCGATTGGCGACGGAATGAGCCTGACTGAGGGAGAGAAGGAAGCGTTTGCCTTGGCGCTGCATCGGGCGGGCACGGATTCAGCCACTGCGGCCCTGCGTAAAATCGGTTTCGCGGACCTTCTGGAAGCACCCACTCCTCCGGTGTTGAGTGAGATCGTCATCGCGGACGCTTCCGAGCTGGATCTCTGCTGGGGGTATTTTTACGGGTCCGGAGATGTTGCCGTCCTCAAGCCGATCGTGGCCGTTCTCGAAAATCACACCTTTGCTCCGGCGATGGACGCGTATCGAGAAGCGCGGGAGTTGGAAAATGACGAAGAAGCCGCGAAGTATCGAGAAGAGGCGTTTCGCTATGCGATGTTTGAGGCCGCTCAGTGGTCGCTCCGCTTTAACGCGAAACGTCATCCTCGGGTTCATCAGTATCTGGAGATCGCGGTCAACTCGAGTGATACATCAGAAATCCAACGGGAACAGCTTCAGTTGATCCTGGCGAGCGACGAAGAAGTCAGCGATGAACTTTAGTGCATCGGTCCCGAAAATAACTGCACAGATGAATGATTGATAGGCGGTATCGCAACATTTGCTCGCTGTGCTCGGGAAATCCAGGATCGCGGCCCTTTTTCCCGACTACTG
>CAYGQD010000151.1:0-17878 GCA_964351855.1 uncultured Verrucomicrobiales bacterium
GTTCCTCAAGATCCTGACTCTGAACCGCGAATTCGGCTCAATCCCCCTGATGCCGCATTCGCCCTATTTCGGCCCCGGCTACTTGGCGACCTTGCAAATGGCGGCGTTCGAACCCGGGTTCGAACTCTTCGAGTTTCTCTACATTGAGCCGGAACGCTGGCTCTACCGAGACATGCCCCTACCGGAACGGGGCGAAATCCCGATTCCGGATGGTCCCGGACTTGGTTTGGAGCCGGATCTCGACGTTATTTCAGGAAGCTGAGCACCGAGCTGTTGAATTTCGCGCTCGCTTCCACATTGGAAAGGTGGGCGGAATCGAGTCCCAAAACCTCGGCATTCGGCAGTTCTGCGGCGCACGCTTGGGTCCACTCGGGCGGCGTCGCTTGGTCCAATTTTCCGTAGATGACCAGGGCCGGGTTCTGAACCTGGCTCAGCTTGGCCGTCAGATCCATGGCGCAAATCGCATCGCAGGTCGCGAGGTAGGCTTCGGGAGACGCTTCGAGCAGCATTTTGCGAATCTCCGCGAATTTCTCGGGATGCGCAGCTCGAAACTCCGGGGTGAACCAATGCTCCATCACATTGTCGGTGATCGATTTCAGCCCTTCCTCGCGGATCTGAGCCATCCGCCCCCGCAACAGACTCGGGTCCTCGATTTTCGCGGAACAGTTCGCCAAAATCAGCTTCCCAACGCGATCCGGCGCTTCCTCGCCCAACCAAAGGCCGAGCATTCCGCCGAGCGAGAGCCCACAAAACTGAACCTGGTCCAACTCCAGGTAATCGAGCAACTCCAAGAGGTCTCTGCCAAAGTCGGCAATGGTCCAGGGTCCTTCCGGAAGCGCTGATTTCCCGTGTCCGCGGTGATCGTATCGCAAAACGCGAAACCTGCGGGAAAACGACGGCACTTGGGAATCCCACATCTGATGAGTGGCCCCGAGCGAGTGGGAAAGCACCAGAACGGGCCCTTCTTCCTGTCCATCCCATCGATAGAACAGACGCTGTTCCGCTGATCTGAAAAATGGCATCTTAGTACGATTTAGGGACCGCGCAATCTGGCTCCGCACCGCGAAACTCCTTCACCACCGCAGCCGCTCCCGCCGTCATCAGCCGCAGATCAGAGCTGACCGAAACGAAGTCCGCTCCCAGATCCATCATCCGCCGGGCATAGCCAACCGTCGCGTTGTGCACCCCGACTCTCTTTCCGTTCGCTTTCGCTGTTTTCACAATGTGTTCGATCGCCGCGACCACAGGCGGCTCTTCCTGATCGAACTTGGGAGTGCAGCCGAGCGCAAGCGACAAATCCGCCGGACCGATGTAGATCGCTTTCAATTCTTCGACCTCCAAGATGGAATCCAAGTTGTCGAGCGCCTCCTGGCTTTCGATCATGGCAATGGACAGCACCTCGTCATTCGCGGTCTGGTAATAGTCGGGCCCCGCGTAGAGACCGGCGCGAATCGGCCCAAAGCTGCGACTTCCAACCGGGGCGTAGTTGCAGGCCCGGACCAGCCGAACGGCTTCTTCCTTGCGATTGATCATCGGGCAAATGATTCCGTAACAGCCCGCGTCCAGCATCCGCATGATGATCCCCTCATCCAACCAGGGGACACGCGCCATCGCCACCGTCGGCCTCGGAGCGGTCGAAATGGCGGTGAGCATGGCGAGAGCCACTTGGTAATCCGCCAGCCCGTGTTGCATATCGATGGTGAGCGAGTCCCAGCCCTGATGCGCCATGACTTCGGCGGAGGAGACATTTGGGATCGCCAGCCAGCCGTTGAGCGTCGCACGGCCTTCGTTCCAGGCTTCGAGGAGGAGATTCTTCATAAGATCACGCAGTCGAAGAACGAAGCAACGGTTCGACGGGCTTGTCCACCGAATCAGAGCGGATCGCGAATTCTCAAAAGGCAGATAAATCTAAAAAAAGAGAATCAAAAGCTTGAAAATTATAGTAATTGCATATAAAGGTGGAAATTAAGCTCTCAACCCAGTCTCAGCTATGCAAATTCTCTCAACGTTCGGACCTCGTTCCCGCAAATCTGCGCCAGCCGCATTTTCCTTGGTCGAATGCGTTCTCACCATCGCCATCATCGGGATTCTCTCCTCCATCGCCATCGTGACGACAAACAACGTCACGGAATCCGCCAAGATTTCGAAACTGGAATCAGACGTCTCCAGCATCAATACCTCCATCAAGGTCTATCTGGCCAGCGGCGGTGACTTCAGCGGCGTCACCGCTCCTCAAGCGGTGTTGAACAAGCTGAAAACTCGCCGCACGGATGCCAGCGCCGAGCGCTTCGCCGGATTTCGCTCTTCGATGATCGACAAGCGGCTCGCAGCCGTGATGCAAACCAACGCGGAAGCCTCCAGTGCCAGTCCCCGCGCCTTTTGGGACAGCGCCACCTCCCGGTTCACCGTGGTGCGCAGCGGAGCCGCCGGGGTAAGCCGGTTCGCGATCGACGATGCGCTGGCCGCTCTCGATTATGGCACGGAAACGCGGGAAGCATCTCCTATTGACCTGAATCCCAATGACGGCTGGGTCTGGGACTATCAGGATTCAGATCCTTTGGCCAGTCCTTCGCCAACCGTGGTTGCCCTGGCCGCGTCCGGCAGCAGTTCCGGCTCAGGCAGCACGGGTGGAGCCACCGCAGGTGGAGGAACGGGCGGAAGCTCTGGTGGTTCTGGCAGCGGAAGCGGAGATTCCGGCGGATCGGGCTCCGGAAGCGGTAGTGGCAGCGGAAGCAGTGGTTCCGGCGACGGATCTGATGGTGGTAGCGGCGGAGATCCTGGCCCGCCACCAGCACGTCGCCTGGCGCGCCCCAGTTTCAATCCCGGCAATTCCCAACACGCCGCCAGTAGCTTCCCGCTCTACGTTTCCATCCGGAATCCCAACTCTGCCGCCGTTTCCTACCTTCAATACCGCGTGGGCAACAGCAGCTGGCAGTCCTACAACGGTAGCCCCATTGAAATTCATCCCAACGAGCGCCTCCAAGCCCAAGCCGTGACCACGGATCCCGCCAACTGGCACACCAGCAGCACCCGCTCGCAAACCTATCGTCCTCTCGTCGAAAACTTCGAAGGCATCGCTACCACCACCTGGCAAGATCCCGTCGGCGGCGTGAATCTGGTTTACGAAATCACTCCTTCCGGCACCGGCGGCAGTCGCTTCGTCCACGGGAACACCACTATCATCGTGAACGGCGTTGAGCAACGGGTTGGAACGGCCAACTCGGTCAACTTCACCCCATCGCCCTTCAGCAACGTCACCTTGAATCAAGACTTCCGCATCGGCTCGCTCGACTACTTCAACGGCTCCACCTTCAATCAAAGCGACGCCTCGCAAGTCACTCTGCGGATGGATGTGGCCTTCGATTCCCCCGCGATCACGACCACGATCGAAGTTCCCTTCAACCTCATCAGCTCCCCGAACAGCGACGACCCCTTCGCCAGTGCGGACAGTGTCGTCTTTGCCGACCAGCAGTTCAATCTCCCCCAAATCAACGGGGTGAACTACCAGCTGGAACTGAAATTCGGAACCATTACCAACGGCGGCTTCGGAGACACCTCAACCCTCAGCGCCTTCGAAAGCGAGCAGGCCAACGTGGAAGTCATCGCACGGCTACGGGCGCGTTAACCAGACTGGTATTGCGAAACTCCATTTCGTAATCGCCGGTCCGCCCGTTCGGTTCATCCAACTGCCAAGTCACTTCAGCAATCGCCGTTCCATCCAGCGATTCCCAAGCCAACCGACCACCTTCGATCGCTCCGCCTTCCCCGTAACGCGGCGCATCTTCCAAGGTCGTCCAGTACAAACCGGAGCCGCCGTAGGCGTCGCGCAGCTTGATAAAATCAATCGCGGATTTTGGCATCGCGGAATCTCCCAACCGACCGGTCACATGAATCTCTTCACAGGCAGCCGAAGTCAACACGGCGGTCAACTGGCGGTCTTGATCGCGAACTTGAAGAATCCGGGCTTCCTCCGTCGATTCCTGGTGATCACCCAAGTGCTTGAACTGTTCCAGATAGGCGGTCACTTCAGAACTCGGCTGGCGAAACAGCACTTTCGGAGCACGCTCGAACTCGCCATAACTGGCAGGAGCCGGGGCTTCGGAAACCGGTTCTTCGCAGCTCGTTGAGAAGATGGCTACGGCAAAAAGTGCAAGTGCTCCCTGTTTCATGCCTCAGTGAATAGCGGGAAACGCAAGAAACGAAAAGCACCAAATCAGGATCCGAGAATGACGAATCGCATCATGAGCCCCATTTTCTGGAGTTTCGTGAGGCGATAGCGCCGGTCGAGCACGCGAAAGCCATCGTGCCGCATTTTCTCGAGCAAGGCGTGGTAAATCGTCCGCATCAGTTCGCTGGCTCGCAGATGAACGCGGTCGGATTCGGGGAAGGAAAGCTGGGCGCGATCGTAGCGTTCCTCGGCCCGGGCTGCCTCGAAGTGCATCAGTTCCTGGAACGCATCCGTGTAGCTGGCGGCTCGGAGATCCCCTTCTTGAACTCCAAAGCGTTCCAAATCTTCCTGAGGAAGATAGATGCGATCATCGGTGCGCAGGTCTTCGCCCACGTCGCGGAGGATATTCGTAATTTGCAGGGCGTGCCCTAGCTCCACCGCGTAGGTTTCGCTCTCCTGGGCCTGACAGCCGAAGATGCGGATACTGGCCAATCCGACCGCGCTGGCGACCCGGTAGCAGTAGGTTTCCAAGTCGGCGTAGGTTTCATAGCGGACCACCTCCAGGTCCATTTCCATGCCTCGAATGATTTCTTGGACGATGTTCGGATCAACCGCGTTTCGGCGCAAAACTTCGGTGATGATGCGCTCCAGTTCGTGATCCGGTTCACGTTCGCCCAGAATGACCTGGCTCCAGTTCTCCAGTTGCCTTCGCTTCTCATCCGTTGCCACGGCCGGATCATCCGCGATGTCGTCCACGATGCGGCAGAAGGCGTAGAAGACCTTCATGTCGTCTCGTCGTTGCCGGGGAAGACAGGCCAGCGCGAACGCGAGATTGGACTTCGCTCGGTTCGTGATTTCGTGGGCGCTGGGGGATTCCGGCATGAGGTGGGTTCGAGTCGGCGATGGCGGTTCCGAAGACCATAAGATTCATAGCCTCGCGTCCAATCACGATGTCTCGCCTTCTACATAACGAAGGAAGCCCGGCGAGCCAGATTTTTCTTCAATCCGTCATCGGATCATCGAACACCGGCTGGTCGAAGGTCTCGTCCAACTCTTCCCCGCTCCTGCCAATCTGACGCTCCGCTTTTTCGGGATCGCGGGTGCTGGCGATGTGGAAAACGCCGTCCCCCTCATCCACGACGGCTTGCTTGGCCCGACCAATCACGATGCCGTCCACGCTGGAATACATCTGGGTTTCTTGAGCGGTGAATGGATCGCCAATGCTTCCGAGCAGGCTCCCGACCTCGACCGCTTTCCCCATTTCAATGAGCGGTGTCAAAATCCCACCCCGAGGAGCTCGTTCCCAACTGCTTGTCGTCGCCAAAACGCTGGACCGGCCTTTGCGCGGATGGCGATCCGGCGGGAGCATTTCCAGATAACGCATGACGGACAACACGCCACGAACTCCGACCCGAACTGAACCTCGGTCCAGACTGAGCGCTTCTCCAGCCTCGTAGAGCATGATCATGCGGCCTGACTTTGCCATCAAATCGCGGAGAGAGCCTTCGCGTGACGGAGAGTTGATGATGATGGGTGCCTGGAAGGCTCGGGCGACCTCCAAAATACCTTCCACACTCCGATCAATCCGAATCTGCGGCAAGTTGGGTCGATTCACGGCCCCGGTGTGGAGATCGATGCCGTATTGGCAGTTCTTGACGACTTCTTGATAAAACACTCGGGCGAGGCGCGCCCCGAACGATCCTGTAGCCGAACCCGGGAAAAGCCGATTCAGATCCCTCCGATCCGGCAAATAACGGGATCGAGCCATGAACGCCAGGAGATTGACGACGGGAACGATAAGGAGATCGCCTTTCAACCGCTTCAAGGAACCTGAAGCCATTAAATGACGAGAGATCTGGACCCCATTGGTTTCATCTCCGTGAATCGCCGCCGACACAAAGAGGCTCGGTCCCGACTTTCGACCGCGAAACACATGAACCGGCATCGACACCATCTCATGGGTGATGAGGTGACCGATCGGTAGATTCACGGTTCCGGATTCTCCCGGGGCAAACGGACGCCCTCCAATGACCAAGTCTTTCTTCGCGCTCTTCGAATTTTGGGATTCTTCCATCAACTAGTGTATCCAATCCAACAGACTGTGCATTACGGATGCCGAATTTTCCTCAAGTTCAAGGCGCGAGGAAAGAATGAAGCAAGCTTCGTGACGGACGAGCAACGCAGAAATCGTGGAAAAGGCGGTATCCATCCGAACCTAACCGCGCAGCGGAAAAATCTCAAATCCTCTAAAATGACAGGAAGGTGCCGTCCGTTGGACGGGATACACTAGCCTTTGCCGCGTGTTTTCGTACTTCCAACCCGGGCATTTTTTTCAATGAATCGGACGATGATGCCAGACACATCTTTTCCTGTCGCATGTTCAATCCCTTCGAGTCCAGGCGAGGAATTTACCTCCATGATGACGGGTCCATGATTGGACCGCAGCAAATCGACGCCCGCGACGTTCAACCCCATGACTTTGGCGGCGCGCACGGCGGTCGACCGCTCTTCCGGAGTGATTTTGATGATCGCGGCAGAACCTCCGCGATGCAGGTTCGATCGGAATTCGCCATCTTTCGCCTGCCGTTTCATCGCCGCCACGACTTTATCGCCCACTACGAGACAGCGGATATCCATTCCCCCGGCTTCCCGGATGAATTCCTGGACCAGGATATTGGCATCGAGCCCCCGGAATGCTTCGATCACGCTCTCCGCCGCCTTATTCGTCTCTGCCAAGACCACACCTACGCCTTGAGTCCCTTCCAGTAACTTGATGACAAGGGGCGCTCCGTGGCATTGATCGATCAGATGCTTGGTCGCCTCGGTATCATGGGCAAATGCGGTAATCGGCAGTCCCAAGCCTTTGCGAGACAGAAGCTGGAGGCTGCGCAACTTGTCTCGCGAACGACTGATGGCGACGGACTCATTCAGGCAATACACTCCCATCATTTCAAATTGCCGAACGACTGCGGTGCCGAAAAACGTTCGGGAAGCTCCAATCCGAGGAACGACGGCATCAAAATTGAGTTCCTCATCCGCGAGATAGATCTTGGGATGGTGCGCCGCGATATTCATGTGGCATTTCAAGTAATCGACCACGCGGACCTCGTGCCCTCGCGCTTCACAAGCTCGGACCATGGATTCGGTCGAATAGAGTTTGCTGTTACGAGACAAAATCCCGATGCGGAGGGGAGATTCAGTAACTTCCTCCTTTTTGGCTTCGTAAGGACTCTGGCTGGGAGGGGTTTCAGGTGTCATAGATCTTGTGGAGCACAGGGCCAGCCAAATAGGACTGACTGGATTCGATCAAAAATTTGCCAGCAATCGCGGAACGTCCCAGAAGCATCCGAAACTTCATCGACTCCCGATTGGTCAAACTGAGCTCGATCTCCCATTCCCAATCACCGATCTTCGCTTTGGTGGAAATGAAAGGGCGTCTTTCAGCATGTCCTCCGGAATCTCGGACTTCACGGAACTCCTTTACCGGAGCAACGCAACTCAGCTCCAGATTTTCGCGATCTTTGAGGGGATGAAGGTGAAATCGAACCATCGTGAGTCCCGATTCCTCATACACTTCATAATCGTGAGTGTGGAGAGCAGAGCTGCGAGCCCCACTATCGACTTTGGCCTTAACCGCTGGTACGCTGAGATCTGGCAGAGATATCCATTCTCGCCAGCCAATTTGGGGAAGACCGGACTGCGGCATAACCTACCCTGAAGCTAGGCGGGCAATCCGTCCAATTCATAAAGCGACTTTAAGCCGTCGCTGATCACGGATCGTGTCGTGATATGAAAGCGGACCCGCGTCGTTTCACGCTGATTCAGAAAGGCCAGAATCTCTTCCTCCTCGACCGGTTGATACGATGCGAGATGAATCTCCCGCGACGCAGGATTCCTGAAATGCTCTTGCTTGAAAGGGACGATATTCCATCGCGAGGCGGCCTCATGAGGGATCACGGCAGCGAGTTCCGCCGGCCAATCCCAACCCATCGGGGGCTCCCACCAAGGCATCATTAAATTCTGAGCAAGCTGAAAGAGGAAGGAACGCTCGTCTAACTCCCCGCTTTCCAAAAACAGATCCATGACCGGCCGATTGGCGGTTTGCGCGGCTCGAACGAGTTGGGCTACTTTGGAACTGTCGCTCAAACCGCAGCGTTGCGCAGTTATCAAAAGCATATGGTTCATGGGTCGATTTAAGGGGATTGAGATTGGTGCTATGATTAAGAGAAACTAACTATCCGACTAAATCAATAATTTTTATGACCTTAATTCTAAGTGGCAATTCTCACATTCCGTCCCGTATTTCCTCCCACTTCCGCCGCAATTCCCCTACTTGACCTGATAAGAAACAGGCCTAACGTCGCCGCGCTATGCCTATCGCTACACCTAAACAATTTGCAGAAATGCTGGATGCCGCCCAACAAGGTGGTTACGCTTACCCCGCGATTAACTGCGCCAACCTTTCGACCCTGAACGCGGCGTTGAAGGGATTTGCGGACAAGAAGTCTGACGGAATCATTCAGTTTTCGACCGGCGCAGGACAATTCGCTTCCGGCCTGAATCACAAGAACGCCGCTCTCGGTGTAATCGTCCTCGCCGAAGCCGCCCACGCGCTGGCGGAACAATACGACGTTTTCGTGGCCCTCAATACGGACCACTGCCAACCGGAAATGGCGCCGAAATTTCTCAAGCCGCTGATCGAAGCAACGGCCGAGCGTCGCAAAGCCGGTAAAAACAACCTGTTCCAAAATCACATGCTCGACGCGTCGATTCTTCCCTTAGAAGAGAACATGGCCATTTCGAAAGAGTATTTGGCACTGTGCGCCGAAAACGAAATCATCCTCGAAGTGGAAGCTGGAGTCGTTGGTGGAGAAGAAGACGGGGCTGCCGGAACCGAGGACATGCCGGCCGAAAAGCTCTACACGACCCCCGAAGACATGCTGGCGGTCTATGAGGCGCTTCATTCCCTAGGCCGCTTCACCTTTGCCGCGACCTTCGGAAACGTTCACGGCGCCTACAAGCCCGGTGCGGTGAAACTCAAGCCGACCATTCTGAAAGAAGGCCAGGAAGTCGTCATGTCAAAGTATGGCAGCGAAGCAGAGTTTGATCTCGTGTTCCACGGTGGCTCGGGAAGCTCGTTGGATGAGATTCGCGAGACGCTCGACTACGGGGTCGTCAAGATGAACGTGGACACGGACACGCAATACGCCTTCACCCGCCCGATCGCTTCGCACATGTGTGAGAACATTGAGGGCGTCCTGAAAATCGACGGTGAAGTCGGCAACAAGAAGGCTTACGATCCGCGCGCTTACCTCAAGAAAGGCGAAGAAAGCATGGCCGCTCGCGTCGGTGTCGCCTGTGACGATCTCCTCTCGACCGGCAAGACGATTTTTGGGAAGTAATCGATCCTCCAAATATCCTTTGATAGATCTCGGGGCTTGGTTCGGTGCTAGAAGCATCCAACCAAGCCCCCTTTTTCGTCATGAATCTTACCCGAACGTTTGTTCTCTCTCTCTTCCTCGCTGGCGGAATCGCCCACGCGGAATCCGTCGTCACCACGGCCACCGGGGCCCTCAGTGCTTCGCAACTTGAAAAGCTGACTCCCGAGCAGCGGATCGACTATTTGATTGAGGCCAAGCTCAAGGAGCAAAAGATCCAGCCAAATGCTGAGATCGATGATGCCACATTCGTCCGTCGAGCTTACCTCGATCTTAGCGGTCGCATCCCAACCATCGAAGAGGCGGAGAATTTCCATGCCGATACCTACGACAACAAGCGGGAGAAGCTGATCGAATCCCTCCTTCAGGGCGAAGGCTACGTTTCCCACAACTACAATTTCTGGGCGGACGTGTTGCGAATCAATCGCCGTTTGGGAGCAAGCGGGGCCCAGGCCGAAGCCGCCTATCAGCTCTGGATCAAGCGGGCGCTGCGTGAGAATATGCCCTACGACCAGCTGGTCTATGAATTGGTCAGAGGCCGGGGACACATCTGGGAAAATGGAGCCGCAGGTTACTATCAGCGCGACAGAGGCATGCCGCTCGACAACATGTCGAACACCGTTCGTATTTTTCTGGGGACCCGTTTGGAATGCGCCCAGTGCCACAATCACCCGTTCGATAAATGGACCCAGATGGACTACTACAAAATGGCCGCGTTCAGCTTTGGGATGGATGCCAATGGCTACGGAGTCGAGAACCGCTCGGCCATGAGCAGCTACATTTCCACCAAACGGAAAGAAACGTATCAGGCTGCCATCGCCTCGAAGACCAACGAAGCCGTCGCCAAATCCTTCCCGGTGCTGTATCGCGAACGCGACGTGAAAGCCTACGTGGACCGGGCAAAATCTCGGGATCAATGGGAAAGAACCTTGGCCAGATGGGAAATCAACGAAAAGCAGTTCTACAACCTGCTGAAAGTCGGCCAGAAATCGATCACTGAAGTCGAAGAAGAATACCAAACGATTCGGGCCGCCGAGCAGGCGCTCTATCAGAGAGTTCGCTACACCACGACCTCCGAGAAGGAGAAAGCCCTCAAGCTGCCTCATGACTATCAATACAGCGACGCCAAGCCGCTGGAAGTGGTGACGGCGGATACGATGTTCGGCGCGGATATTGATCTGGAGAACATTACCGACAGCACCATCGATGCCTATGCGAAGTGGCTCACGTCTCCGGAGAACCCCACGTTTACTAGGGTGATCGCCAATCGCCTTTGGAAGAAGGTGTTTGGAGTCGGCATTTTCGAGCCGGTCGATGAGTTGACAGACCAGACCCAAATCTCCAATCCGGAGCTGTTGACCTATCTCGAGGACTTGATGCGCGAGATCGACTACGATGTGAAGGGATACCTGAAAATCCTCTACAACACGCAGGCTTACCAACGGCAGGCGAACGGAGAAGAGTTGGTGATGGGTGCCCCTTACTACTTTCAAGGACCGGTTTTGCGCCGGATGACTGCCGAGCAAATCTGGGATTCCATCGTCGGCTTGGCACTTCCGGAAGCCGATGGCTACCGCCCTCAACTCAAGTCTCAGTTGAGCAGCATCGAACAGCTCCGACTGATGTATTCCAGCCTCGCTGACATCACCCCGGATGAATACCGCGCCATGACGTTAGAAATCGGAGACGCGATGTCCAAACTCAACCCAGAGATTGCAAAAGTTCGCGAAGAACTCTACAAAGCTCGCGAGGCGGAAGATAACGAACTCTACCAAAAGAAGCGAGCGGAGTTTAGTGACCTCAATCGAAAAGTAAACCAAGTCGTCTCCGAGATCGGCTTCAAGAAGCTGAAAAATTCGGTCAAGGGTGAGGATCTTCTCGCCGCTCTGGGAATGAGCGAAATGTCGATGGCGAGCATGGGAGATTCCAACATGAGCAGTATGTCCGGAGCCGAAAACGCGGTTCTCACGAAACTGCCGAAGCCTAAATTTCCGGATCCACCGGCAGACTTGGACCGCACTCAGAAAAAACAATGGGAAGCCCAAAAGAAGGCCGACTATTCGGTCTACACCAAATTGGTGGCGCAAATGGCTCGTGCTTCCGAACTCGCCTCCCCCGCCCCCCGCGGCCACTTCCTCCGCGAATTCGGCCAGTCTGACCGGGAGGTCATCGAAAATGCAGCGCAAAATGCTTCGGTGCCCCAAGCGCTGAATCTTCTCAACGGAACCATTGTGGATGCCCTGACGAATGAATTCGCCGTGTTCGGAAGTCGCCTCAGCTCCGCAGGTGATCCGACAGAGAAAGTACGAATGATCTTTCAAGCGATGCTGACTCGGGAACCCAGCGAGCGCGAACTAGCCCTGTCAATCTCAGAAATCGAAGCACACGGAGACTCCGCCTATGAAGGCTTGGTCTGGGCGCTGCTCAATACCCAGCAGTTCCTCTTCGTGCAGTAGAAGGCCCTCTCGCGGCTTCAGCATTTTGCCTCGTCGCCGCACAACGCAGTTTCAGATCGACCGTCCAATCCGGTTGATCTTGATACCGCAGCGCGGCAAATCAAGATTCAGGGTGAAACCGCTTCAAGGAGAAACCGCCAGTCGCTCGGATTCCTCTTCATTCTCGACGGTGAAGCCGGCTTGCTTGTAGACCTTCAGTTGGAAGTGCGTGGACGTGGAAACCACTCCATCGAGAGTACTGAGCTTTTCCGCGATGAATTGGGCCACATCACGCAGCGTCTGCGCTTCGACCGACACGATCAGGTCGTAGCCACCGCTCATGAGGTAGCAGCTCACAACTTGGTCGAACCTCGCGATCCTCCGGGCGATCCGGTCAAACCCTCCATCCCGTTCGGGCGTCAATTTGATCTCGATCAAAGCGGTTACATCGGTTTCGCCAGCGCGATCTGGATCGACGACCGCTTGATAACCCAAGATGGTCCCGTCCTTTTCCCACGCGTCGATTTGAGCCTGAATCTGGGCTTCGTCCTTATTGAAAAGCTCGCCAAGTTCGCGAGCACTGCTGCGACTGTCTCGCTGAAGTTCCTGAAGGAGAGGATCAACCATGGGGGCAATGAAGGGAAAAACGTGGAGCATAGCAGATTCGAACTGCTGACCCCCTGCATGCCATGCAGGTGCTCTACCAACTGAGCTAATGCCCCGTTTGAGGAACGAGGGGAGCATACTAGCCAGAGCCCCACACTCTTCAACCGCTTTTTTGCCTTCCCTCCCGGGAGTCTAGCTGACGTTGCCCGCCTGGCAGCGAAAATCGATCCACCGACCTCGTCGGCAGGGTGGAAAAGCTCGGGAACGCCGGGAAGTCCTGTATTCCGGGGAGAAAGAGAGGGCTTCGCTAAATTTGAGGAATGGTTTTCCTGTTGGGCGCAGGTTTCCGATTTTTTGCCCCCCTGCTCGACTCCCGGATGACGAGATCGATTTCGTCTCTATCTTGGGAGAATGGGTTCGCTCATCGCACTTCTCATTATCGTCGTCGTTTCTCTCATTATCGTTCGGTTCGGCTCCACCGCGTTAATGATGACGGGACTTAGCTGGGACACCGCCAGCTTCCAAGCCTACTCGGCTTTTTTCGGAGTCGGGTTCACCACTCGAGAAGCCGAATTGGTCGTGAACCATCCCATCCGGAGGCGAATCATTCGCGATTTGATTCTGTCGGGGAACGTCGGACTGACCTCGGCATTTGCGACGCTGATCGTCACCTTCGTGGAAACGGATGGGACCCAGCCCGTTCTTCTCAAGATCGCGATGATGGTGGGAGGCGCAATCGTCTTGCTGCTGGTTTGGAGACTGAAATTGCTCAAACGCGTCACGGATCGCATCATCCGCAACACCTTGAAGACCGTCGGGGTGGTGCGAGCGCTGGATTACGAACTGCTCCTTCGAGTTGAGTCCGGCTATTGCATCAGTGAAATCGACATACTCCCGGACAGCCCACTGGCCAACAGAACCCTCCGGGACAGCCGGCCCATCGATCAAGGAATCATCGTTCTAGGCATCACCGGAAAGAATTCGGAGTTCCGCGGCATTCCCGGTCCTGAAGACATCCCGAAACCCGGAGAAGTCGCCACGGTTTATGGGAAAGAATGCGATGTCAGGGCGATTTCCCGCGAAAGAAAAACAGAGAGCGGCTCCCCGTGATCGGTTTTGGACCGACGAATACGAATCCTCTCAACCCGTCCAATTTTCGCCTTTCGCTCGCCGCGAAGCCCGCCATACTAGCCGCCCCGCCAAAGCGGGGTTTTCATGGTCCCTGAAATTTCCATCGCAAGACAACTGAGACAAAGCTTGCTCCTCCGGCGAGTTCTGGGTTTTGCTTGGCATTTATTCGGTATCACCCTGTGCTACGTCATCGCGTTCGTCCTTCGCTTGTTCCCCAACGACTTGGCGTTCTACAAGCATGCGATGCTGACGACGCTGCCAATCGCTTGGGCGAACTACCTCTTTTTCGTGGTCGTTTTCGGTCTCTATCGCGGTTTGTGGAGCTTTTTCAGCTTCCGGGACTGCTTTCGCTACGCCTATGTCTATTTGCTGGCGACCGCCCTGTTCGCTTGCTGGGTGTTTCTCCTCAAAGCGGGATCGCCGAATGGCGACTATCCGATCATCGAGGGGAATAGCTTCAACGGCTATCCCCGGATGGTCTTCCCGATTTTCTACCTTCTCCTCGTCGGCTGGGAAGTGGGCGGACGCGGGTTGATGCGCCTGATTCGCGATTTCCAACAGCAGGGGCAGCAGGCCGCGATTCTCGGCCCGCGAACCATTCTCGTGGGTTCGCCGGAAGAGAGCGACCAGCTCGTCCGCAGTCTCGTTAATCCGCGCCTCGGCTTGGGCGAAGTCTCCGCGATCGTTTGCGATGACTCGCGTCGCTCCAATGCCACCCTTCACGGCATTCGGATGTTGGGCGACATCGAGCAGATTGGTCAACTCGCGAAAGAGGTGGATGCGGAGATGATCCTCTTCGTCCCCCCTTTCAACACGCCGAACCAGATCAAACGCATCATGGGATTGATCTCTGATGCGGAAGTGGCGGCTGAATTCCGCGTCATCCCATCCCTCAAAGACATCGCCCACGGCCATGTCGATGTCTCGTCGCTGCGCAGAGTCGAAATCGAGGACCTGCTGAACCGAAAACCGAACGTGTTCGATCGCTCGATCATCGAAACCTTCATCGCCGGGAAAACCGTTTTGGTGACCGGAGCGGGCGGAAGCATCGGCTCGGAGATCTGCCGCCAGGTCGCGAGCTATGGACCGGCCAAGCTGGTTCTCTTTGACCACTCCGAGTTTAACCTCTTCGAAATCCAGCGCGAGCTCTCCGCCCTCAATGGGGGCATCGAACTCATCGCCTGCATGGGAGATGTGAAGCGGGCCCTGGATTTGGAGCGCGCCATCGAGCAATCCGGAGGGATCGACATTCTCTATCACGCCGCCGCCTACAAACACGTCCACCTGGCGGAAGAAAACGTCGCCAGCGTCTTCCTCAACAACGTGGTGGGGACGAACTGCGTTGCGGACGTGGCCGCACGGGCGGGCGTCGGCCAATTCATCCTCATCTCCACGGACAAAGCGGTACGGCCCACGAGCGTGATGGGAGCGACCAAGCGGATCGCCGAGCGCTGTATCATGGAACGCGACCGGACCTCCGAATCGCCGAACGGGGAAACCCAATTCAAAGCGGTTCGCTTTGGAAACGTGCTCGGAAGCAGCGGCAGTGTCATCCCCATTTTCAAACGCCAAATCGCCGAAGGCGGACCGGTCACGGTCACGAGCAAAGACGTCACCCGCTATTTCATGACCATTCCGGAAGCGGTCGAGTTGGTCCTCATGGCGGGTGCGGTCGGCGAAGACCGGAACATCATGGTTCTGGAAATGGGTGAGCCGGTCAAAATCGACCTCCTCGCGCGCCAACTGATTGAACTCTCCGGTTTGGTTCCTGACAAAGACATTCCCATCCGCTATACCGGCCTGCGAAAAGGTGAGAAGGAGTATGAGGAACTTCTTACCGATGACGAAAACGTCACCGAAACGGCCTACGAAAAAATCTGGGTGATGGAGAAAGAGCGCTCCAAACTGCGGCCCGTCGATTTGGCGGAGATTCGGCGACTGGCGGAGGCGAACGATGGCCCCGCCTTGCGGAAGTTGGCCATGGAGCTGATTCCAGAGAATCGTCTCGGATCAGAATAGGGTTCGGCCTGCAAACCCACCGATTGAATCCAGCGAAAGTGGCTGGCATTCCCACGAATCCGGGTTATGGAAGACAGAGCAGTCGGACGTGAGGAGCGGATTTTTTCCCGCGGTTTGTCTGGAACAGGCGCGGTTCAGCTCCAACTGCCAAGGTTTCCGCTGCAGCGTTTTTTCTATCAGAATATGTCTAATTTCGAGAACCTGGGCTTATCCGACCGAGTGTTGACCGCAGTCACCGCCTTAGGTTGGGACAAGCCCACTCCCATCCAAGCCCAAGCCATTCCCGCCGCCATTGAAGGCCGTGACATCATTGGCGCTTCCCAAACCGGCACCGGCAAGACCGCCGCTTTTGGTCTGCCCGTTTTTACGAAACTCAAAGCGGATGGCAAACCGAAATGCCTGGTTTTGGAACCCACCCGCGAGCTGGCCTCCCAAGTGGTCGATGCCTTCCGTGAAATGGGGAAATTCACCCATCTTAAGATGGTGCTGCTCTACGGCGGGGTGAGTTACACCGAGCAGAACGAGGGCCTGGATGAAGGGGCCGACATCATTATCGCAACGCCGGGTCGTCTCCTCGACCATATCAACCGGAAGAATCTCAGCCTGAAAGACATGCAGATTCTGATCCTCGACGAAACGGATCGGATGCTCGACATGGGTTTTCTTCCCGATGTTCGCAAAATTGCTGAAATGTGTCCGCGGAATCGCCAGACGCTCCTTTTCAGCGCGACGATGCCGCCTCAAATCCAGACCTTGGCCAACTGGGCGCTGAAAGATCCACTGGAGATTGAGATTGGCCAGCGCCGGAGCGTGCCTGACACGGTCAATCACGCCTTCTACCCCGTCTCAATCGATCAGCGCGATGAGCTCGTTCTCGAGTTGTTGAAGCGTACCGATTTTTCCAGTGTCATGGTCTTCACCCGCACCAAGCGCGAGGCGGATGCCCTCACCTTATTGGTCAAAAACCAGACCGAGCACCGCGTCACCGCGCTTCACAGCGATATTCCGCAGAAGAAGCGGGAAATTGCGCTCCGTGGATTTCGTGATGGCGACTTCGATGTCATCATCGCGACCGACGTGGCCGCCCGTGGATTGGATATCAGCATTGTCAGTCACGTGATCAACTATCGCGTTCCGGAAAACGCCGAAGATTACGTCCACCGGATCGGTCGAACCGGTCGCGCCGAAACCGAAGGAGATGCCTTCACGATTTTGTCAGCTGACGAATTGGAATTCGCGGAGTCGATCGAACGCTTCATCGAGAAGAAAATCGAGCGGCGCAAATTGGAGAATTTCGACTATGTCTACACCGCGCTGCTGGATGCGGACACGAAGAAGAAATCCAAGCGTCCCGGCCCGCCCAAGCGGCGGAAACGTCGTTAATTGGGGCGCGTTTTTGACGAACGCAGTTCTTTGCTTTATCCCATAAGGAGGATGGAGCCGTTTCCTCAAGCAGCAGATCGCTACCGCGCATTTCTCGACGGGATTTTTGATCGCGTCGCGGAGCATCCGCCGCTGCTTGACCTCCCGCCGCGACCGCCTGAACTGGAGTTACAGAGCCTGTGGTTCAGTGGTGCCTTCGGACGGGAATTCCGATCCACCTGCGGCAAGCCGGTTCGGATCGTTCAATTTGGACATTGGAACCACGGGACCGGACCGGATTTCTCCGAGACAGCCGTCGAAATCGACGGAGAACTTCACTCCGGTGACTTGGAAATTGATCCGGAGCCGAGGGACTGGGAACGCCACGGCCACTCCACGAATTCCGCATTCAACGAGGTCGTTCTCCACGTCTTCCCGGCTCCTCAAGAATCCCAATCCCGATTTTTCACCCAAACATCGGACCATCGCAACGTGGTTCAGGTCGAACTGGATCTCGCATCACTGACTCAGGTCGCCCCGAGACCGGGATCTCTGCCGGAAGCGAAACTAGGGCGCTGCGCTCAGCCTCTTCGCGAAATGACGCCCGCCCAGCTGGACTCGTTGATTCACGGCGCAGCTCAGTTCCGGCTTCAACAGAAAGCCGAACGCCTTCTTGCCACGGGCGAGCTGCATAGCCGCGAGGAAGCCATCTTTCAGGG
>CAYGQD010000152.1:0-17615 GCA_964351855.1 uncultured Verrucomicrobiales bacterium
TCTAACAGGTTGCCAGAAAGCGCTTGAGTGCTTCAGAGGCAGCCATATTGTCTCTACTACAATGGCAAGAAATCCATGAATCGAGGGCTTTTCGAGAGTTTATTGGTCGGGTGCGCCATTCTCATCGGGTGTTCGACCGCTCCGGCCGCGGAAGGAACCGACTACACGTTCGACGGCTCAATGCCTCGGGAGACGCTTGAGAACTATCTCTCACGCACAGTTACTCACGCAGGTCTCTGTGCTTCAAGCCCGTCCCCTCCGACCCCGAACCTAAAGGAGGACATCCGGATGCTTGTCAGTATCGGAGCGAAATTCGTCGGCAGGGCCGCCTTTGTCTGGGATCTCCCGAAGAACGATAGTCAGCACTTTCAGCGGGCGCAGAGGGCCGCCGAGAGAGTACACGAAGCAGATCCGGAGATCATCCTGCAGGCATGCGTGTTCGAGGCAGTCTTTCCGCAGGTGAGGAATGTCGCCATTCCTAGTTGGGTTTTCGATGGGTTTGGGTTACCTGCAGAGAGGCGGAACTTCAGCTACGAGGCGATGCTCTACAGGGACGGATCCAGGGTTGGTCAATGGAGAACGGTCGGATCCGTTCCTGATATGAGTCAGTTAGAGACTCGCCTTTGGTTTTACTACCGAGCCTGTCGATACATTAATTGTGGATTCGAAGCGATTCACTTTGGTCAGGTAATGATCATGAACGAGGCGGATCCAGGGCACCGCCATTGGATCGAATTGCTGACAAGGGTTCGCAACCATGCAAAACTCCATGCCCGGCGACATTTTGTTCTGTGTGATGCTCACACTCACGGGGTGGTAGAAGGCGGACACCTGCTATTCGACTTTCATTCATTTCCGCTTCGCATCGAAGAAGTGAAAGGGAAGCCCCTGCAAGGACATCTCACGCGACATGGAGCGGGAAAGATTTACGGGAGAAGTAAGGGAGGGATCACACCCAGCGGGTGGCCTTGTGAATCGCTCCCTTCTTTGGTGGAATTCGACAATTGGGGTTACAGCGGAAAGGGAGGGCAGAGCGTTGGTGGAATCTGGATCTGGGGATACGATGAGATGTCGTGGTTCGCTCATCAGAACCGAGATTACCGTGCCCACTGGCTCCGATATGCGCAGGGATGGCTGAGGAAGCATGCGCCGAACAGCTATCTTCAGATTCCAACGCGGCGTAAACTGGCTGCACCCGTTAAGGGCGATATCCGAATGTTCTGCGCCAATGATAGATCCGAGGCGTGTCCCAACGGATTCGGCTTAGAGAAGACGATCGGAGAACTCTGGCAAGCTGATTCCGGAAAGATGAAAACTGAAGTCCAAGCAGAACCCCAAAGATAGCATCCGGGCATAGCCCCGGTGCTATCGGTTGTAACAAACGGGTGCTGGCAACCGGGCCTCAAACGGGTGCCAGAAAATCATGAAACTCAGGGAAAGATTGAGTCGAATCCTTCCCTGGCTAAACTTCCTAATTCCGATTTTCATCGCGTTCGGATGCGGTTGTTTCGGTGCTTACTTAGCAGGGTGTTGAAAAACTCGGGAACGCTGCGAAGACGTGTTTTTGGAATGGAAAAAGTGGGCTTCGCCAAATTTTAGGGATGGTCTTCCCTCCGGGCACAAGTTTCTGAGGTTGTGAGCGTTGTTGCGCCTCAGCCCCGAACGCCAGTTCGTTCCCTCGTCGCGCCTAGCTCACAACCTCAGAAACATGCGCGCGCCATCCCCGAATTTTTCAACACCCTGCTAGGCGTTTTTGTGGTTGATGCCGGAATCATTGGTGGAGTTATAGGATTCATTCTCGGATTCGTGATTGGAGCTGGAGGCGGATTGTGCTTGAGCTAGAACCATTTCTCCCCGTCTCATTTGATCGGCGGATCATCTGCAACGGGCACAACAACTTTTCGGGCAATGACAGAGGAGGAAAAGGCCCAAGCCGAGCCCGGGCCTGCTGTTATGGAGACACGAATGGTCGCGAATGACCACGAATGTTCACGAAGGGCGGAGGCCGTCTGCCATCGCCAAATTCCTCCACCGCTCTGGGTGATCCCTGACGTCTTCCGGGTTGAAATCCTCTCACTTCGTTCCCAAGTTCTGACATGCTCGCCATTATCTCCCCTGCAAAGACGCTGGATTATGAGTCGCCGCCCCTGACGGAAACCCATACGGTGCCGGATTTTCTGGATCACTCGAAAGAATTGATCAAGCAACTCAAGGCGATGCCGGAAGCGGAGGTGGGCGCGCTGATGTCGATCAGCCCGAAGCTGGCGACGCTGAATGCAGAGCGGTATCGAGACTGGAAGGTGCCGTTTACCCAGGATAACGCGAAGCAGGCGTTGCTCGCCTTCAAGGGCGATGTTTACACGGGATTCGATCTGCCGAGTTACGGGGAGAAGGACTTCGAGGTGGCGCAGCGGCACTTGCGGATTTTATCGGGGCTCTACGGCCTGCTCCGCCCGCTCGATCTGATGCAGCCGTATCGGCTGGAGATGGGGACGAAGCTGAGGACGAAGCGGGGGAAGGATCTTTACGAGTTCTGGGGAAGCACGATTACGGAGGCGCTGCAGGAGGCGATCGCGGATTCGGGCTCGAAGGTGCTGGTGAACCTGGCGTCGAACGAATACTACCACAGCGTGCGGGCCAAGGAGTTGGATGCGCGTATCATCACGCCGGTTTTCAAGGATGAAAAGAGCGGGAAGCTCAAGATCATCAGCTTTTTCGCGAAGAAAGCCCGGGGGGTGATGTCGGATTACTTGATTCGCAAGCGCATCGCGAAACCCGAAGGCTTGAAGGAGTTCGATGGAATGGGCTATGCCTTTCAAGAAGAACTCTCGAAAGGCGACACCTGGGTCTTCACCCGCCCGGAACAATAGCTGCTCAGATTTCCAGCTGACGGTTCCCGCCTTGCAAAACCCCCAAAACGACGCATTGATTGGCCGGAGTCAGTCATGAAAGCATTTCTCATCATTTTCGTTCTGATCCTGGCCGTGATTGGCGGGGGCGGGTATTACTGTTATACGCAGGGACATTTGGACCAATACTTCGGCGAGAAGAAGCAGGTGGTTACCGGCGATCCCGCGAAGCCTCTTCCACCGAAGGGGGTGACGAAAGAGCCGACCAAGCCAGCCCCATCAAAGCCGGTCGCCACCACTCCCAAACCGACTCCACCGAAGCCGAGCTCGACTCCAAAACCGGCTCTGACGAAGGCTGAAAAGGAAGCGGAAGCGAAATATGCGATGCCGAACTTCAAGCCGTTGATCGAAATCGTCGACAACTGGAACAGCGTTCCGCAGCGGGCCTTTCCGGCTGCGGTTACGGTGAAAGTTCCGGCGGAGTATCAGATCAAAGCGAGCGATGGAAACATCATCGGCTCCAGCAAAGCGGACGCGGGGCACAAAGCGGTGCCGCTTCAGCAGAAGCCCGGTTTTCTCCAAGTGACGGATCGTCCGGGAGGAACTGCCCTGGCCGTGGTGAAGATCGACGATACGGATTTTAAGGAGCAAATTCAGGCGCTCTATGACGCGAAGGTCGCGGAGGCGAAGGAGCGGGTCCTCAAAGCGCGCCGTGTTTACGCGACCATGCTTGCGTCGCAGCCGGAAGGCGCGCCTGCATCTTCCGGAGGCGATGATCCCCGGTTTAAGCCAGTCCGCGATCACCTCGCCGCTGGCAAGATTGAGTCGGCCATTCTCGAAGAAGCCAAGGAATGGTATTGGCTGGGCTCCGAAGTCCACGATGGCCGCACCTATGATGTGGTGATGGTGAACTTTGAGGTGGACACGATTTTCGGCATGTTCCCGAACTCGATGAAAGCGCTGCTCAGCAATGGCGAAGTGGTGAAGTGGGTCGATTCTGAGACCGGCGAGGAGCGGGACTAACGGTAAACCACCTTGAGACGCCTCCTCACCTACTTGCTGGCCCTGGGGGCGACCTTTGCGCTCGGTCAGGAACACGGTGCGTTCCCGGAAATCCCTCGTCGGCTCCCTCCTCTCGGGATCGAAATTCCGGAGGCGGTTCGCGCGGAGTTGGCCGGGAAGCTGACGGTGCTGGGAGAAACCTTCGCGGAGCTGGAACATCCTCGCCGCGCGGATATCGGCGTTCTTCTTAAAGGGGTTCAGTTTGCCCTGATCAATGGCGAGTTCTACGCAGAGAAAGATTTCGACAAAGCGCGCCGACACCTTGCACTGGCGGAAACGTGGCTGGCCGACCCCGAGGCGATTCCGAAGCGGGGACTTCTCGTGCGCGGATATGAGTCGAGCATCGACGGCTCGTTCCAACCTTATGGCCTGGAGGTGCCAGAGAAGCTGGACCGGTCGAAACCCGTTCCCATCCTCGTCTGGCTCCATGGCCGAGGCGATAAAACCACCGATCTCCACTTCATCGAGCAATGCCTGACGAAGTCCCAAGCCTTTCAGGGGAAAATCGCCGATCAGGAACAATGCATCGTGATTCATCCTTTCGGGCGGCAATGCGTCGGCTGGAAACATGCCGGAGAGATCGATGTCTTCGAGGCGATCGCCGATGCCAAGCGTGCCTTGAGCCTCGTTCCGAGTAAGCAGCTGTTGGCCGGCTTCTCGATGGGCGGTGCCGGGGCTTGGCACATCGGCGCGCACTACTCGGATCGGTTCGCTGCAGTTCACGCCGGTGCGGGTTTCGTCGAAACGGCGGAATACAACAAGCTCAAGCCGGAAGATCATCCCGTCTGGTATGAAAAAGCGCTCTGGGGGCTCTATGATGTGCCGAACTACGCCCGGAATCTCCTCAACCTCCCCGTGATCGCCTACAGCGGGGAAGACGATAAGCAGAAACAAGCCGCCGATCTGATGGCGCGGGAGTTGCTTCAACACGGCCACGGACTGGAACACGTCATCGGGCCGGGGATGGGTCACAAATACCATCCGGATGCGGTGAAGCCGATTTTCGAGGCGCTATTAGCGGCAGAACCGCGTGATTCGCTCGCCGAGGTTCATTTCCAAACCCAAACATTGCGGTATGCCCGGCTGAGTCCGCTTTGGGTAACGGGTCTGGAAGAACACTGGCAAGATTCCCGGATCGATGTGAAATTGCGACAAGACGGGACCTGGGTCGGCACCACAAAAAATGTCTCGAGCTTCGTGCTCCCAAATGGCCCCGGCCAAATTGACGGCCAGAACGTCGGATCGAAGCGGAGTGGTCCGCTGAAGCTCCAGAAAGTCGATGGTCAGTGGCAGCCCGGCTCCCCGGGAGGCCTCCGCAAACTTCCCGGTCTCCAAGGCCCGATCGATGACGCCTTCATGGCTCCCTTCCTCGTCGTGTTGCCGGATCAGCCGTCCGAGCACCCCGCGATTCAGCGTTGGCTCGACTTCGAGATCGCCCACTTCGCGAAACGTTGGCGCGAGCTCATGCGCGGCCATCTCCCGATGAAACGCGCCAGCTCAGTGACCAAGGACGACGTCGCCAATTTCAACCTCATTTGCTGGGGCGAACCCTCCACCAACGCCGTCATCGGTGCGACCCACCAGAAGCTCCCCCTCACCTGGGACGCGATGCTCCAGCTCGGCGATGAAGCGTTGGACGCCGCCTCCCACCTCCCGCTCCTCATTTACCCGAACCCGCTTAACCCGGAGCGCTATCTGGTCCTCAACAGCGGCCTCACCTTCCGCGAAGACCACGACCGCACGAACTCGCTGCAAAATCCCAAGCTCCCGGACTGGGCACTCGTCGATGCCCGCGAGGCTCCCACCGGTTCCACGCCCGGGAAGATCATCGACGCGGGCTTTTTTGGAGAAAAATGGGAGATCACGGTTAGGAATCCTTGAGTCTTGCCAATCCCTGGCCAGAGTCGTGCCGAAACCGTGAAAACTGATCTCGAAACTGCCCGCGCGGCAACCATGCTTCCCATCGCCGACGTGGCGGAGAAATTGGCGATCCCGCCGGAAGCGCTTTACCAGTTCGGCCCTTACAAGGCCAAACTGACCGATGCTTTTCTCGACGACATCGCGGATAAACCCTTTGGCAAACTCATCCTCGTCACTGCGATCAATCCAACTCCCGCCGGTGAAGGAAAAACCACCACCTCGATTGGTTTGGGAGACGGTTTGAACGCGATCGGTAAGAAGACCGCGATCGCCTTGCGAGAGCCATCGCTGGGACCCTGCTTCGGGATGAAAGGCGGTGCGGCCGGTGGGGGCCGGGCCCAAGTTATGCCGATGGAGGAGATTAATCTCCACTTCACGGGCGATTTTCACGCGATCACCGCAGCGCATAATCTTCTCGCGGCGTTGATCGATAACCACATCTATTGGGGCAACGCGCTCCACATTGATAGTCGGCGGGTTACTTGGCGGCGGGTTCTTGATATGAATGATCGCGCCCTGCGGAAAATCGTCCAAGGTCAGGGCGGCGTCGCCAATGGTTATCCTCGCGAAGACGGGTTCGATATCACCGTTGCCTCAGAGATCATGGCGATCTTTTGTCTGGCGGAAGATCTGGCGGATCTGGAACGGCGGCTTGGGAAGATGGTCATCGGTTACACCCGGAAGCAGCAGCCCGTTCACGCCAGCCAGCTGGAAGGTGTCGGTGCGATGGTCGTCCTGTTGCGCGATGCCTTTCGGCCGAACATTGTCCAAACCCTGGAAAACAACCCTGTCTTCATCCACGGCGGCCCCTTTGCCAACATCGCCCACGGTTGCAATTCCGTCGTCGCCACCAAGACGGCGCTCCGCTTGGCAGATTACGTGGTGACGGAGGCCGGGTTCGGCGCGGACCTCGGCGCGGAGAAATTTCTCGATATCAAATGCCGCAAAGCGGGCTTGGCCCCGGATTGCGTCGTGGTCGTCGCGACCATCCGTGCCCTCAAGATGCATGGCGGCGTGGCCAAAACGGAGCTGGGACCAGAGAATCTCGAAGCCGTCCACCGCGGCTTGGTCAATCTGAAACGGCACATCGAAAATCTGCAAAAATTCGGTGTCCCCGTGGTCGTCGCCATCAATCAGTTCGTCACCGATACCGAGGCAGAAGTCGCGGTGGTTCGAGACGCTGCCGCCGATCTGGGCGTCGAGACCATCTCCTGCACTCACTGGGCCGATGGCGGGGCCGGGACCAAGGAGCTGGCCGAGACCGTCGTTCGCATCATCGACCAGGATGAGGCCGACTTCGCCCCGCTTTACCCGGACGAAATGCCGCTCTGGGAGAAGATCGAAACGGTCGCGCGCGAAATTTATCGCGCCGATGGCGTCGTCGCTGATGACGCGGTCCGCAAGCGCATCGACCAGCTTCAGGAACTCGGCTACGGTCACTTCCCCATTTGCGTCGCCAAGACTCAGTCCAGCTTCTCGACCGATCCCAATCTCGTCGGGGCCCCCACCGGCTACCAGATCCCGGTGCGCGAAGTCCGCCTCTCCAACGGCGCTGAATTCCTCGTCATCGTCACTGGCGACATCATGACGATGCCCGGCCTCCCCCGCGTCCCCGCCGCCAACTCGATCGGCCTCGATTCAGACGGCCTCATCGAAGGGTTGTTTTAGAAGCGGCTGAATCATTCGTTGGCCAGAGCTTGACCTGCTTCAGGGCTATCCGATAGGCTTCAGTAGCGTGGCCAAGCGACAAATCCCCCCGGAACGGCAAGCGCTCTACTATGGCGGCATCGCCCTGTCGATCTGCGGAATCTTGCTCTTTCTTTCGAATTTCTTCGGCGACCTTGAAATCATCCGGGCAATTGGTGGCATGGTCATGATCCTTGTCGGTCAGTTCTTGACTGCGATTGGGCGGAGAGGGCTCGCCGGAGCGGGAGTCTTGCTCGATCCGCAACAAGAACGAGAAGACGTGGAGCCTTGGTCGCGCATGGCTGGTGGAATGGTCAAAGATGCCCTCGATGAAGCTGGGATCGATCTCCAACGAACCTTGGAACCCTCCGAAGCCATCGACTTCGAAACCAAGCTTCGAAAACTCCATCAACTTCACCAGGACGGAATTCTTACCGAAGCAGAATACGCCAAAGAAAAGCGAGAAATTCTGGAAGCGCTCTAACTACGATTTCCGTGGTCCAACATTACCCATGTCTACCACCGAAGCCACGGGACACACGGAAGGGAGCCGATTCCGGATTGGTCCAGAAGTGTGATCATCAAGCTCCATCAATCGCCCGATACCCCTTCTTCAGAACGCTTTGGTGGGGGTGGCAGTGGGGGCGACGACGATGCAATCGTAGCCCAAGTGGAGCAGTCGCCGAGCGAGGACAAAGCCGGTGGGCCCGGCTTCGTAGGCGATGTGAAGTTGCTTTTTCTCCAACCGATACTTCTTCATAAGTTTGAGGAGTCCGGGCTCGTTGCAGAGGTTAGACCCGCCTCATTTTCCGTAGTGAATCAGATCGGAGCCGTCGTCCAGGGCAATGGCGACGGAGACCGAACTTTGATGGACGTCGAGTGCGATAAAGGCGTTGCTGGTGTTGGTGTGCTTTGATGGCATTATTTGTTAACCCTCAGAAGGTTAATCATGTGGATAGGTTTCCGCCACCTGGCGGGAATCGCCCAGGGTTCGCTTTCAAAGCACGCCTTTTTTTTGATCAATCACAGACTGCCAAAAAGCGTTTGAGTGCTTCGAGGGCAGCCATATTGTCTCT
This sequence comes from uncultured Verrucomicrobiales bacterium, assembly GCA_964351855.1. Taxonomy (GTDB): domain Bacteria; phylum Verrucomicrobiota; class Verrucomicrobiia; order Verrucomicrobiales; family DEV007; genus JBCDHN01. Next base: position 8,594 of record CAYGQD010000152.1, read on the forward strand.
GCAAAAAATATCTATGCCGAATCTTTTGAGTCATGTGAACGTTCACTCTTCGGCGATCGCACTCCTTGATCTCAATGGCTGGACTATCAAGATTGTTCCAGCCCCGTATGAACTCGAAGATTCTCGCTTCGATAGCTATCGGGCATCACGCGACGGAACCGTCCTGTTTGCATCGAACCCACTTGAGTTGCTGGCTTTGGCTGCGATCCACGAACACCATCATCCGCACCCTAACGAGCCATACTGGTGGAGAATTGAACCGACGGAACCTGGATTGGTGGATCGTCTTGAGGACGAAGCGTTGGAGCAGAGTTTCCTGGATTATTTAAGGCGAGAGGAGAGCGCTGCACTCAAGGTGATTGATGACGCACTCCTCCTAAGTAAGGATGATCCCGAGACGAGTCCGGAAGACAGAATAGGAATCTCTAGATCCACATTTGATTCTCTTCTCGAGCGTTTTCCCCAGCTGAAACCAAACGACTAAAAAGCGAAACAGACGTCGATCTCAACACCTGACCCTTGGCGAGTTGAAAGCATCATGATCATTCCACCATTAACCCAGAAGTCGGAGTCCATCCTCGGTCAGGTGTGAGATGACTCAGACATTCGCTTTGAAAAAGAAGACCACATTGCGTGATTGGGCGATGCTGATCGGGTTTGGTGTTGCTGGGTTCTTGGCCTTTCACCTGATCATCGGTATCGTTGCTCTTTTGATTGGCTTTCTGGTCGCCGCATTTACAGAGATTCCTTGGTATGTAGCCACTCTGATTTCCTATCACTTTTGTCGGCCGTTTGTGTCGTCGTGTTTGGGATTGTTGCATTGGCGAAACGAAGTGAGGTGGATCGCGGTTGGACAACCTTGCGCGCGGCTTTTGGGGCTGGTTTAGGCGTGATAGGGCTATTAGCTCCGTGTGCCCTCTTTTCATGAATGGCGGTAGCCCCTTCGACACTTGTTTCACCGGTAATTCTTCCGACATCAACGGTTCGTTAGTGGACCGGCGGTCGGTTCGATGTTCAAACAACTCCGTCAAAATGGTGGCAAAGTGAGCCAAAAACTGATTGGCTGAAGGAAACTCACGAATCTCCTGATGAAAATCCTTGTTGCTTTCTTCTCCTTGTTGGTAGGAGCCGCTCTTTCTGCGGCGGAAAAGCCGAACGTCCTCCTCATCTTAGCCGATGATCTGGGTTACTCAGATCTTGGTTGTTACGGCAGCGAGATCCAGACTCCGTTTCTCGATTCGTTAGCGAACAAGGGACTGCGTTTTACCCAGTTCTACAACACGGCGCGGTGCTGGCCGACCCGGGGCTCGCTCCTGACGGGGTATTACGCGCAGCAGATTCGCCGCGATAAAATCCCTGGACTTGGTGCCAGTGGGGGAGGGAACACGGGAGTCCGCCCGGACTGGGCTCCGCTCTTGCCGGAATTGCTCAAGCCGCAGGGGTATCGCTCCTACCACATCGGGAAATGGCACATCGATGGGATGCCGCTCAAGGCGGGGTTTGATCGCTCCTATTACCTCAAGGATCAAAGCCGCTTTTTCGATCCGAACCGCCATTGGCTCGATGATGAACTGCTCCCGGCGGTGAAGCGTGAGTCTGGATTTTACGCAACCACCGAGTTGGCGGATCGAACCATCGAATTCCTCACTCAACACCAGGCGGAGCATTCGGAGGATCCGTTTTTCTGTTATCTCGCCTTTGCCGCCCCGCATTTTCCGCTCCATGCCTTGCCTCAAGACATCGCCAAGTATGAGAAGGTTTACGGAAAAGGCTGGGATGCGATTCGGGCGGAACGCTTTGCGCGGTTGAAGGAGCTGGGGATTTACGAAGGCCAGCTTTCCGAGGTGGAGAAGGATCTGGGTCCGCCCTATCACTTTCCGGATCATCTCGAAATCCTGGGTGATGGTGAGGTGAATCGTCCGCTGGCCTGGGAGGCGTTGAGCGACGAGCAGAAGAAATTTCAAGCCACCAAAATGGCGATTCACGCCGCGATGATCGATCGGATGGATCAGGAGATCGGTCGGGTTATCGGTCAAATCCGCAACATGGGTCAGTGGGAGAATACCCTGGTGCTGTTCCTCTCCGACAACGGGGCGAGCGCCGAGATCATGGTGCGGGGAGATGGTCACGATCCCGAAGCGCCGATGGGTTCTGCCGATACCTATCTCTGTCTCGGCCCCGGCTGGTCGACCGCCTGCAACGCGCCCTTTCGCCGTCACAAAACCTGGACCCACGAAGGCGGTTGTGCGACGCCTCTCGTCGTCAGTTGGCCGAAGGGCATTTCGGCGCGGGGCGAGCTCCGGACAAACCCCGGTCACGTCATCGACATCGTCCCGACGATTTTAGAACTTGCCGGAACCAAGGCTCCCACAAAGCAGGGCAGCGTGGAAGTTCCGCCCGCGCCCGGGAAGAGTTTGGTGCCGGTGTTGGCGAAGGAAGGGACGGTGGTCCATGACTCCTTCTGGTGGTTTCACGATGATCACAAAGCCATCCGGATGGGCGATTGGAAGCTGGTGGCTGCCTCCGGTGAGCCCTGGGAACTCTATGACATGAAGACGGACCGGGCGGAGTCGAACGACCTTAGTCGGAAGTTTCCGGAACGCGTTCGCGAGCTGGAAGCGGACTGGAATCGGCAGATGGAAGAATTCTGGCTTTTGGCGAAAGAGGCCGGCTAGGATCGCTTTTTTGGCAAACCATTTGGAGAAACGCCGCAGCGCTGGGCCCAGTCATTCCATTGTCGAGCAAGGTCTTGAACGCGCTCCGGGTGCAGGTTGGCCACATTGTTTTGCTCGGTGCGGTCGTTCTTCAGATCGTAAAGCTCCCAGGAGCCTTTGCCGCCGAAGCGAACCAGTTTCCAGTCATCCACGCGAATCGCGGCGTTTCCTTCGTGCTCCCAAAAGAGCGGACCACGGGGCAGAGCTTCATCGCGAAAGGTGGGAAGGAGGCTGACGCCTTCACCGGGCAAAATGGGATCGCCGGGATATTCGGCTTCGGTCAGTTCCAAGATGGTCGGCATTACATCGATTACGTGACCGACTTGATGACGCCAGCCGGCTTCGGGGATTCCTGCGGGCCAATGGGCGATCAGCGGGGTGGCAATGCCGCCTTCATGGTTGAACTTTTTTGAGCGGCGGAAGGGCGTGTTTTGGAGCCAGGACCAGGATTTCCCACAATACCAATTGGAAGATGCAGTGGTGGGATCGCCCTCGGTTCGGCCTCGGGTGCCGCCTTCTGCGCTGGCACCATTATCGCTCAGGAAGAGGATCAGGGTGTTTTCGAGCTGGCCGCGTTCTTTGAGTCCGGCGACTAGCTCGCCTAGGGATTGATCGAGTCGATCGACGCAGGCGGCGTAGGTCGCCATGAGGTGATCGGCTCGGTCCCGTTCTTTTTCTGAGAGTGATTCCCAGGCCGGGACATCGCTAGGACGGGTTGCTTTCGGCCAGGATGGATCGATCAACCCCAGCTCGATCTGCCGCTGATAGCGGGCTTCGGCCAGTTTCTCCCAGCCCGCGCGGAAGGTTCCCCTGAATTTGGCGATGTCTGCGGCGTCGGCTTGAAGCGGGAAATGGGGAGCGATGTGGGCGAGGTAAAGGAGGAATGGTTTTTCGGCTCGGCCAGCTTCATCGATAAAGCGGAGCCCATAGTCATTAAACGCATCGGTGCAATACCAGCCGTCCGGCATGGGTTGGGATGGCGACCCGATCAATCTGTCATTCAAGACGATCGAGCGCCCGTTCTTGGGCTGAAAATAGAAACCGCCACCTTCGGGGACGCCGTAAAATGCTTCGAAACCATGGGCTTGAGGCCACATTGAGCGTTCCCGATCGCCGAGATGCCACTTCCCGGAAATCGCAGTGAAATAGCCGGCATCGCGAGTCACTTCAGCCAGGGTAACGCATTGCTCATTGAGCGAGCCACGGTATCCCGACAGTCCGTAATCGTGGTTCATGTGGCCAATCCCGGCCTGATGGGAATAGAGGCCGGTGAGAAGGCTGGCGCGGGTGGGGCAGCAGCGTCCCGTGTTGTAAAACTGGGTAAAGCGCGCACCATTTTCCGCCAAGGCGTCGAGATGAGGGGTCGGTATCTCGCCACCGTAACAACTCAGATCAGAGAATCCCATGTCATCGGCCAGGATGATGACGATGTTCGGCCGTTCTGCGCGGGCGAGCAGCGAAAGAGCGAGGGTGAGCCCCAGGAGGAGGGCGAGGCGGGGCGTCTTCACGGTTGATCGTGTCAGTTGCTCAACCAGCGTCCCAGCACCTTCGGCTTCTGCGCTTCTTCGACTTCCGCGACGATGTTTCCATATTCGACGGAGTTGTCCGGGCGAAGGATTCCGGTCGCGGTCCCACGAATTTTTGCGCCCCGATAATCTTCACCGGACGCATGAGCGCTGGTCACGTGGAAGCGGATCGAAATCACGATGCCCTCCGCCGGGATCACTTCAACGGCCGGCACTTCATACTCGTCCACGCCAGCATCGGATAGGCGGATTTCCCGAATCAACTCCGGCAGATTGCCGAATTCGACCAGTTCCTGGATCGTGTCTGCCAACATGTCCGCTGCGGCAAAGGGACGCTCATCCTCCTGCATGGTCGCGATCCGGAGCGCGGCGCATTTTTGGCCGAAACGATAGAGTCGGGTGTGATCGGTGGGCAGACCTTCACGGCGAAACCAGGCGGAAATATCCCGCCAGGAATAGTTTTTCTGGCGCAGAACCAAAATGGTTTGCCAATAGTCCTCGACGTTGAATTTGACGGATTCCTTTTCGGCCGCGTTGAGGAGTTGATCGGGTTGAGGGATGGCAGTTTCAGGGAGCATCGCTTCTAACAGATGGATTACTTTGCAACGCATTGCAACATCTGGACGACGAGAGGCGTGGAGGGGGGACGAATGGCTCCGATCCGAAAGGTGAGGGAGGAATTGAACGAACGCTGGTGTCGTGATACTAAGTCAGCCCTACCAAGATCGGAAATTCGTGGTTTTTATTGAAAACTCTTTAAAATCAGGAAAAGTTAACCAAAAGAAATCCTCTAAACGTTTTCTTCCGTAACCCTCATTTTGGTAAAGCCATGCAGAAACTGACTCATCTTCTCTTTGTTGCCGCCGGTGTCGGCGTCATCAGCGTCGCCCAAGCCCAGGAAAAAGTAACTTACGTGGATCACGTGATGCCTTTCCTGGAAAACGCTTGTCTCAATTGCCACAATCCGGACGAAGCCAAGGGCGGACTGGATTTGACCAGCTACAGTGCGATGATGGCCGGAGGTTCGGGCGGAGAAGTGGTGCAGGCGGGGAATCCGGATTCCAGCCGTCTCTACACCCTCACGGCCCACCTGGAGGAGCCTCACATGCCACCGAACAAGCCGAAGTCTCCGGAGAAAGATCTCTTGGTGATGAAAAAGTGGATCGAGGGTGGATTGCTGGAGACGATGAACAGCAAGGCGAAGAAGTCCAGCGCGCCGACCATCGCGGGAACTGTGGAAGTGGGTGGAAAACCGGAAGATCCGGCCATGCCCGAGCATCTGCTGCTGGAGCCGACCGTGGTTACACCGCGCGGAACGGCCGTTACCGCCATCGCAACCAGTCCCTGGGCACCGCTCTTGGCCATCGGTGGTCAGAAACAAGTCATCCTTTATAACACCGACAACTTGGAGTTGCTCGGCATTCTCGCGTTTCCGGAAGGTTTCCCGGAAGCGGTTTCGTTTAGCGCGAACGGTTCGCTGCTGGTGGCCGGCGGCGGTCGCGGGGGCAAATCAGGATTGGCAGTTGCCTGGGACGTGGAAACCGGTGAACGCGTTGTGGAAGTCGGTCGCGAATTCGACACCGCGTTGGCGGCGGACATCAGCCCGAATCATCAGTTCATCACCCTTGGGGGACCAGGGCGGAACATCAAGATTTTTGATACCACCTCCGGAGAACAGCTTCACTCCATCAAAAAGCATCCGGATTGGCTTCTGGAAGCCGCCTACAGCCCGGACGGCGTCCTCTTTGTAACCGGCGGTCGCAATGGTGGGCTCTACGTCTGGGAATCCGAGGCGGGAATGGAGTTTTACGAGCTGAAAGAGCACCAGCAAGCTATCACCGGAATCAGCTGGCGCGGTGATTCGAATGTCGTCGCCGTTTGTAGTGAAGACGGAAACGTCTCCCTCTGGGAAATGCAAAACGGGAAGCAGATCAAAAAATGGGCCGCCCATGGAGGGGGAGCTCTCTCGATCGATTTTTCGGCGGACGGAGCGCAAATCGTCACTTCGGGAAGGGACAATCGCGTGAAAATCTGGGATTTGGAAGGGAAAATGCTCCGCGAGATCAAAGATTTCACGGACGTTGTCACATCCGTGGTTTTCACCAATGACGGGAAGAAAGTGATCAGTGGGGATTGGAACGGTCAACTGAAGGTCTGGAACGCCGCCGATGGCGCACTGGTGGGAGAACTGATCAGTAATCCACCGACCATCGCGGAACAGATGGCCCATTCCCAACGTCGGGTGGAAGAGGTCAAAGCGAGCTTGCCGAAGTATGACGAGTCGCTGAAGGCTGCCGCCGTTGCCACGGCTGCCGCGAAAAAGGCTCAGGATGATGCCAATGCGCAAGTGGCTGCCGCAAAGAAGCAGAAGACCGATTCCGAGGCCGTGATCAAGGCGGGCACCGGCCCCATCACGGCAGAAATTAAGAAAGCCGAAGATTTGCTGAACCAAAAGAATGCGGAAGTCGCGGCCAAGCTCGCCCTGGCCAAGAACACGCCGGAGCACAAGAAACTCGCCGCGCTTCTGGCGGATGAGAAGGCGAAGCGAGATTCGATCGCGAAGAACGCCGAAACCATCAAGAACCTGACGGCTCAGATCGCTCAGGGTAAGAAAGACCTTCCGGATGCCGAACAGCAGGCCCAACAATCCGCCAAAAAGCTGATGGAAACGCAGTCCAGTATCAAGAGTCTCGAAAATCAGGTGGCGCAGCTTCCCGATAATGCGGATCTCCAGAAGAAGTTCGCCGATGCGAAGACAGCTCTTCCCGCAGCCGACAAAGCGGCGAAGGAGACGGACAAAAAGTATCGCGACTTAGGGACGAGTCTGCAAAATGCCTCCAATCAGCTCGCCAGCCTTCAGAAGTCGAATGCCGACAATGACCATGCCATCAAGGTGGCCCAGTTGTTAATTGAAGAGCAGAAGAAGATGGCGATGGAGTCCGAGAAGAAGGCCTTGCCGGAAGCGGAGAAAGCCGCGGAAGGTCCTCGCAAAGAAGTCGCGGCGGCTCAAGCCCAAGTGGAGACCCTGAAGAAACAATTGGCCGACGTGCAAGCGAAGGTCGAAGCCGCGAAGAAAGTGTTCGCTGCGGCGGATGGCGTCATCAAAAGCAAGGAAGACGCTGCGAAGGCCGCCGGCGATAAGTTTACTCAGGTGGCCGCAGCTGAGGCAACGGTGAAGAAAGATTCGGAACAAGCTCGCTCCGACCTCGCCTTCATGCAGTTTCAGGTCGAGAAATGGGCAGCCGCAGAGGTCAACGTCGTCCTTCACAAAGAGCAGGACACGTTGGAAAGCTACCGCGAGCGCCTTATCGGATTTGAAGGGGAAACTCAGGACGCCGTCGCCAAGCGCGATGCCGCGATCAAAGCACTAAATGACGCGGAAATCACCTTGGCCAACGCGAAGAAAGCGATCGAGGACAGCAAGAGCGCCCTTGATACCGCTTCTGAAGATGTGGTGGAAGTGGCGCTCCAGTTGGTAGCGGCGCGATCGCTGGCGGAACCCGCTGCGGAAGCTCCCAAGTTCGAGGAAACGCTCGCGGCGACTTACAAGAAGGTCGAAGAAACCAGCAAGAAGCTGGCTCAAGCATCGGAAACCGCCGAGAAGACGCCGGAAGTCATCGCCCAGCGGGAACGCGATAAGCAGGCGCAGGAACAAGCGTTGCAGCAGGCCATCGAAGCGAAGAAGCGGAAGGAAGCCGAAATCCAGAATCAGTCTCAGCGGGTTGAAGAGCTGGAGAAAAAATATCGCGATATGTATCGAGAGTGGGAAGAAGATACCGTGGCCGCCAAGTAGGCTTCGATGCCGTCTGAAATCGCGCTTCGGCCGTTGACCTTCGCGAAAAAGGCATTAAACGGCTTCGTCCACTCTTTTGAGTTCATGCGGTGCGAACCAGTTTCGCGTTGCATTTCTGGGGAGTCCCGCTAAAAGGACGTGATGCGTGGAGGTGCCCTTCCTTCCCGTAATCATGCGAAGGAGTCCAACTCAAACCCCAGCAATGACTCTGCTCAACTCTTGTCAGGTTTATCTTCGTCAGGCTGAGGACCTTTTGGCCCGGCTGGACGCCGTTCATTACACCATGCTGCACGCCAATTGTTTTGGTGCGACGGTTGGTGGGCACATTCGACACTGTTTGGACCACTTTGAGCTTCTGTTGGATGGTCTGCCGAGCGGCAGAATCGATTACGACCTCCGCCAGCGAAAAACCCCCTCGGAGTTGGACCCCTCTGCCGCGATTACCCGAATTCGCGAGGTGGCTTCCCGCTTGAATCTCGTTCAAGGGCGGATGGATGACGACGCCGAGATCGAGGTGAAACTGGATTGTGGCGGAGAAACGGCTCACTGGAAGCGATCGAGCATTGGCCGCGAACTCCAGTTTCTTGTCTCCCATCTCGTTCACCATTATGCGATCATTGGGGTGATGTGTCATTCCATGGAAGTGGTGCTTCCGGCGGATTTCGGGATCGCTCCATCGACGATTCGGCATCTCAGGGCGGTTTAGGTCCGGGAAGACTTTGGTTCGCCCGATTTCTGGACCCGTGACTCAACGAGAAGAGTCCTAACGGAGTGCGGAGTTGGGTGGTGAGAAGAATAGAGCCAGGAAAAAGCTTGTGTTTCTTCATCAAAGATTAACAAATACTCGCCTGTGGAACCGAGTCTAAGCGAACACCGATTCTTCACTTTCCCCCAAACCTATCCTTATCTGTGAGATTTAGCTGTCCCAAATGTAACGTCCAAATGCAGGCCGAAGCCGATTCGGCTGGCAAAACGGTGAAGTGTCCGGG
>CAYGQD010000153.1:0-17486 GCA_964351855.1 uncultured Verrucomicrobiales bacterium
CGCCCGGCTATCACGGCTGGTGCGCGGAGAAATTCATCACCGTCGCGCGATTGGCGAAGGTCAATGACTATCCCATGCCGCCGGGATTTCACGGGAAGATCAAGCGCATGGTTGAGTGGCTCCTCGGTCACTCGACTCCGGCCCGCACGATGCCTCCGGTGGGTGACAGCACGGGCATGAATCTGAGACCGACCATGGCCACCGCAGCGGCCTTTTTCGACTCACCCGGGTTCGCCTTCCTCGCCGAGGGGATGAAACCGACGAAGGACTGGTTCTGGTTCCTCGGTGCCGAAGGCGTGCGCCGATTTGAGAAGCTCCAGCCACGGCCTCCGGATTTCCTGTTCTACCGCCCCGAACCCTCCGGCTTCATCGCGATGCGGAGCGGTTGGGAACCCGACGCGAGTTACCTCTTTTTCAACGTGGCACCCGACGCCGGCCAGGGTCATTCGCATCCGGATTCCCTGTCGGTCGATATCACCGTTATGGGCCAATCGATCCTCCTTGACCCGGGATCACTCGGCTATGGCAATCCCATGCACGCGCAATTCGCCGTGAAGACGCGGGCCCACTCGGTCCTCGTCGTCGACGGTCTGCAGATGGACACCCGCTTTCCTGAAGCGCTCGGTGGCGGAGTGACAGAGAGTCTCCAGTGGGCGGCCGGGGCCAAGGACTGGCCCGGCGACATTCGCCACACCCGCCGCGTCGCCTTTGTCCCCGGGCCGGGCTTTTTCCTGATCGAAGATCGAGTGACCGGCACCGGCACGCACCAGATCGAACAACTCTGGCGCTTCAACAAAGGCGTCGCGGCGGAGCACGATGCAAAGGCCAAGATCGTGACAGCGAGGAGAGCCGAAGCCTGCCTGCAGATTCGCCCCTTGCTGGATCGCGCGTGGGCCTACGACACGGTCGATGGCCTCCCGGATTTTTCAGGAAAGCCCGCTGTCGCCATCTTTCGCGAACGCACCGAGCTGCCCTATCGCCAGGTGTTTCTCATGATGCCGCACCGACCCGGAGAAGTGCCCGAGGTGCCGTCCCTCGACGAGGTGGAGGCAATTCTGAAACAATGCGTCGAACCCTGACCACGAAAGAGAACTAGCCAGAATCCAACTCAACAGGGTAGGGTCGATCTGACCCTGTTGCATTCCGCCGGGAGAAATGACAAAGCCTTCTTAATCCCATGAAATTAGTTGCTTACCTTACGACCATCCTGCTGCTCGCGCCGCTGGCGGGAGTGCCCGCAGAAGGGGCCGAGACCCCGCCGAACATCCTCTTCATCCTCACCGATGATCAGCGGGACAATTCCTTCTCCGCGATGGGACATGAGTGGATCCAGACTCCGCACATCGACGAACTCCTCTCCCAAAGCACGCGCTTTGAGAATGCCTACATTGCGGAACCCACCTGCATGCCGAGCCGGGCTTCGTTGCTGCTCGGGTTGCACGAACGGGTCAATCGCCTCGGTTTCAACTCGAAGCACCGAATGACTGAATCGCAATGGAAACACAGCTATCCGGGGCTGCTGAAAGAGGCGAATTATCAAACGGGGTTCGTGGGCAAGTGGCACGTGAACACAACGGACTTGGAGTTCGAGAAGATGTTCGATTACTGGGCCGGACACAAAGGTCATGGGCCCTTCTTCTATCCGAATGAGAGCGCCGCCCGTGGTCCCGGGGAGATCACCGTGAATCGCTACCACACGGACAAGGCTCTGGGTTTTCTGGACACCGTGCCCGAGGGTAAGCCGTTCTGTTTGTCACTCTGTTATGCGGTGCCCCATGCCTCGAAGGTGAGGCTGATGCATACGCCGTTCGACGAGTCCGCCAGCTTGAATCCAAAGCTGAAGGATCACCCGATCTACGGAGGCATGTATCGCGATCTGGATATAGCCTATCCGCTCCAGAACCCGGAAGATCCCTACTTCCACATTCCGAAGTCAGTATTGGATCAGGATGGCGGGAGGAAAAAGACCTATATCTTCGACTATGAACCCGCCGCGAACCTCGAGCACCTGTTTCGCTACTACCAGCTGATCACCGAAGTCGACCTGATGGTGGGCGAGATCGTCGCGGAGTTGGAGAAACGAGGCCTCAGCGAGAACACCCTCCTGATCTTTGCGAGCGATCATGGCGTGCTCCTCGGGGAATACGGCATGGGAGGCAAGGGGCTTCTCTACGACCTCGTGATGAAGATTCCCTGTTTCGTGTTTGACCCCAAGGCTCCGGCGGAAACACACGGCCAGGGCCGCGATGAGCTGGTCTCGAGCCTGGATCTGACGTCCACGATCCTCGACTACGCCGGCGTCGAGAAAACCGGGTTCATGGACGGAGTCAGCTTGAAACCTCTCGTTCAATCGACCGGGGAGATTCCCAACTGGCGAAAAGGTCTCTTCCTGGAAAATCTCTTCCTGCTCCGCGACAACCCGCTCCAGGAAGGCTTTGTCGAAGACGGATGGAAGTATATCCGCTACTACAAGGTCCAGAAGCACTACGATGATGCGGACCTCGCGCACGAGGGAGTCGAGCCCGCCTTCGAGCAGCTGTTTGATCTGCGAAACGATCCCGACGAGATGACCAATCTCATTGCCTCACCCGAAGCCGCCGAAATCGCCACCCGCCTGCGTGCGAAATGCGCGGCCGAGGTCAGCCGACTGAACGGTATCCGAGCCGAGTACGCGGTGGAGTATCTGCCCGATTTTACCAAGCCTTGAAGAAATGCCCAACTACCCCAATCAGATGAAAAACCTACTGCTGATCCTGTCGTTGCTGGGAAGCCTTTCTGCCTTTGCTCAGAATCAAGCCCTGGAAAACACTCGACCTAATATTATCCTCATCATGACGGACGACCAGGGGATGGGGGATTTTTCCTGCTTTGGCAACCCGTATCTCCGGACGCCGAATCTGGATCGCTTCCGCGAGAAGTCGACGCGGTTCACTGATTTTCAGGTCAGCCCTTCCTGCTCACCGACCCGCGCCGCGCTGCTGAGTGGTCGGCACGAGTTCCGCAACGGGGTGACTCACACCATCCTCGAGCGGGACCGCATGGCGCTTTCGACCACGACGGTTGCGGATCTGCTGCGAAACGCCGGGTATGACTGCGGGATTTTCGGAAAGTGGCATCTCGGTGACGAGGATGCCTATCAACCCTACCACCGGGGATTCAACGAGGTCTTTATCCACGGAGCCGGGGGCATCGGGCAATCCTTCCGCGGCAGTCTAGCGGACTTTCCTCCGAACCAGGTCAAGGAGACCTGCTACTTCGACAATGTGCTCCTGCACAACGACACGATTGTGCAGACGAAGGGCTACTGCACCGATGTCTTTTTTCACGCCGCGTTGGGCTGGATCAAGCAGCAGAACGAAGCGGGAACTCCCTACTTCGCCTACCTCGCTCCCAACGCACCGCACGGCCCGATGATTGCGCCTGAGAAGAACTTCAATCATTTCCTCGAAATGGGCTTCGACGAGGCAACCGCGGGCCGCTATGGCATGATCGAAAATCTCGACGAGAACATGGGGCTCTTCGTGGAGAAAATGGATGAATGGCAGGCCTGGGACAACACCCTCGTGATCTTCATGACCGACAACGGCCAGGGCAGCAGCAGCGGGCGCGACAACGGAATGACCCTGAACGGTGAGAAGTTACCGCTCTTCCTTGCCGGTTTCAAAAGCGGCAAACTCTCGCCCTACGAAGGGGGCACTCACGTCCCGGCGTTCTGGCGGTGGAAGGGAGTCTTGCCCGAAGGGGTGGATATCCCGGCGCTGACCGCCCATATCGATATCCTTCCAACCTTCTGCGATCTGGCCGGAGTAGAAATCCCCGGCGACATTCAGGAACTCGACGGGCGCTCGATGCTACCGCTCCTGAAAGATCCCGAAGCGGAGTGGCCCGACCGCGAGCTCTTTTTCCACTGTGGACGGTGGGGGAAAGGGAAAGATCCGAACACGGGCAAATACACCAACTTTGCGGTGCGAACCCAGCGCTGGCGATGGGTCAATGAAACGGAGCTCTACGATATCGCCAACGATCCTTTCGAGAGCACCAATGTCATCGACGAGCATCCCGAAGTGGTCGCGCGACTCCGCAAGGCGTACGAAATTTGGTGGGAGGAGACGCTTCCGTTCATGGTCAACGAGGATGTTCCTCTGGCGGCGGAGCAACCGCAGGTCATCCGCTACCGGAAGCAGCTCGAGGAGAAGGGGATTCCCAACTGGGTCCCTCCGGAGATTTAGTTCGGTTCGGGAGCGAGGCCCCGACCGTTCCGTGTTCAGTTCCCGGTTTCTGACGGGATTTTCCACCGGACAAGAGTGTCTCCATCTTTGATGAGGAGAGCATCATCGACCAGGGCCGGGGCGGTCCAGGTTCCGCGATCTCCCACAGAGTAAGTCTTGAGGATGCCGCGTTTCTCCCGGCTCGAACGAAGAACATGCAGTTCGCCGCGATCGGTGAGCACGAGGACGTGTCCGCCCCCGACGCAGTTGCGTGAGTGGTTCCGGAAACTCGTGGAAAAACCTTGCCCATGACAGGCCGCAACACCACGAATCCCTCAACCTTCCGTTCCGTCATTCGGAAAGAGTTTTCAGGAAAACACTGCCTATGAAATCACGATTGTCTCAAGTCATTCTCACTGCCCTGATCGTCATGGCAGGCACTCTCCCGATCTGGGGGCAGTCACCGAAATCTCGCTCCGGGAGCGAGAACCTGGGTCGGACGGCACTGGTGTTTCTGGTCGCCGGGCAGTCGAATGCCAATGGATGCGGTGTTCTCTCGCCGGAGATCCATGCGGAGGATGGATTGGCGAAACGGAGGCCTCTCGTCTCCGGCTCTACTGCCGTCGAGATCGGCTTGCCGATCGATGCGGGAGCCTACAACCACAGTTACATCTGGGTGCCGTCCGCCAGGGAGTTTCAAGCGGTCGATCCCAAAAGCAATCTCATGCCTCCGGAACTGAATAAGCGACGGCATGGGATGGAGCTGCCAGTGGTGCGGGAACTCGAAAAGCGATTTCCAAAAAACGACATTTTCGTGATCAAGTATGCCCGCGGAGGGAGTAATCTCTATCGTCATTGGAATCCGGAAAACACGCACCCGGACCAGGGATTCTACGCGATCTGGCTGAAGTCCTACCGCGAAGGGATGGCCCGACTCACGGAGCAGTATCCGGAAGTTCGCGTGCTGGGGCTCTACTGGGACCAGGGGGAATCGGACGGGAAGAACGCCGCCGAAGACTACGAGGCGAACCTGACCTACTTCATCGATGTCGTGCGTCGCGATACGGGAATCCCGGAGCTGCCGTTCTTCATCCGAAAGCACATCTTCCGCTGGCCCAACATCGACACAATCATTTCTGCCCAATTGGAGATCGTCTCCAGGGACTTGAACTGCTACCTCATCGACATCGACCTCGGTACGCTTGAAAAGAACTACGAAGCCTGGGCCTACAGCCCCGGAAACGGTCATGTCAGCAGCAAGGGATTCGTGGAGCTGACCAGGCGGCTTTTCGAGGGCCCCTTGCGCGACGCGACCGTCGAGTCTTTCGACAAGCTCGAAGTGGGGAAGATCAAGGCGGCGACCTCTTCGCAAACACGATGATTTCAGAGTTCAACGGTGCTTGAAAACAAGCGGTCCTTTCGAAGAAGATCTACAACCGAAGTCATCATGTCCACATCACGCCATCCCTTGTCGCTTCTCATTTTCCTGATCACCGTATTTCCCGGAAGTCCGGTCGGTGCCGAAGAGAGTCCGCGTATCTGGATCACTCCAACGAATGACGAACTGGGAAAGCTGACGATCCATTGGCAAATCGCAGGGTCGCCAGCACAGTCTGGGATCCAATTTGGCCGGGTGGATGATGGGATGGAGGAAATGCCGGCGAGGAAGGAGCATGGGATTTTTCGTGCCGATGTCGATGTCGCTGCGTGGGGAGTCGACTGGCAATATCAGATCGATGACGGAGCGATTCGCCCGTTGCGCGGGTTGGATAAAAGGGAAATCCGAGTCGTTGCCGTCGCCGACTGGCACGGGAATGCACGCCCGGGAGTCGGTGCGATTCTGAAGGATAAGCCACATCTGCTCGTCACCGCGGGCGACAACGTGTCGTCCCTTCACGCCAAGGGCCGGGAGGGTCTTCTCGCCTACGCTTCCCTGGTCGACTCCGCACCGGAACTCTTCGCGTCGGTGCCGGTTCGTCCTTCCGTGGGAAATCACGACAACGAAATCCGTCCGCGTGGCCCCAGACCACCGGACGACGAGCCGGTCTACGACATCGAAGCGACTGCGCTGCGACAGTTTTTCGATCTTCCACCGAAAGGCTGGCGCTGGAAACTGGATTCTCCCACTCATGGTCTTTCCCTGGTCGGGCTCGATTTGCATCATCTCTCCGATTTCGGGAACCACTGGCAGTCCAGCCATGCCTTCGATGCGGAGTCCGAGCAATTGCGATGGCTCCAAGGTTTCGCCGAACCGGATTCTACGGGTTTTACCCTGTTTCTCTACAACGAGAAGAACTCGACGGTTCGCTCCCTGACCGGAGGCGCTTTCGGTGAAGCCTTTCAGAGACGAGCCGGCGCGATCATCACCGGTTTCGGGGGATTCAATGAACGGGCGGAATGGGACGGGATGCCGAGTTACAATCTGCACATTCATGGAAAGGGAACCGATTACCCTGACCAGCACCGCGAATTCGCGACCCGGGAAGGCGCGTATCTCCTGATCACGAAAGTGACCGGCGATGAAAAAATGACCCTCCAGATCAAGAGCGACGATGGTCGCGTGCTCGACACGCGTGAAGTCAGGAAGCGGGAAACGGATTCCTCCGAAAGCGCCCGCTGAGAGCTCGGTCCCTGCCGCGCGGTATTGGGTGGGCTGTCTCTCTCGCGTCCACGGAAACGGCTGGCATCGCGCATGGTCCTGGGGAGACGGGGTGCGAGCCCGGGTAAGAAGATTCGCTCGAGGACAATCTTCTGGTAATCGGCTTGAAACGCGAGGAGGGAAAAGCTATGCCGGGCGCTTAGTCGCCGGGGTCGTATCATGAAGAGTTTCCTGCTTCCCATTTTTCTCGGTTGCCTGCTGTTTTCGGGCAACGCCGTAGCGGCGACCGATCGCCCGAATATCGTTTTCATTCTCGTCGATGATCTGGGCTACGCCGATCTCGGGTGCCAGGGGAGCGACGACATCCGGACGCCCCGGATCGATTCGCTGGCCAAGCAAGGCATTCGATTCACGGACGCTTATGTCACCGCGCCACAATGCGGGCCGTCGCGCGCGGGGATCGTGACGGGCCTGAACCAGGCTCGCTTCGGCTACCTGGACAACAAAGGGCATTCCGGACTGCCCGATCCGGATGTTCTGCCTTTGATGCCCGAGATCATCCGGTCGGCAGGGTATCGCACCGGGTTGGTCGGAAAATGGCATATCGGTCAGGGGACCGAGTATTTGATCGAGCAGCGGGGCAAGGAGGAGGACGACCTGCTTCCTCCGAAACGAATCGCCGCTGCCAAGCCCTGGCTCCGTAGATTCGATGAGGGTCTCTTCATTGTCGGCGGAGGTGGATACTACTTTCCCTTTAAAGCGCCTTTTTCAAAGCATCCCTGCTCCCATTTCTATTCCTTTCAGGGAGCGGACGCCGAGCCGAGCGAATTCCGGCTCGGGGAAGAGGCCTACAAAACCGATTTCCTGACCGATGCCGCGCTCGAATTTATCGGGAAAGCAGGAGACGAAAAAGAGCCTTTCTTTCTCTACCTGTCCTATACCTCACCTCACACGCCGCTCCAGGCCAAGGAAGAAGACATCCAGGCAAACAGCCACATCGAGGACAATAGGCGCCGCATCTTTGCGGGGATGATGACTTGCCTGGACGGCAACATCGGAAGGGTGCTCGATCTGCTCGAAGAGAAGGGACTGCGCGAGAACACGTTGATTGCCTTTCTCAGTGACAATGGGGGACCGACCTCCCAGAATACGTCCCGCAACGATCCGTTTACCGGGATCAAAGGGGACGTGCATGAAGGCGGTATTCGAGTGCCCTTCATCCTGAGCTGGCCCGGAGTGTTTCCGGAGGGGACGATCTATTCTCAACCGGTCAGTAGTCTCGATCTCATTCCCACATTTGCCGCAGCGGCCGGGGCTGAATTGAATGCAGAAATCGAGTATGACGGAGTGGATCTGCTTCCCTATCTTGCGATGGATTCTACGCTCGATACGGCACCCCACGAGAAACTCTTCTGGCGTTGGCGTAACTACAGGGCGCTGCGTTCCGGCGACTTCAAATGGCTGGATGCGAGGAGTCCCGGTCGCACCAAGCCGACCTACGGTCTCTTCAATCTCGCCGAAAGTGAGGTCGAGTCCGGAGCCACGCTTCTGGAGGCACCGGAGCGACTGCAGGGGATGGAGGAAGCTCACGAGGCCTACTGGTCGACCCGGTTGGATGAATGGACTCCGCGCGATTGAACGAAACAGAGCGTGACGACATTACCAACGCTCTCTAAACCGTCTCTGCCAGCCCGAGGATCCCAACCTACTTTTGGATTTCAGGATCGATTCGCATAAGGGACGAATGGACTGAAGTCATGGTTGGGGGGCGGAACGAGCATCGATGACTCGCCATTGCATCAAATCACCCCGCTTCCAGGCGAGCACCGACACAATGACGATCGAGATGGTGGTTCCGCTGAGGGCGGCAAGAAACCAATTGCTATGCGCTGCAGTGGTCAGCGACTCCAGTCCTGACCAGGCTACCAAGAGCGCGACCGCTCCGGTGACCCACGCCGAGATTCCCATGACCAGGGAGTACTTTTTCGGATAACGCAGACAGGCCATGGTTCCAATGGTTCCGGCCAGTAGCGCTGCTAGCAGGATGATCGCGAGGTCCGTCCATTCGCTCATCAACACAGAAAAGGCTCCCTGCGAGGCGGCCACCCCAAAGGTTCCCCCGGCGAATCGGGCAATCACACCGCGCCGGCTCAAAGAGTCGGCAGTCGCGCCGATCACAGGTTGATCCTCCACCCAGTTTCCCTCTTCGATGCGAATCCTTTCCACGTATCGGCCCAGGAGAAACAGGACGGCGATAAAGGGAAAGATCACCATCGCCATCAGAGCTGCAGGCCGGGAAGGGCTTCCCGCCATAAAGTCATCCAATCCGATCCACTCGGGAGCGAAGAGCGTGATGCAGTAAAACGTCAGTGTTGCCACTAACCCCAGCAGCACCCCCATGTAGATTCGTTTCTCCCGGGGAGAACGATTGGAGTCGAACCCTACCTTGGCGCACCAGCCAACAACCATCAGCTTAACAAACGCAATTGCCGACAGCCCATTAAAGATGGATCCAGATGTCTTTGCCACGGTTCCGGCTCCCGCCGCTGCGGCCGATTTGGGAACGGCCAGAGGCAAAGCCATGAGAACTCCGGCCGTGAAGGTCCCGACCGGTTTCGATCTCGTCAGGGCCGACTCAACCAAACTGGTCACTTCCCGCCGGAGCATTTCCCGGCCCCGGGACAGGCGCTGCTTCACCGCGTCCGGGCTTAAATCCATGGCTTCAGCCACCCGCTGAACCGATTGGCCTTCGCGGTAGAAGAGCACCAGCGGTTCCCGGTAGGTCTCCGGGATTGTTTCGAGAGACAGCCAGACGAGGGATTCTTCCTCGACACGAATGGCTTCCTCAGCCGGGGAAGGTTCGCTTCCCGCAGTCTCCCCGACCACCTCGAGGGAAGCTGCGGAGCTGATCGGATTGCGACCATCCTTTCGAATCGACTGGTGGATCAGATTCCGGGCGATGCCACAGAGCCAGGACTTGAATTTGCTCCGATCCCGCAGGGTTTTCAACTTCACCCAGGCGGCGACAAAAGTCTCCTGGGCGAGATCCTCACTGCGGTCCTTGTTGCCAAGAGCGCTGTAGGCCATGGAGCAGATCAGGTTTTGATAACGCTTCACGAGTTCTTCAAAAGCCTCTCGCTCTCCGCTCACACAGAGGTTCAAAAGTTGGATCTCGTCGGAATGGTCCATCGCTGGTTTCGTATTCATGTTCTCCTCATAAGTGATCCAAGACGAGAAAAGGTGACAAAAAACTGCGAATCACGGAATGCACTCCACCGGCCGAAGGGGACAATCGATTCTCACGCGGTCAGCACCTCCCGATCTGATGACCACGTTTGCTTCGGCTGGATTAGGCACCTCAAGAACATTCCCACTGGCACTGGCGCAGATATCAGGCACTGCATTCGGCGACTTCAAGAGGCTGAATGCCATAAGCCCGGGCGTCACCAAGGCGGATTGCGGCCACTCCAATTTGGCGGCGGATGTTTTTGAAACCAAAGCACGCTCCTGGACGGCCCAATGAGGCGCCTTACTGTTAACCAACGAACAACTCGTCGATCTGCCCGGTCGAATCTCCGTGCGATTCGGCCATAATGCCGGAACCGTTGAGCAGGCTTAGCCACAGGTTGCACAGCGGCGTCTTCTCCGGCATGACCAGATGGCGACCGTGCTGAATTCCCGACCCACCGCCGGTTACGATGGTTGGACAGTTCGTAAGGTAGTGGATCGAGTGAATATTGCTTCCGAGCGTCAACGTCGTGTGATCGTAGAGACTGGAACCATCGGCTTCCTTCGTCGCTTTGAGCCGGTCGATGAAGTGGGCGAACAGCTCGGACTGCTTTTGGTCGCGCTCTTGAGAGACGACCTTTCGCGCGCCGTCGGCGTAGTGACTCATGTTGTGCGCGGTGATCGTCGCGCCCATGCTGCGAATGAAGCTGTCGAGCGGCTGGCGATAGGTGAATACGCGGGAGGCATCGACCTGCATCGCGGCGACCATGAGATCATACATGACTTTCACTTCCTCGACTCCCAAGAGGCCTTTGTCCGGCTCGGTCATCGCGTCGTCGGGTTTCGCTTTCGGGACTTCGAGCCACTGCTCCTCTTTGGCGAGCCGCAGCTCGATATCGCGAATCGACTGAAAGTATTCGTCGAGCTTGTCGACATCAGCCTTGGTGAGTCCGTGTTTCGCAGTTTTCGCGTCTTCGAGAACGGTATCGAGAATGCTGCGTTGCTTTCGTAAATCACCCTGCCGCACTTCGAGTGGAGTGCTGTCATCGGCAAAGAGGCGATGGAATGCGGCGACAGGATTGTTCAGCGCGGAAACCGGCTTGCCCTGGCGATTCCAGGCGAGGGACTGGCCCGGTCCATGGCCGGAATTATCGCCGCCCTGGTAACTGAGTTGGACGGAGGTGAAACGGGTGTCTTTCCCCAGTTCTTCCGCCGCGACTTGGTCTGCGGAAATGGTGTTGTGGAAGCTTTGTCCCGGCTCGGCGTAACGATTGGCTCCGGTGAGCCAGAAGGTGCTGCCCCAGTGCGCTTCGTTATTGTATTGGTTCGCCAGATTTTGGATTACGGTGATGTCCTGCTTGTGGCGAGCGAGCGGCAGGAGGCCTTCTGGAAGCACGTAGTCCGCACCGGTCACGGCTTGCTCCGGATACCAAGTGTCGCGTGTCACCCCGAAGCCCATCCCGAGGAAGATGAGACGCTTGGGCGGGGCGACAGCCGGAGCGGCGGAGGCAAATCGGCGAAAACCGAACGATTCCAGGAAGGGCAGAGCGACCAGAGCCGTGCTGCTGCGGAGGACGTGGCGTCGGGTGACGGTGGAGGACGAATTCATTACTTGGTGCGGAACGGTTTGGACTGGATCAGGGCTAGGACGATCTCGCGCATCTGACCGTCTTTAGCCGTGGCGCGTTCGAGAATTCTTTCGCGAAGCGACTCGTCGGAAAAGCCGTAGGGTCGGCCCAGGGCATACTCGATGAGAGCCTCGGCAAAACTGTGAGAAAACGCTTCGTCCCGCTCCGCAATGAGATCGCGCAGCTCGAAGTAGTTGGCGAACGCGCTACCATCTGGAAGCTGACCGGTGGGATCGACCGGAACGATCTTCTTCTGCCTCACTTTCCGGTTCACGACGTTGCGCAGCTCCATTTCCTCCCGCCATTTCCCGGTCGCGTCAAAGTTCTGCAGTCCGTAGCCAATCGGATCGATGCGGGCGTGGCAGTTCGCGCATTGAGCCCCTTCCATGTGGGCGGCGAGTTGCTCGCGCGGACTGAGGAGCCCTCCCTGCACCCGGCTAAGCTGGGGAACATTTGGCGGTGCGGGAGGCGGTGGATCATTGAGGAGACGACGCATCACCCAGGTCCCGCGTTCGACGATCGACGAATGGGTCCCATCCGATCCCATCGCGTGAATCGCAGCCATTCCTAACAAACCTCCTCGCGGTGAATCTCCAGGAAGGGAGACCTGCCGGAACTCACTGCCGGTCACGCCTTCGATCCCGTAATAGTCAGCCAGCACGTCATTGACGACGGCGTAGTCGCTCTTGAGTAAATCGCTTAGCGGCCGTTTCTCAAGAAGGATGAACCGGATCGTTTCAAAGACCTCTTTCCGGGCCGACTCCTTCGCGCTGTCATCAAATTCCTCGAACAACGCGTGATCGAACTGGAAAAAATCAAGCCGCTCCATGTGGAGCCACTGATGGGCAAAGCTGGCGATGAACGCATCAGAACGCGGGTCGTCGAGCATTCGGTTGGCATGCCAGGCAAGGCTTCCCGGCTTCTTCAACTTCCCGGTTTTCGCGGCCTCGAAGAGCGCGTCATCCGGTGGCGCGCTCCAGAGGAAATACGAGAGACGCACCGCCAATTCCAGATCCGTCAGCTCCCGCCTTTCGGCCCCCGGCACCGGCTCGAGAAGATAAAGGAACCCTGGTGACGCCATCACCACAGCGAGCGGTTCGCGGATCGCTTCCGGGAATTTTCTCCCTTCCGCTTTGCCGGAAGTATAGAGGTGAAAAAGCTTTTCAAGAAAGGCATCCGACGGTTCCCGAATCCGGAACGCCCGCTTCGCAAAGCGCTCGATGACCTCTCTTGCGTAGACATCCTCATCGTCCTGATTCCACCACATGCCCTTGAAAAACACTTCGGAGACTCCCCGGGGCGGCCAACTCTCAAAGAAAGGACCGCTCACTTCGACGGAGTCGATCCAAACCGCCGGAGCGGGCCCGACACCCGTCTTGGTCTCGTGCCGCACGAAGGCAGCTCGGGCGGCATCCCGATTGTTGTGCTGGCGCTGACGGAACCCGAAATCGCGTGGACCATCCTTGGTCACGGTAACGGGAATGGTGAGCGTTTGAGGCGCTTCCAGCGTGCCGGTGACCCGAACGCAACCGAGCAACGATAGCTCACCGGAACGGGCTCCATTTCCGGGACGGCCGTATTCCAGAAACTGCTCGTGAGATTTCGAGCCGGGAAGCACCGCCGCTTTCACCGTGATTTGGTATTCCCCGGTCGGCCAGTTTTTCGGGAGGGTCACGGTATCGACGACCGCTCCGTTAAAGAGCCGATTGAGCAACACCCCGGTTTTCGACTCTGGACGGTCAAGATATTGGCGATACGTCTCGTATTGCTGGTTATAGAGTCGCTCCCAAAACTTCACATCGTTTTCATCGATGAACCCATAGTCCGCCGGAGCTTTCGTTTCCGAGTTCGCCCGCCATTCCTGAGCGCGGTCGTAATCAGCTTTCAGCTTTGCCGAAATCCTTTCGAAGCGGACATTGACCGCAACTTCAGACTCACGCTTCAAGTTGAGCGGCTTCGGCTGCTTGCCGTAGACAAAGGCGGCGTCGAGCGCTTTGTGGGCGAGGGCGAGATACTGTTCGAACTGATCGCTAGAGAAAAACAAAGCCGCCCCGGAGGTATCAAATCCTCCGGAGTTCGCGTCATCCGGCAGCGCATCGGCCACCATCCGAACCCCGAGAAGCTCCTCGACCGTGTTTTCGTATTCGCGCCGATTCAGCCGCCGCATCGTGATCACGCCGCCCGTATCGCTGAGAAGCTCCCGAGCAACGACGATTTCATGAGAAAGATCACTGAGAAATGAGGATTTTTCCTCGAACGTGAGCTGCGGCTTCTTCTTCGGCGGCATTTCGCCGGAGTTCATCACATTGAGCACCTTCTGCCAAGTCTCCGCCGCCTCAACACTATCGAGGTTAAACGAAAGGGCCTCCAGATCGATCCCGCCCTTCTCCGCGTCCGAGTCATGGCACTCGAAACAGTATCTGTCGAGAACCGCGAAGTGTCGCTCCGGGACGATGGCCTTCTTCGCGTCCTGAGCGAAGGAGGACGTCGCGATGACAAGAACAAGCAACGAACAAAGGCTGAAGAATCGGGATTTCATGGTGGGGAAACAACGTATCCATAGACCGCTCGTTCTCGCCGTAAATCCGAATGTTACGAAATCGAGCCCCTTTTTTTTTCAGAGCACCCCGACGGGGTGCAGCGCAAGGTTGCTCCACTTGACCGTCATACCTATACAGGTAAGGTGGTAATACCAATGAATATTTCCACCCTTTCCCGTCACAGCCTTGTCGATGAAGTTTCTGAGCAGCTCAGCCAGGCGATTCGGGGCCAACTGGCTTCCGATGAGGGGATGCTTCCGGCCGAGCGGAAGCTGGCAGATCAGTTCGGCGTGAGCCGTCCTGTCATCCGGGAGGCGCTGAAGCGACTCGAGTTCCAGGGCCTCGTCGAGGTGCGCCAGGGCCGCGGGGTGCGGGTGGTGGACCGCCTGCATGCCCCTTTGACGGCGGCGGCCAAGATGCTCCTGCCGGAGGAAAAGGAGCGATTGCTGCAGTCGCTCGAACTGCGCATGACACTAGAGCCGACGATCGCGGGACGGGCCGCCGCGCGGACGAAAAAGAGGGAGAGTGCTGCCCTTCAGAAGATCCACGACCGTCTCAAGACGGCACAGGAGCTGGAGGAGGCGATGGAGGCGGATCTCGACTTTCACCATGAGCTGGCCCGGATTTCGGGGAATCAACTCTTCAGTCTGATGCTCGATTCCATTGCCGAGCTGGGGCGCGAAAGCCGCCGCACCACAATGAGCCGCGCCGGGATCAACGTAGCCATCGAGCACCACGAGGCGATCCTCGACGCGATTCTGGCAGGCGATGTGGAGGCGGCGGAAGCGGCCATGAACCATCACCTCACCGTGGCCGGGAAGGATCTGCTCCGGCCGGCGCGCTTGAAATAAGAATGTGAATCGACCCGCCATGAAACGTGCCCTTTTTTACCTGCTGCTGACCGCGTGGCTTCCGTCTTTCCCGGATCAAGGCGCTGCCGCCGAAGTCCACTTCGGGCGCGACGTGCGGCCCATCCTCGCGAAGAACTGCTTTCTCTGCCACGGTGCCGATGAATCAACCCGTGAAGCCGACCTGCGGCTCGATCTCCGGGAGGAGGCACTGGAGATGTTATCCCCCGGAAACCCGGACGCATCCGAGGTGCTGCACCGCATCACGACCGATGACGAGAGCGACGTGATGCCACCGCCGAAGACCGGCAAGGCCGTCACCTCCGCCGAGGCGGACATCCTCCGGCGCTGGATCGAAGGCGGCGCGGACTACGAGGAACACTGGTCGTTCCTTCCCCTCTCAATCACCAAGCCACCCAGGCTGAACGAGGACGGCGCCGCGTGGGCAAGGACAGGGGTCGACGCCTTCATCTGGAAGCGGCTGAGGGAAAAGAATCTCACCCCTAACGGCGAAGCCTCGCGCGAGGTGCTGATCCGGCGTTTGACCTTCGATCTCACCGGTCTGCCACCGGGCCCGGAAGAGGTGAAAGCCTTTGTCGAGGATCCTTCGCCGACGGCCTTCGAAGACCTCGTGGAACAACTCCTCGATTCTCCGCGCTATGGCGAGCGCTGGGCCCGCCACTGGCTGGATCTCGCACAGTATGCAAACACGCACGGTTTCGAGCGTGACCTCGAGCGCCCCCACTCGTGGCGGTATCGGGACTACGTCATCGCCTCGCTGAACGCGGACAAGCCGTGGGCGCAGTTCGTGCAGGAGCAGATCGCGGGCGACCTCTTGAAGCCGGGTTCCCGCGACGGAATCATCGCCACCGGATTTGTCGCCGCCGGACCGTGGGACCTCGTCGGTCAGGGACTGGAGGAGGACAGCCTGAATCTCCGCATGGTTCGCAATTTGGATCGCGACAACATGGTGCACAACGTGGTCCAGGGCACGCTCGGCGTGACCGTGCAGTGTGCCCGCTGTCACGACCACAAATTCGACCCGGTCCGCGCGAGTGATTATTACTCGATGCAGGCCGTCTTCGCCGACATCGAACGCGGCGACGTGCCTCTTCCAGGCGTTGATGCGGTGGCCTTGAAGGAAAAATTCGACGCCCTGCGGAAAGTCATCGTCGCGCGTTCCCCGGACCTGACGCAGCAGGACAGCGAGCTCACCCGGCTCAAGGAAACCCTATCGACCACGCCGGTTCTCGCCACCGCATTCGGCAACCTGTCCCGCCGCAAGCAGGAAACGCTGGCTCTGCAGACCAGCTATCCGAAAGAAACGCGGACCTGGGACCTGCGGCTCGATCTCGGTGAGTCCCGTATCCTTCGCGGGGTGTTCGTCTACCCGATGCAAGTCACCAATGCAAAAGGCCGCAGCCCGGGCCGATCCTTCCCGACTCATTTCAGGCTGGAAGTTAGCGACGACGCATCTTTCGGCAAAAACGTCACCGTCATCGCCGACCATCTGGAAACAGCGGCAGAGAATCCGCTCTCGGATTTCTTCCGCGCAGCAGTGCCGACCGGAGTCCGTGCCCGCTACGTGCGGATGATTGTGCCGTTCCGGGAAAAGACCATGTTCGCCATCGCAGAAGTCATCGCGCTGGATGAGGAGGCGCGGCCCATCGCGCCGGTCTCAGTCACGGCAAATTTCGGCGGACCCAACCTGGAACGACTGACCGACGGCTGGCTTTCCACCCATCCCTTCACTTACGACGACATCACATCGACGACGGAGCTGGTCGCGCAAGATTCGCAACAGCCCGCCAGCGTCACGCTCGATCTCGGCGAGGCCGAGTGGCTCGACACCGTGCACGTGACGACCGATTCGACGGATGCCGAAGTCGCGGTCTTCGCCGGTGACAGCGACGCGCCCCTACCCGAACTGACGGGGTGGCGGAACCCGTGGCGCGACGTTCCCGGGAAGACCTTCAATGCTCGCAGTCTGCGGCCCTCGACCCTGCGGATCACGATTCAAAAAGGCACCATCCGCAACGCCGTCGCCATCGCCCGGGGCCGACAGATCCTCTCCGCCGGGACCAGAGTCAGCGCTGCGGAAAATCTGGAACCATCCGCCATCGCAGCCTGGCTCGCCCAACCACGACCTTCCGGGTATCCCCTGCGCTGGGCCACCGACCTGTCGGCACAGCGCGGTCAGCTCGTCGCGAACCTCGGCCAACTCGAAAAGCGCTTCGAGCCCGCATTGATGGCCGCCGCAAGTCCTGAGGAACGCCTCCAGCTCAACGCATGGGCGGAGGAGATGAGGAAAGCCAACGCCCCTCCCGAGCGCGCCTTTGCACTCAAACCCCTGCCGATGGCCCGACCCGTCTCGCTGCTCACACGCGGCAACGAAACCTCACCCGCCGAACTGGTCACCCCGCGCGCGCCTGACC
>CAYGQD010000154.1:0-14694 GCA_964351855.1 uncultured Verrucomicrobiales bacterium
GAACGAGCGGCGACATCGCGGGCTGACCACCCGGCTCGGCCAAGGCGTTGGCGTCTCCGGAGCGAACCCGCAGCCCTAAGATACGATGTTGCGCCAGTTCGGCCGGACCGAGCCGCAGTTCTATCTGGACTATAAGAATGCCCGCCGGATCGTGAGAACGGGGAGCCGGAGTCGTCAGAGCGATGAAGAAGTGGTTTCCGAAACTGCTTCCAGCCGGATGACGGAGGCGAATGTCATAGAAGAGACCGAGAGAGTTCCCGCGAGTGAGGAAGAGGGCCAAGCCCTGGAGCTTTCTCACTAAGGCTCGTCCATGATCAATCCGTTGGGATCAAGAATCAGGCTCGGGCGCCAAGGTGCGTCCGAGTCTTTCTTGTCTTCTGCGGACTTGGCCTACGGACGGTGGGGGGCCGCAGGTTCGGAGAACTTTTTTTCAGGAGTCCTGCGAAGAGGGATCCCTGAGGCGCTGACGCCCGTCCTGTAGCGGAAGTCCCAGCCGTGCACCCCGCAGATGAGGTCTTCACCCGAGATATGGCCATCGGCGAGCATCGCCTCAACGGTGGAGGCAAGTCAGCCAATCGGCATCTTTCACGATGACGAGGTCCACGTTTTCGACGAGAATCCCGTGCGGCTGGCGCTCAGGGATCTGGGAGAGTTCAGCAACAAGTTGAGGGCGCATCCTCAAAATGGACCTTGGTTTTCGGAAGGAACGCAAGCGTCCTATTCTGAAAACATGGGAGAGGAGGCGACGGGAACCTCGTAATGGACTTCGTGGAATATCGAACTATGTGAGGGAGGCCTTGCGGCGTTTCTTCATCATGAACTCTAACCAACGCACTCTCATGGTTCACAAGCCGCTCTGCGGCAGAATCCGTCAGGATGCTCGCAGGCGTTCAGGGGAGGCGGGAGCTTGAGCGCGTTCCATGCGATTGCGATCGTCATCTCGCTGACCGCGCTGTTGGCACTGGCGAATCATCGGTGGTTGCGGCTGCCGGAGACGATCGGGGTGATGACGATGGCCCTGCTGCTTTCGATCGTGATGCTGGTGGTGGGATTCATCTTTCCGGGGAGCCTGGCGGAGCTCTGCCATCGGGTGGCGGCGTTCGACTTCTCCTATTTTGTGTTGGAGGTTGCGCTGGGGTTTCTGGTGTTTGCGGGGGCATTTGGGATCGATACGCGGGTGCTGGCACGGGAGCGAGCGCCGGTCTTGATCTTCGCGACCCTGGGGATTCTGATCTCGACCTTCATCGTGGCGGGGCTGATGTTCTACCTGCTCCCCTTGGTGGGGGTGGAGATGCCGTTTCTGCATTGCCTGCTATTCGGCGCGCTGATTTCCCCGACGGACCCGATCGCGGTGCTGGCGATTCTGAAGCAGGCAGGGGTGGCGAAACGGATCGAGATGGATATCTCCGGGGAGTCACTCTTTAACGATGGCGTGGCCGTGGTGGTGTTTCTCTCCCTCTTTCATCTGGCGGAAGGCGGGGCGGCGCACTTTTCCGGAGGGGCAGTGCTGAAGCTCTTTGGTCAGGAAGTGATCGGCGGGACGCTGCTGGGTCTGGGGCTGGGTTGGCTGGGATCTCGGGCGCTGCGCTGGGCCATGCGCGACACCCTGGATATTTTGGTGACGCTGGCGGTGGTGATGGGCGGCTATTCCCTGGCGCAGTGGCTTCATGTTTCCGCGCCGCTGGCGATGGTGGTGGCGGGCTTGGTCATGAGCGCGGGTCTGGTGTCGCACCGGATCGATAAGAGGGAGCGGGAGCACGTGGATGTGTTCTGGCATGCGACGGATGAAATCTTTAACTCAGTCCTCTTCGTCCTCCTGGGGCTGGTGGTGTTGAACCTGGGGCAGACCTTTGATGTAGGGCATGTGTGGGCGGCGTTACTGGCGATTCCAGTGGCGCTGGGGAGTCGGAGCCTGACGCTGGGGCTGACGGTTCCCTTGACGCGATTGCGCCATCCCAAGCCGCTGCGGAACATCGGCCTGCTGACTTGGGGCGGCCTGCGGGGCGGGATTTCCGTGGCGTTGGCGCTTTCCCTCCAGCCGGAGATGTCGCGGGATATCATCGTCCACATGACTTACGGCGTGGTTTTGTTCTCTATCCTGGTCCAGGGCTTGACGTTGGGCGGCGTGGTTCGAAGGTTGGGTTACAGCGAGGCGTAAGGAATGCTGTCCCGGTGCCCCAAAAACTCATGAAACGGCTCACCCCCACCCTCTTCGTTTTACTCCTTTCGGCCTCGCTCGGCTGGGCGCGAAATCCGGTCGAAGTCGGGACGGTGGATTGGCTGCGGGACTTTGAGAAGGCGCAGGCTGAGGCGCGCAAATCCGGGAAGCCCATTCTGGCGCTGTTTCAGGAAGTGCCGGGTTGCGCGGGTTGTATGCAGTTCGGCAGAGAGGTGTTGACCCATCGGCAGTTGGTTCGATCGATCGAGTCAGAGTTCGTTCCGGTGGTGATCTTCAACAATCGAGCGGGAAATGATGCGGCGCTGTTGAAGCGCTTTGGCGAACCCGCCAGGAACTACCAGGTGATCCGATTCTTCGACGCGGAGGCGAGCGACGTGATCCCACGGAAAGATCGCGTCTGGACCCTGCAACCGCTGGCGGCGCGAATGGTGGAAGCGCTGGAAACGGCGAAGCGGCCGGTCTCGAAGGAATTGCGGAAGTTAGCCCAAACGCGGTGAAGATGTCTCCGCCGACCAGCGGCAAGCTGGCCGTCCTCACGGTTCAAGCGGCTTGGAATCGGAATTGCCGAGCTCATCGCCCTGAAGCTTCTGGTGATTCCACGGACCGCGGTTTACGGTGCCTTGCTCAGTAGCGGACTGATGACCGGAGCCCTCTTTTCTCACGCGGCACAATTGGGCTTTGAGGGCGACCGAGGGTTGCTCGCGGGAATGGCGGCGATCGCGTTGGCCGCCTCAGTCACGATCTTGTGGATCGTGAGAGTTCGGATCCCGGTTTTGAGGTCGCGCTTGGCGAGTCTCGCGACTTCCTGATCAGCGAGGGATCGTGGGATCCGGCGGCCCGACGATCTCGACTTCGACCTCTTTCACGCCGTCCAAGTCCTCGATGTCCGAGGCACGAACCTCGCTGATTTTCGGAGCATCCCCGGAAGTCGGCGATTTCGTTTGGTTGAGTCCCAGAACCCGCCGAACCGCCAGGGCGATTCCGCCAACCGCCGCCAAGATCAAGCCCACGCCAAGCGCGATGATGGCGAACATCGACGCGAAAACGATCAGGCCAGCGAGCAGGGCGAGACCGACAATGCCCCCGAGAATCAGAGGGATGGGGCCGATTCGCCGAGAATCCATGGTAAATTGATAAGTCTTCATGACAGGTTCACTGAAACTCCGGATCCGCGTAGATCGCGATTATAAGTTGAAGGGAAATTTCCAGAGCGCGTTCGAAAAAGGAAACCACGATACCTAGATTTCGCTGATCGGTGAACGCTCATTCGGTCGGCCACACTGCGGACACGGCGGTAAAAGTTCGTCACTCCGATCCTGATAATGACAGTTGCAGACCTGACAGACGAGCTGAAAGCGGCGCTTCTGGCGCGCTCTTCGAATTCTCACGACCTCGCCCGCTACCCACAGAAGGAAAACCCCTCCCAGAATGAGGAAGAGGTAAATCACAATGAGCTCCGATAACGTGACGTGAAACATGGCAAACGAAGTCGCTTACCTACCAGATAATTTCGATCCAGTCTTGTTGCAACGCATCTCCTGGCTCGAAACGCAGCACTTCCCGCAAAATCTCGACCTCCGCTTGAGCCAAGCCACCTTCCGGCTCCTTGGAAATCAGCAAATAGAGGAGCCTGCCGTCCGGTAACACTCCGGCCCGCGCCCGGAGATAGCCATTGGGCTGACGAAGCGCCTTTGCCAACGCTTCACTATCCACATCAATCTGGCGATCTGCCAAATTCCGGCCGACCCGGACCTGAGGGGACGCGGATTCTCGGGCCTCCTGAGAGACTTGCAGCTCGGTCCAGTCGGAGACTTCGGGGAGCGGTGGTAAATCGAGCCGCCCGGCTGAGAGGAGCGACGAAAAATGGAGCCCACCCATCGCTTCCACCGGCAACAACTCGATCTGATGCCCCTGAAAGGAAGGGCGAAAGGAAACCCCAAGGTTGGCGAGGGAAAACTGATCGAGTTCGGTATCGACTCCCGGTCCATAGGCAAAGGCCCGATCCTCCAGTTCGCGAAGCAGTTCTGCGGCGGGCGGAAATCCCGGATCCAAGACGACCACACGCATCGGCTGAACTTTGATCGGCTCCGTCGGCGGATAGACTACCTGAAGAAGGTAAAAAGCGGCCACGTGAATCAGGAGAGCCACGGCGATGAAAAAGGCGAGCCGCCAATTCCAGAACTTGGTCACCGTCCACTTGAACAGAAGCGGTTGGGACAGATTCATCGCAGAATTTGAGTCTGGGTCGTGGCGTAGGAAATCTCCAATCCGTGGGAGTGGACGATGTTCGAAACCCGCATTACCAAGCCATGAGGAGCCATTTGGTCCGCCCGAATAATGACGTGGCGGATGCTCGGACTGGAGCTCTCCAGAAATCCGCTAATTTCGTCAATTCGAGCGCGATGCTCGTTGAAATACAGCTGAGGCGTGGCTCCGGGAAGAACGGTGATGACGTGAGATGTTCCGATGGGCGGCAGACTGGCTTCCGAGGTGGGAACGGTCACGGAAACGCCCGATTTCAGAACAAACGTTGAACCGAGCAAAAAGAAGACAAGCAGCAACAGCACCACGTCCATGAGCGGAGCGGTGTAGAAAAATCCTGCGTTGTCTTTGAGGGAACTTTCCAGCTTCATGGCTGGACTTCAGAGGTGAACGGTTGAGGGAGAGCGAAAGCGAAGGGTCAGCTCGTTTCCACTTTTTCGGGCGAAGCCGGGCGGGAACTGGTCTGAGCGGCGGTCGCCTCGGCTTCCAGTTGGGCTTGACGAAATTCGATGATGTCGCTGCGATTATTGCGGCTATCGTGAATGATATTCACGATTTCGATGCCGCCCCGTTCCATGTCATGCATCAGAGTCTTCGCAAACGAACTCAGGTAGGCGTAAAAGGTAAAGGCCGGAATTGCCACGACCATTCCGACCGCAGAGGTAATCAGGCTCTCGTAAAGTCCGCCAGAAATCTGCAGTGGCGTGGCATAACCACTGTTCTCGCTGATGTGGATGAACACCCGGAGAAGGCCTACCACGGTCCCCAAAAGTCCGATCAATGGAGCGACGTAGGCGATGTTCCGCAGGACCGCGAGATTCTTCTCCAGCTTCGGAACTTCAAGCTGGCCCGCTTCTTCAACGATTTGCTTCAGTTCAGAACGCGGCAAATCGCTGCGCAAAATCGCGGAATGGACCACCCGCGCGACCGGTCCGGGAGTGCCGGCGCTTTCGTGAATCGCCTCCGCGTAATTGCGATTCCGAATTAAGTTCGCCAGCCCGTAGAGGAGGTCACTGACATTGATTCGCGACCGGTGAAACGTTAGGTAACGCTCCAGGAAAATTCCAATTGAGAAAATGCTGCATCCGATCAAGAGCCAGACGAGTGGTCCGCCTTCCCAAATTAGTGGTCCTGTGGTTACTGCGACGATCATTTAGTGTGGCAACTTAGCCAATGCATCTGGAATAACAGGTGCAAAATCCTTTGTAAAGCCGTGACTGGGGAAATGTTTGACGCTTTTTGCAAAGTTTTCATCCAATCGACGATCCGAGACCTCAGTTGTAACGCAGGAACGGCCCTTCGGCACCTTCACCGCCCCCTCCCGTCGTGGGCGCATAGGTTGCCCGACTCCGCATAATCTGTCCCAATCGTCCCACGATCCTTTCCGCAGCCTGACGAGCATGAAGACGAACCACTCCCACGGCAACGCCCTCACGATAAGCGGCCAACAAGGCAAATTCCTCACTCACCGGATGAACCAGGAGGTGACATTCGTCTCCGTGACAGAGCACCTCCGGAGCCTGCCTCTCTCCCAATTGAGCCGCAATCATCTGAGTCGATGCAAACAACCCCGCTACCAAGACGCCCAACGAATCAGGCTGGGGAATCCGGCCAGTCGCCTTCGGCGATGTTTCATTCACGATGACCGCGCCGCTGCGTTCGATCAACGCCACAATCTCACACTCCGTCTCACCGAGGAAATGACGCAGCACCTCACGGAACTCTCGCGCCACTTCCGTGGTAATATTGAGATGGTAGTCCCCGGAGGAAGCTAAAACGCTATTGGGATCGGCCGTCATGGTTTTGAATCAAAAGAAAACGAACGAATCCGGGATTCCTTCGCACCACCCATCAGTGAGCAATGGTGGCAGAATCCGTGGACGAAGCACTGTCGGGCTTCACCATTTCCCCATCGTCATTCAAGTCGTGAAATCGACGGATGGTTTCCTGTGCGACCGCATTGAGGGTCGCAAAAACGTTGTAGCCCTGGGATGCAACCGCTTCGAAAACCGGCACCGGATGCTCCCGCTGATTGAGAAGCATATTGAGATGGGCCACCTCTGCCGCGTCGGGAAGATCGCGCTTGTTGTATTGAAGGACGAAGGGCATCTCATCTAAGGAACCGCCACCCGTCTCGCGAACATTCTCTTCCATGGCCTGAAACGCCTGAACATTCTCCTCCAACTTATCCGACGACGAATCCGCCACGAAGACCAATCCATCT
The DNA here is from genome assembly GCA_964351855.1 of uncultured Verrucomicrobiales bacterium. Classification (GTDB taxonomy): domain Bacteria; phylum Verrucomicrobiota; class Verrucomicrobiia; order Verrucomicrobiales; family DEV007; genus JBCDHN01. Next base: position 6,666 of record CAYGQD010000154.1, read on the forward strand.
ACGCCGCGCAGAACCAACTGGCGGGTTGCGTTGTAAGCGACCTGACCGGGAACCGTATATAGCTGGAACCGGGTGTGATACCCCTGAATCAAAACGGCATCGATTGGTAGGTAGTCGAAGAACACGGTCCGATCGGTAGACGTTGCCATGGAAAGCAACTCGCCGCGCTGATCGTCTTCGATTCGGGAGTGGATGTATTGAAGGTTCGTCGTCTTACCGCTGAACGCAGGTCCGCAGAAAACGATTTTGAACTGAACTTCACAGGTGTCGTGGTTTACGAGAGCCATATTTCCGGTGTCCCTGATTGTTAAGGAACTGCCTTCATTTAGACAGATTCCGGGGAGTGTGCAACGAGAGCTTTTAGAAAAGTGTTAGGATGAGAGTTCGGCCCCTAGGATCTGCGAGGCCCCGCGGGCGATCAGCACCAGCTTCTCACGAACTCCAGCTTCGAAATCCTGTGCTTCATGCAATATCCCAAGACAGATGTCGCCTTCGCCGTAAAAGCTCAGGATCCCCTGCGCGGAATGCAAGGTAAACGCCTCACTGCTGGCAAACCCAAGGTCACTGGCTAATCCAGTAACCCGCTCATAGACACGGGACATGGTTTCGGCGAGGCCACTAACGCCTTGATCCGAAGGAAGTTGCTCTCCGTAAACCCGGCTCTCACGATCAAAAATGACGCAACCAGCGATTCCGGGCAAACTTGCCGTCCGCTCAGCCACCCGCTGAGGAGTGAACTCGTCTTCGCTTCCGAAAACGGCCCGCAACTCAATGTCGCGGCTCGGCCCCATAAAGCCGATGCCGCCGAATCCGCCGGCAGAGGAAGGACCGGAGGCGACTGCAGGCTTCACGGATCGTCCAGGAGCAACTGGAGTTGGTTCTTCAACCGGCACACTTGGTAGTGGCTGGGGTTCGATAGTGGACTCGGCAGCAGGTGGTTCTTCGATCATTTCTTCCATGTAGGGTTCGGGCGGATCTTGTAGTTCTGACTGATTTCCTTCAAAGGTTGAGGCTTCATCTTCAATGACCATATCTCCGTAACCATCATCAGGAGAGCCCCCTTCTTCCTCGGAAACCACCGGCTCTTCCGCAACGACCAACGCATCCAGATCATCGACTTCCCACTCCCCGGAGAGAGCAATCTCTTCCTCGGGCTCATCCGCTGCACTCAGGTAATCTTCGGGGAAGGGTTGAAGGTCGCCAGCCCCTTCGGAATCGGAAAAGAGGTCCATGACATCTTCGCCATCGGAAGGCTCTTCCTGGCGTTCAAGAAAGGCCTTCATTTGGAGAGCAGCCGAATCTTCAGCCTCCATCTCTTCGGCGGCCTCGCCCCCTGCTTCAGGCGCTCCAGCCAACTCAGCGGCATCGGGCCTTGCCACATCGGAAGCGATGGAACCCGAATGAACCTCGCCGCCAAGCAACTCGGCGTCTTTGCGGGCACCTGCCGAAAAGGGCGTCTCTAAAGCTGCCGCTTCGGCGCGAACTGAAGGAGCCTGAGTCTCGCGAGAAGCGAGAACATCCGCTGGCATTTGGCGAAAAATCTCTTTCAGAGGCAGAGAAACCTGCAAGCCTGGATTCGCCCGGCTCAAGACGGGCTTCGACCCTCTATCTGAGTATTGCATCACCTGCGCCAGGGAGAGAACGACCCGTCCGGAGGAAAGTTGAGACTTCACGAGCGAAAGCGGAACCTGCATCTTGGCCGAAGGCGGCAAGGCCGTCACTTCAAACCCAAGCGTTGCCAAGTCCAATCGCATCAGAAGCTGAGGCAGCGCAAAGGTAACCGAAGGCTCCCCATCGGCCATCACCCCGGGAATAGATGGGGCCGCAACCTCGTGAACGGGCGGCGGAAATCCTGGACCCTCATCCTCCACAATCGGCTCGTCGATTTCGTCATCGATCAAAGGCTGCAGATCCGAGGCCGGAGCAACACCGCCAGGAACCGCTCCCACGCCCTCGCCAACCGGAGCGCCGGGAGTTGGTGGAATAGAAAAGCTCGCTCCCGCAGGCGACCGGGGAGTCGGCACCGGAACCTGAGAGCTACCGGCATCCGAACCTCCCTTATTTTGATTCACGACCTGAAACGGAGATGTCATGGAGGGCCCTGATACGGGAGGATTTAAGGGAGGCGTCCCGACCGAAGGCGCAGGAGCTTGGAACATCCCGGGATCGCCTTGTGCTCCGCCACTTCCTCCCACGGTTGTCGCCGGGGTATTCACCACCATGAAGGGGCTATTCGCCGCAGCCCCTACTGGAGCCGATGCCGCAGCAGCGAAGACGGGAGCTGGAATTTTAGGCGATGCATGAACCGCCACGCGAGAGGGAAGCTCCGGAGGACCAGAAGCCACCGGCTGTGGTGGTTGCCCTTGACCGATGACTGGAGTTCCAGCGGTGCTCGCCGGAAGCGACAAACGAACGATCTGATCGTTTTCCGTGACAACCGGTGCGGAAAAAAGTTGGGGGCAAGCCTGATAAACCCGACTTAAAGAGGTCGAAAGAGTGCGACGAACTGGATCTACGGCTGTGGTCGGCAATTGTAGAGCGACTTGGCCTTGCGGTGGAGGATTCTGGCCTCGAAGCGCCTCCGGGATCGCCTGGAGTAGTTCACTAACGCCGAGTTGATAGGTCTGGACGCTGCCGGGATTCATCGGTTGGAAGGGGGAAGAAACGCCGCTCATAGGTCGCATGCTGGATTGCGCGGGAGGCGCGGGACTGAAAGGAAGGCCACTGGTGGGACTGACGGTCGGAGGGGCTGAAAGAGGATTCCCGTCGCCCTCGGAAGCGGGCACATTGGGATGAGGCAAGCCATCTTCGGTTTTACCAAAGAGATTTCGAAACGGAAAAGCCATTCGATGTGAAGTTAGTGTTGTTGCGGCGTTTTGCGGCCATCTTGAATGAGGCCACGTTTAAGTATTAAGGAGAAGTTAATTTTATCAAGCGGTTAATTGCAGCACCGCAGCAGTTCATCACTTCTCCCTAGCCCTCAGCGCACTAAGACTCCGAAACCGACCGGAAAAGACCCCAAATTGAGCCAACGACCGTCAAAACCTCCCCTTTTTAGTTCCGCACCCAACTACGTGAAGCGACCCGATCCACGGTCAAAAACGCCCGACCGTTGTCGAACTCATCCCAGCGAAGCTGCACTTCAGCGGCCAAGGGATCCTCCTGCCAGGAAAGCTGCTCGGTCATCCGCTCACCGGCATCCGTGCCCTTTTCCACGAAGGCGTATTGGGTAAAGCCTGGATACGGAGGATCAATTTTGTAGCAAACCAGATTTTCGACGTTCGGAATCTGATCACGATCGGATTCCCAATACGTCACCCTCTGAATCACCACCCGGAATGATCTCGGCGTTTTTTGGCGCTCCTCGATGAACTGCTGAAAATGGCGATCCTTAAATTCCACAAAGAGATCCCAATCGAGACCCAGGATATTGTTTTCTTCGACCACAATTACCGGGAAGCCGTCCTGCTGATTCGAAAACGTCAGAAAAAAGACATAAACCTTCCGCTGACCACCAGGCTGTGGCTCCGTGTGAAAATAGTCCAAGCGATAATCGAGAAACGGGAGATCGACATGACTGGCGTAGTATTCCTGAATTTGATCTCGGAGACCTTGGCCATTGTGAACGAAACGCAACCGCCCCTCCCAATTCTTGGCTTCGAGAAACCCTCGAATCGTCTTGCGAGCAGGCTCTAGCAACGTGGCCTTATTGGGCTTCAATAACGATTCTTCTTGAGCAATCTCCGGAGACGTCACGGGTCCTTCGTTGCCAGAGACGGGTCGCAATTTTTCTTCGGTTGCCACCGGCGCACCGGCATCCGCCATTTCGACAGGCCGCTTATCCTCAACAACGGGATCTTCCACCTTCAACTCAGGACCCGGCGTTGACTCGTCTTCCAATTCCTCCGACGGCGCCGCCGAAGCAGGGGCCTCCAAAACCGGAACCGCTGGACTCGCCGCAGGTTCTTGGGGTACTTCCAACACCGCAGCAGGCTGCGAGTCGGTAATTTCGACATCACCCGCCCTCATCCCCAACAGATCTTTGCTCCAAACCATGTAGGCCATCACGGCCACCACGCCCACGGAGATCGCAACCAATCCGATTGGAAACGAGTTGCGACGAGGCGCACCACCAACCTTTACCGCATCCCCATAGAGAGTGGATGATTCCGTTACCGGACTTGATGCCTGCTCTCCACCATTTTGCGATTGAGGCTGAAGCTGTGGAGCAGGCGCGGTAGCGGGAGGAGTCAATGCCGGAGGCGCGAGCCCCTCTGGCGGAGAAGAATCCTCCGGGATCGGAGATTTTACCCGATGCGCGGCCAATGGATCGGTAACCGGCGCAGGAACTGGCTCGGGAGTTGACCCACCGGGAGCGCTTGGAGCGGGAACAGCGGCATTGGGAGACTGAACGGGCTTGGGAACCGGATAGGCCGGACGCTGAGGATTCCCCACTAGCCCAGGAGCCGCATTCTCCGGTTGCGAAACAAAAGGAAATGCTGATGAAACAACCGGGGTCGGCGCGGTGATCGAAACACCGCAAGCTGGACAAGGCCCAGTTTGACCTGCGAGTTCGTTACTCACTTGGAGATTCGTTCCACAGGCAGAACAAGAAAACGTGAGGAGGTTCTGAGTTGCGGGATCCATCAATTCAACCGGTTTGAGGGACAATGAGGGTGGCTTCGCTTCAGCAAATCAATTTTTTTAGTTTGTTAATATCAATAGTTTGATAACTCTAACAAGTTTTCCCGTCAAGTAGTACCTTGTTAGGATGAATGGTTCTCCCTTTAAGACCCGTTCTTTCTCGCAATTCTTCAGAATGCAGCTTGGAACGATTATTGGAAATTTTCGAAGTTCGTCATAACATGGTTACGCATTCCCATGAAAACGAAACTTCGAAAACTGCAAATCGTTGCTGTCATCGTCGCAGCGTTCACCTTTTCATCCTGCCAAACTTACCCGTCCTACAGTTACGCTCATCGTGGAGCGATCAACGGGGCTCTGTTAGGAGCCGGGGTTGGAGCTCTGATTGGATCCGGTAGTGGAAACGCGGGCCGGGGAGCCCTGATCGGCGGTTTAGCCGGTTCCCTCGGCGGTGCGGCGATCGGAAACAATCGGGATCGGCGTGGCTATGGTTACGGATACGGTGGCTATTACCCGAACAATTTCCGTCGTAGCTACTACGGCTGGTGATCCTTTGCCTTGAAGTCGGCGAGAACGGTCACCGTTCCGCTCAAGAGATCATGCCAACCTCGGTTTCTGGAATCGATCAAAATCCAGAAAAACCCGAATCCTAGCGGAATCCCCACCCACCAGGTTTGGAAATAGGGTGCCAGCATCGGGTTCGCCTCGAGCTCCGGCTTCCACAGCGCGAACAGCTTGAACGGAATCAGCGGCAACGAAGCCACCAAATAGGCCAGGCAGCGCACGATCAACTTCCCCCAACTGGCGCGCTCGCCGGTCTTCGAATCCACGACTTTTAGCTGAAACATCCGCTTCCCAGGGGTCGTCTGCCAGAATCGCCAGAGCAACACGATCCCAACCGCAGGGACCACGTTGCAAACGACGTGCGCCCACATCGGGAGATCGATCTCAGTCTGTCCCTGCAGGCCCAGGTAAATCGCGTAGGGAAAGAAGATTCCGCAGAGCGCGGTTGTCAAAATCGTCAGATCGATGCCATGGGCGATCAGACGAACCCAGAAATTCGCACCAATGATCACTTTGGCTGGAATCGGTGGAGGTTGTTCCGTCACGATGCTTAGCTACACATTCAGGTTCGGCATTGCAAACCTCCTTTCCGGCGAAAGACTATCTCATGAGTGATGATCCATTTGGCGTTTCTGGAAAAACCTTCGTTCTGGTCGGGGGCACCACCGGTCTCGGGTTGAGCGCCGCCACTGCCTTGGCGAAACAAGGGGCAAACTTGGTGATCATCGGGCGCAACCCGGCCAATTTAGACGCCGCATTGGCCCAGTTGGGTTCTTCCGCTCGGGGCCAGACCGGAGATGCGTCGGATTCAGCAACGGCGGCCAAGGGAATCGATCTCGCGGTGCAGGAATTCGGATCGTTGGACGGTCTGTATCACATCGCCGGCGGCTCCGGGCGATCCAAAGGCGACGGCCCGCTTCACGAACTCACCGATGAAGGGTGGGAATACACCTGCCAGCTCAATCTCAGCTCCCTCATCTATTCCAACCGGGCAGCCGTGCGCCAATTCCGTTCCCAATCGTCCGGCGGCGTGATTCTCAATATGGGAAGTGTCCTGGGCTACTCCCCTTCCCCATCTCACTTTGCCTCCCACGCCTACGCCGCTACCAAATCTGCGATTCTAGGCTTCTCCAAATCGATCGCCGCTTATTACGCGCCGCAAAACATTCGCGTGAACGTGATCGCGCCGGCGCTGGTCGCCACCCCCATGTCCGAGCGCGCCCAAACGAATCCTGAAATCCTCGATTTCATCCACGGCAAACAACCGCTGGACGGCGGAAGAATCGGCGCGCCGGAGGATTTGGACGAAGCCTCACTGTTCCTCCTCGGCGATCGTTCGAAATTCATCACCGGTCAGATTTTGGCCGTCGATGGGGGTTGGACGGTTTCCTGACGAACCAACTTCTGAACGCCCTGACATTCTTTTGCTTGCTATTCACCTCACCATTGCGCAAACAGCAGTGGGCAGATTGAACAGCGCACTGCCGTCAGAACCATGATTGCCAGCACCGAACTCATTTTGTTCGCCATTAACGCAGGATCGAAACTGGGGAACGATATTCACCAGGCCATGATCGCGAAGGTGGCGGAAAAGCCGACGCCTCTTCCCATCGGCGACCTTCACGGAAGCATCACGGAGGGCGAAGCGACGGAATACTTCTTCAGCACCAGCCCCCACCTCATCGAAGCCGGCGGCCCCTGTCACGACATTCGAGAGGACACGGCGGAATTGGTGAAAGCTTACCGCTTCATCCGAAAGATTGACGATCTCGATACGCCCCATCTCAGCGGAGCCGAAGTGATGAAGGGACTCCGAGACATCGATACAACGAAACAGAAGAGCAAACCGGCCGTCGCTCAGATGCTCAACAGCTTGGTCGATGTCGGAGTCGATTATGTGTCGCGAAATCCCTCGGCACTGGGATTGAACGAAAATCCCGTGGTGCTCAACGTGGTGAATTCGTTTCTCCGTGGAATTGACGAGCAAAAGCTGACGGACAACGCCGACACCGGAATCGTCCGAAACGTGCTCATGGCCGCGTTTTCGTCGCTCCAAGAAAATGCCTCCGTTCTGACGGATAACGATCGTGTGGAAGCGTTGCTGGGTGGAGTCAGCACCGCCTTAATTGAAGATTTGGCTCAGGAAGGGCGATCAACCGGTGAGAAAACGCGGCGTCAGGAACTTGCTCGACGAATGGCTTCGAGCGCGTTTCGCGGCGGAGTGACCGCGTTCGTCTCAGGTGGCGATGTCCTCACCGGCGATCCGGGCTCGTCTCGGGATGTCGTCCGATCCGTCGTGTTGCAATTCATGGAAGGACTGGATGGACACGAGAAGCTGATCTCCGCCCCGTCGATCGAAGCGCTTTTCAACCAAGCCCTGATCGCAGCAACGGAGCATCCCGACGCATTCTCCGATCGCCAGGAAATCCAGAAGCTGATTCAGAAGACCGCTGCCGTTTTGGATTCAGAAAAAGGCGGAAGAGTCTTCGACCGGGAGACGCTCGGAGCAATCCTCGCCGGATCCTTCCAAGTGTTGAGCGAGCACTCCGACTCGATTTTCGGGGATTCACGCGGCGCGGAAATTCTTGCGAAAACCGTTGAAACGGTGGCCGAAGGCCTGGATGGCAACCCGCTCAGCGCGCTCCTCTCGAAACAACGGCGGGTGGAACTCCTTCAGGTGGTCATGGCCGAAGTGGCATCCAATCCGGAAGCGCTCTTGGGCGCTACCGAGACCGACGCGAGAAAGATGGCCGCTGCCCAAATCGTTGGCTCTGTCGCCGCGGCATTGGGTGAGAATCCGGGGCGCTACACGAACGGGAAG
>CAYGQD010000154.1:14704-17075 GCA_964351855.1 uncultured Verrucomicrobiales bacterium
AACCTGCTCGACCTCGAAAGCGAGGACCCGAAGACAAACCGTCTGTATTCGATCATTGACTCCGTCATCGTCGCCGTTGATACCGCCGGAAATCCTCGGGGAATCGTTTCTCCCCCCGTCTTCACCGAAGTGATCAACGAAGTCTTGACCGTGGTAAGCGCGAAATCCGACGGGCTCAAAGCCGCCACCATCCAGGAAACGGTGACGCAGGTCCTGAACCTGGCCAACAAAGAGCGCAGTGGCTCGATTCACGGCGGAAACCTCCCTCGCGTGACGCGCCAAGTTCTCGCCGAAGTGCTCTGGCGCAATGTCTCGCCCAAAAACGCCTCCCAAGTCATGGCCGCGATTGATCGCGCCGTTGAATCCGAATTTCTCCTTCCCAAATCCCCCAAAGGATTGGTGATTTAGCCGACCAGAAACCCACGCATGAAACCGACTCTTCAAACACTCAGCCTGTGGATTTGCGCCACGCTGGCCCTCGGGCTGGCCTCTTGCGCCACCCACATTTATAGCCAACTCCAGGACGACTTCGCCGAACAGGTGGAGCGCGATAACCTTCGTTCCGCATCGCCCTTTTTCGACGACGATCTCACCGCTCCCGATGCGGAGTTTGAGCGAATCGCAAAGCGCTTGAGCGAGTCCACGATCGCCGATTTGCCCGCAGAGCTGCAACCCAACGCCTGGATGCTGCGCGCCATCTCTTTCTGGAGAAGCGGGCAAGGCACAGAAGCCAACGCAGCCGCCCAAAAAGGACTGGCTCTGGTTCCAATGAAGGGAACGCGGGAAGATGTGATTCTCCGGATGATCACCGGGTTGGTCATCGATCAGGAAATGAGCGCAAAATGGACGGATGTGGAACTGCGCTCGATGGAGATCGAGCCCTATGAAGCGATCGCGGAAGATTACGGAACCGCGATGGAGGAACTGGACCAGGCAAAGGCTTCCGTCACCAGCCATATCACTCCGGCATCCGTCAGCGACTACCTGACCTATCATCGCTGGCGCGTTTTACAGAATTGGAGATTGGCCACGATGCGGGTGAAGACAGATTCTCTCGGCCAAGCCTATTCCATCTCCAGCAAGCTTCTCGGCAAATCCCTTTCGGAAGCGATTCGCAGCGAGGAGAATGCGCTGAGTTCGGGCAGTTCCTATCGCGAGTTGATCCAGGCCCAAAAACGGAAGTAATTCCGTTCCGTTGCGCGGGATTTGGTGACAATTTTTTGCGACCGACGTAGTGAAGGCGGCTGGCCCGGAGATTGATGCTCCAGAAGTAGCCTTCCAGTCGTGAGCAAGTCCCCGAAATCAACCTGGTTGATGAATCCCGATGCTGCAGATTACTCAACGGACGAAATCATCGTGGCCATCCGCGGCGGTGAGGTCGAAGCCTATCGACACATTGTCGTCCGTTATCAGGGCGAAGTGCTGAAAATCGTCAACGCGATGCTGATCGACTACAGCGCGCGGGAAGATGTCGTTCAGCAAGTCTTTGTCCGGACCTACAAAGCGCTGGATCAATATCAGCTGGGGCGCGGGTTCGGGAAGTGGATCAAGGCGATTGCTCGAAATCTGGTTCGGGAAGAACTGCGTAAGAAATACCGCTACCGCGCGCGAATCGAGGCCTACGCCAACGAGGTGATCGATCGTCTGGAAACGGAAGATGCGAGCGATTTGGGCCACCGAGAGGCTAGTTTTTTGCGGCAACGCGCCTTGAACGATTGCCTGGACGGGCTCGAAGAGACGGCCTCGCAGGCGGTTCGCCTTCATTATCTGGATCGGAAAAAAACGGAAGAGATTGCGGAGATCATCGGCAAATCTGCAGGCGCGGTGCGGACCCTGCTCTACCGGGCGCGGGGCCATTTGCGCCAATGCATGGAATCGAAAGGAGTCCTCGCATGAATCGGCTCGAAGAACTGACGGACAAGGAGTTGCAGGAAGGGTTGTCACGCCGGGAGAGCCGCGAACTTCAGGCGCTGATCGATGCGGAACCGGAATCGGCGCGGCGCTATCATCAGCTTCTCCATGTGGAGCGGGAACTGCGGAATCTGGACCGGAGCTTCGATGTGGCGGATCGCGTGATGACGAAAGTCGCGAAAATCCGTCGTCCCGGGACGCAGCCCAAACCCGCGATTCTCGAATCCGCCGCCGATCAATGGTTCTACCGGATTTCCATCCCCGCCGCCTTGGCCGCAGCTCTCGTTCTTGCCCTGGTCTTGATGCGCGGAGACCCGTTCGACCTTCCGGAAATTCCGGAACTGGAAGGCTCGCTGGCAATTCAACGCGCCGATCTTTCGGAAGCGACCGAACTTCGCCCGAACGACCACTTGGTGGCTCCCGCCGACGCGATTGGAACGCTGCGTTATCGGGATGAGAC
>CAYGQD010000155.1:0-16817 GCA_964351855.1 uncultured Verrucomicrobiales bacterium
ACCGAGCAACGCAGAAATCGGGAAAAAGGGCCGCGATCCTGAATTTCCCGAGCACCGTGAGCAAATTTTGCGATACCGCCTTTCAGCAATCCATCTGCGCAGTTATTTTCGGGACGATGCACTAGATCATCCCCGAATCAGCGTCCAGCCGACCCAAAAAATCGCCAAATCGACGAACATGTGGCTAATCCAGGGGCCAACAAGACTTCCCGTTTTCTGGTAGAGATAACTCCAGATCATGCCACCCACGGCAACGAACGTCCCCAGAAAAACGGCGAGCCAAGGGCTAAAAAACACGCCGACGATCACGTAGTGATGCGCGGCGAATGCGAATCCCGCGATGACATGCGACCGCGCGCCGGGAACGAATCGCTGCAATTGCCCCCAGGCGAACCATCGCCAGTAGTATTCTTCCAGGGCGGAGTGAACCACCGAGATCAGGATCGCGGTGAGGAAGAAATTCCGCCCGAATCCAAGTTGATTGACACGATCTTTGACCGCCCCGCTTCCATCTCGAACCGCATCGCCCAGCGGCGTTTGCATCAACAGGTAAATCACCGCGGCGATGATCACGCCGGTCTGAATTCCCAGCACCAGCGACCACCAAGTTTGGTTCTTTTCCGGTCCCGGCCTTCCTTCACCAGGGCGGCGAGGAAGGATGAGAAAAAAGCAAAGCAGCGGCCAAATGAGAAGCGTCGCTTTCGAGCCAAAATAGCCGATTTGCGCGAGAACCGGACTCTCCGCCACCACGAAATAGGCCAGATTCGAGACCAACGGGAAGGCCAGCCCGACTCCCAATCCCAGCAGCAAGCGCTGAACCGTAATCGTGGGAGAATCGCTCAACGCGGCAGCTCGACTCCAAACCGGATCTTCGATGCACTCGCGTCCGGAAACTTGGCCGGTGGAAGCCCTTTCTCGAAGCCGTTCGTGGCGACTCCTTCAGCGAAGACAAACCCATTTTCTTCCGTCAAGAGGTGGCCGCCGAAGGAACTGCTTTTCGGCTTTGGTTTGGGAACTTGCGCTGAACTATGCCCATTTCCATTCGCGCCGGGTAAGAAGCTATCGTCATCGCCTTTCTTGGCAATTTCCTTCCACTCTCCCTCAATCCGCTTGCGCAAACCACGGTGGACCAGATTTCCATCGTTGAGGAGCCGTCTCGCGGCGCGCACTTTCTCTTTCTCGGCCTCTAATTGCTGAACCAGCTCGTCTTTCTGTTGCTCGGTCCGGCGACCGACACTGGCGAGGCTGGAAACGCGGTTCTGAATCGCCAGAAACCCGCTGTCCACCGCATGGTGTTGATCCGCCATCTTGATGAGCCATTCCGCCAGCGCGGGAAATTCTTCCCGGGGATCGACCGGATTCTCTTCGTAATCCTTGATCACCTTGCGATAGAGCCGCTCCAAGCGGGTTCGGGCAATTTTGCAGTCCAATTCTTCGCGAACGCGTCGCGCGACCGGAGCGAGCCGACGCCAATCCCACTTGTGGATCTCTGAGACGATTTCTTCCACCGTCTGCGGCTTGCCTTGGCGTTGATCGTCCGTGCTGAAGTTCGCATCGCGAATCGCCTCGAAATTCTCACTATGAACGAGTTGGCCGCAGTGACCGCCATTCAAGGTGATCACCCCGCAACCGGAAGCGAGCGCCTCGATCGCCGGTCGACCGGAAGCGAAGACCAAATCATACTGCGGAAGAAGGATTTCAGGCCGCGTCGAAGTCTTGCCGACAAGATTGGTGATCATATCCAGCTCAATTCCACAACAGCGGCAAGCGTGATGAATCGCGTCCAAATGTCTGCCCGGTGCCGTGGCCCGATCGTAAATTAGCGCCCGCTGCGGCTCTTCCGGCAGCCGCCGAATCTCCTCAAAGCGGGACATTTCGACGAAGTTGGGCACGAGCAGAAAGGCCCGCTTGCTCAATCCCAGCGAATTGAGAAGCCATTCACCCACATGGGTGGAATGCGCCACGTAACGGAGGATCCGGGGATGCCTAGGCGGTTGACCGCGCCATTGCTGCGAGCCATGGCTCATGTAAACGGCGGGAACTTCGGGAAAACTCAACAGCGCCGTGATGGTTTCCAGGTTGAATTGACCATGAATGATGTCCGGCTGAAACGGAACATCGAGAGGATGTTCCAATACCGGAATCCCTTCCTCTTCCAGCTCCACCGCGAGCTTTCCTTTCTTCGATGCGAATATCGCGACCGTATTTCCTCCGGCGACCAAGGCCTTGGCAATGTCTCGCGCGTAGATTTCCGAGGCGGTTCGCTCCGCAAGCCGGAAATTAGTTATCAGAATCTTCACAATGTATTGAGACCACTGTTAGGGGCTAACCTAACGAACCGCTAGAAAAGTTCAACAGTTATCGAACTTGTCGACCGTGATCATAATGAGGGGGGAATGGTTTGAGAGCGCAATTTCACAATCGCCTCTCATAATCTCTAAAGAATTCACAAACGTGACAACGCCGAACCCTTGCTAGGGTTTTCCCATTAAGCAAGTCAGAGACAGATTTTGTGCGAAATGACAGGAAAATGATCATTCAAGCTGTCGCGCCCCGAAATTCAACCATCACAACGGCCAAAATAGCGGAATGCAGAGGGTGGCGACGATCCAGAGGATCAGGTTCAACGGCAATCCCACCTTTAGGAAATCCCGAAAGGCGTAACCACCGGCCGCGTAGACATAGGTGTTGGTCTGATAGCCGATGGGAGTCGCAAAGCTCGCGCTCGCCCCAAACATGATCGCAACGAGGAAGGCTCGAGGATCGCTCCCCAGCTTCTCCGCCAGATCGATTGCGATCGGCGTCAACAGAATCGCTACCGCATTGTTGCTGATCACCTCCGTCAAAATCGACGTGAACAGATAAATGGCCGACAAGATTACGAGGGGCCCCAACGGTTCCATCAGGGCAACCACCCCGTGAGCCAGGTTCTCCGCCGCATGGGTGGCTTCCAGCCCTTCGGCGATTCCGAGCATCCCGGCGATCAAGAAGAGAATCCGCCACTCGATCGCCGCATAGGCTTCCTCCGGCTTCACGCATCCGGTGATCGTCACCAGAATCGCTCCGATCAATGCCAGCAAAAACGCATCGATCCCCATCGCCCCCAATACGATAAACCCGCCGATCGCCCCCAACGCGATCGGGGCCAACCGCCGTCGGGGCGCTTTCACAGCCGGTTCGCTCAAACTGATAAACTGGCCCGAATCCAGCAACGCTTCGATCCGTCCTGGCTCGCCTTCCATGAGAAGGACATCGCCAAACTGAAGGGGCAACTCCTCAAACCCCGTTTTCAGCTCTTCCCCATCCCGATGCATGGCCATGATGAGAACCCCGTGAATCTCGCGGAACTGAGCTTCGATCAGTGATTGCCCGACCAACGCAGAATTCGGCCCCAAAATCGCTTCGACCAGAATCGCGGAACGCTGCTCCAACGGTTCGAGCCCCAACTCTTCCCCGAGCCCAAAGGACAAACCACGCTCCGACCGGAGCGACGTCACGTCCCGCGTCCCCGCCCGTAGCAAGACCCGGTCCCCGGCTTGCAGCAGGGTTTGATCCAGCCGCTCGGATAAGGTCACTCCCCGCCGCTTGATCTCCATCACCAGAATATTGGTGTGAGAAGCGAGACGAGACTGAATGATGGTCTTTCCAATCAACGGTGAGCTCTCCGTCACCACCGCTTGGAGCAGAAAATTTCGACGAAGTTCAGGAGTGAGCAGGCTGGAAATGGTATCACCGTAGGGCAAAAAACGCCGACCAATGAGAAGCATGTAGGCCACACCAGCCCCGGCATAAATCAGCCCGAGCGGGGCGATCTCGAACAAGGAGAACGCCGGTTGATCGTGGCGTCGCGCCAGGCCATCGACGAGCAGGTTGGTCGATGTCCCGATCAGCGAGCAGGTGCCTCCCAGAATCGCCGCAAACGAGAGCGGGATGAGCAGCCGAGTCGGTTTGATCCCGGACGACCGGCAATAGGCCAGTACCACCGGCATCAGAACGACCACGATCGGCGTGTTATTGATGAACGGGGAAAGCACCAACGGAATCCCCATGATCAACAGAAGCGCCCGCCACTCTTGATCACCAGCCACTCGCGAAAACCAACGCCCGATCTCATCAATCACCCCGGTAAACTCCAGGGCCGCGCTCAAGACAAACATGCAGGCCACCGTCGCCAACGCCGGATTCGCAAAAATACTGGTCGCGCGATCCATCGGGATGATCCCCGCAGCCAAGAGAATCGCAAACCCTGAAAGCGCGGCCAATTCAGCAGGAAGCCAGTCTTTCCAAAGTGCGAGAAAGACCAGTCCAATGATCAGGAAGACAAGAAACTGCGGATCTAGCATGGACCGAATATCACGGCGCGAGAATCCGCTGGTTTGACCAAACCACCAACTCTTTTCGTCAAGGTCGATTCACCTTGCCGCAGCCCACTAAACTCGCCCCTTGCCCAAGTTCCCTTCGACGTCCAAACTTCGGCATGTCGATCGTCGTGCAAAAGTATGGCGGCAGCTCCGTTGCCAGTCCTGAGAAGCTCAAAGAAGTGGCGAAACGGGTCGTCAAGACGCGGCAACTCGGCCATTCCGTGGTCGTCGTCGTTTCCGCGATGGGCAAAACCACGGATGAGTTGCTCCAGCTTTCGACCCAAGTTTGCGCGTCGCCCGAGCGTCGAGAACTGGACATGCTTCTCACCGCCGGAGAACGCATCAGCATGGCGTTGCTCAGCATGGCGATTCGTCAAGAAGGTGGCGAAGCCATCAGTTTCACCGGAAGTCAGGCCGGAATTCTCACGAATGACCGCCACGTCGATGCCAAAATCATCGAAGTGCGGCCGATCCGGGTCGCGGACGAACTCGCCCGAGGAAAAATCGTCATCGTCGCCGGCTTTCAAGGCATGTCCTACAAGCGGGAGATCACCACGCTCGGTCGCGGCGGAAGCGACACCACTGCTGTAGCCCTCGCTGCGGCCCTCGGAGCGGAGTGGTGCGAGATTTGTTCCGATGTGGACGGCGTTTACATGGCTGATCCACGGATCGTCCCCGACGCGAAACGAATCCCGCAGATGTCGTATGAGGAGACCCAGGAAATGGCGGAAGCCGGTGCTAAAGTGCTCAACGCTCAAGCGGTTGAGTTCGCCAAAAGCGCGGGCATCGCCATCTACGCCCGAGCGACTTCCGGCCCCCTCCCCGGAGACGATCCCTCGCGAGACGGCACCGTCGTCCGCCAATTCATTCCTCAAGGCCCAGGCTCCGTCACCGGAGTCGCCAGCGAGAAATCCGTCATCCTGCTTCGGGCCGAACTCGCCGACGTCACGCCCCTCTTGGAGTTCCTCGATGCACAAGACGTCAGTGCCAAACAACTCCAAGTCTTGACCCGGCCCAACGGAACCCACCAAATCTCCATGGTGCTCTCTAGCGACAACCTCCACCAACTGGACACTTTCCAAGCCCAGCTCACTACAACCTTCCCTCAAGAAGCACAACTCCTCACCGGCAGCGGTGCCGTCAGTGTGATCGGAGCCGGAATCAACGCGAACTACCAAAACCTCCGCCGCGCGCAGAAGCTACTCTCTGACTTCTCCGTCCAAGAAGTCTTCACCTCCTCCTTCCGAATCACCTGGATTTTGCCGAACGAGAACCTCGACGAAGCGGTTCGCCGATTGCATCAGGAGTTTGTCGGCTAGTTGGCTTGCCCTTTAGATTTGACGATCGATAGACCTATTGGATCTTGGTTGAAGCCGGTCGCAAACCGACTCCAGGTTACCGCTCAAAAGTCTTCATCGATCCCGGACACTCTCCAGATATCGCCCTGCAAGGTGCAAACCAAGGCGTCGCCATTTTCCAAAAGGCGATCCCGCTCAACTGCATCACAACCTGATTAAGGATTATCATGAGAAACGTTCAGCGTATCGACCAAGTAAGCTGAGTCGGTTCGAGTTTTGCCCAGCGTCCCGGGAACCTGCAAGGTTTCGGACCAACGACGCTCGAGTTTGCGTTCTGCTTTCAGGTGCTTCATCGCGGTCTCGGTGTTGTCCACTTCCTCATTCCTGGAGTGGGCGATCACGATCCGGGCCCCGGCTTTCACACCGTTCAGAGTTAGAGTTCCACCATTGATACTCGCCGAATCAATCCCTTGTTGGGCTACGATCATCGATTTCAGATCCGCAGGAATCGCCAACTCGATTCTGTCTGCGGCACTTTTCACGTCGATGCGCCGAAAGAAGACACCGTCTGCCGCCCATGGTTCTTCCTCGATCGCCGTTCCCTGAATCTCGTCAGCAAACACCACGCGTTTGCCAAAGCGATGGAAGCCGAGGTAAACGCCGCCTGCGGGCATCGTTGCTGATTTCGTCGTAAACCATGGTTTCCCGTCCAAGCTGGCATTCCGAGACGTTCCCCACCGAAATCCATCGCCCTTGATGAAGCCACCTTCTCAGATCGCGCGGTAGCTCAGAGTCTGCAGATCAAAGCAGGCTGAGAGTTCTCGCTTCTCGCCGAGGCGCAAATAAATCCCTTTGAGAACGCTCAACTCCTTGCCGTGACGAAACACCTGAGTTACGACCTCGCCCATGTCCGCGTCGTTCCAGCGCTCATCGACATGGTTGTTTGGTTGTGCTTTCCCCAGTTTCCGTGCAGGCCGCTATCGAGCCACGGATAGCCAGGAAGGACCTGCCGACATCTCAGGGAAATTGGAACGGTAAAAGTCGGCCTGACGCTGATAGAAATCGTAAAGCCGGGCTTCGTTCACCGTCTCGGTCGACAGCCGATAGACGTCAAGACCACCCGCAGGATCCGCGTAGGGATGCAGCTCCGGGTTGGCAAGATTGTTCGTTTGCGCGTTTGCCGAACCGAGGGCGGCAACAAACGCGATACAAAACAGGATTCTCTTCATTGTTGGTCTAACCACGTGGCACCAGCGTCTTGCGTTGGGGCTCTGAAACGCAAGCGGCCCCTTGCACCAAGTGTTCGGATGGATGCGACCAATAGCTTTAGCACCACCCTGAGGCGGTTTCATTGAATCCTGGACTTCGCGCTCTCGAGCTTTTTGCCCTGCTGTGATCAACTCACTTCGGCAGGATCAGGACTTTCAAGGCGTGGTCTGGCTTGAGGTATTCCTTGGCGAGGGCGTTGATTTCATCGACGGAGATGGCCTCGTAGTCTTTGACGAAGCTTCGGGCCCAATCGAGTCGATCCGGCTGTTCTTGGGACATGGCCAGGACCATGTTGAGCCAGTAGGTATTGGTCCGGCGATACTCCTCGATTTGGGTGAGGATGGGGAGTTTCGAGCGACTTAATTCGTCTTCATTGGTTCCTTCAGCGGCCAGTTGATCGCCGATCTCTTTCATGACACCGGCAAGTTTTTCGGCTTGGTCCGGGGCGGCTTCGACGAGGGCAAAGAGGTAGCCGTAATCCGTGAAGGTCTCGCTGGAGGTGTTCCGGGCATAAGGGCTGTAGGCATCGCCCAGTTCTTCCCGCACTTTTTTCCGCAGGCGATCGCGGAAGATGGACGAGAGCATGCCGAGGCGGCGGGTGCGCTCGATATCGCTCATGTCCGTCGTGGGCCAGTAGACCAGCACCATCGATTTCGGGATGGTGCTTTCGAACTCGATCCGCTGTTCTTCCAGATTCGTGGGGAAGGTGACTTGACGACTTTCGGCAAAGTCGGGTTTCTTCTCCTGGCGAGCCGGGAGTTGGCCGAAGGTGCGAGCGACGCCATCGATCGCCGCTTCGAGATCGAAGTCTCCCACCACGGAGATTTCCAGGAAGCCATCGGCCAGCGCGGGAGTGAGCCAGGACTTGGCTTCCGCCAGGTTTCGTTGCGAGAGGACCGCTTTTTCGGGGTAGCCGAAGCGAGGATCTCCGCTGTGAATCAGCGCGGCGACTTCATCCGCCATGACCCCGTTCGGATCATGCTTGAGTTGCTGATAGATCTGATCGATCGCTTTCTTGAATTGCCGCTCCCCTTCTTCCCGGTAGCCGGGATGAGTGACATAGGCGCGCATGAGTTGAAGCTGGAGGAGAAGGTCTTCCGGAGTGGTTCGGCCAGACAGGACGAAGGCGTCCTCACCGACAGAAAACCCGCCACCGACCGATTTTCCGGCGAGAATGCGTTCCATTTCATCCGAAGAATGCGCCTCCAGGCCGCCGGCTTGAAAGGCGTAACCGACGAAGGTCGAAAGACCGGGCTTGTCCTTCGGCATCGTCAGGAGCCCTCCGCCAATTCGTGCGGTGATGGCGATGCTTTCGTCTTCGAAGTCGGTCGGCTTAAAGTTCGCCCGCACGTTGTTGGCGAAAACGACTTGGGTGATTTCCAGGTCTTCGATCTCTTCACGACTGACAATCTCGCCGGGTTCCTGCTCCGTGGCGTAGGCAAATTCTCCCAGTTCCGCTTCGGCGGGCGGCTCGACCGCGATTTTCTGGCTCTTGGCGTATGCGGCGAGAACGGCATCTTCCCCGCCCTCGATTTTGAGGTTGCCGCTCGCATAGATCACCACGTTGTCGAGGCTCCCCCAGATATCTCGGAAGGTGGCGAGCAATTCCTCCGTCGTGGCCTCTTCCAGCAATGGCGTCACCCGTTCCAAGTCATCCTGAGGATGGGTGAACACGCGCTCGCTTCCGATCCGATCCACGATGCTGTCCGCCAGATCGCGCGACTTCCGGGTCGCGGCCGACTTCGCCTGATTATCGAGCGCGTTCTCCAGCTTCGCCTTCGCTTCCTTAAGTTCGTCGGTCGTAAATCCGAATTGCAGGGCACGCCGCAGCTCTTGATCAATCACCGAGAGGGCCGGTTCCCAGTTTTCGGGTTTGGTGGAAGCGTCGATCGATGCGTAGTCGATCAGATTGAGGTCAAAGAGATCCCGCTGATGGGAAGAGGCCGAAATAATGGGAGAGCCATCTTCCTTGGCCAGAATCTCCAATCGCCGACTGACGATCATGCTGGCGAGGCGGCTCCGCAATTCATAGGCGCGGCGCTCTTGGGAATCGAGTCCAAGGGTGAGGGGACGCAGCGTCTCGATCGAAACCTGAGTTTCGGTCGCTTCCATATCACTATGATGATGGGCAACCACGCCGCGCTGACCGACCGTACCAAAGTCCGGATCGGGCACCGTGGATTCCACGGTGAAATCGGCGAAGTAACTGGTGATGAGTTGCTCAATGTTCTCGACTTCGATGTCTCCGACGACGACCACGACCATCCGATCCGGGGTGTACCACTGGTTGTAGAAATCGAGAAACCGCTGCCGAGGGGCATTGGAAATGACCTCTTCGGTCCCAATGGGAAGACGCTTGCTGATCATGCTGTCAGGTACGGAAAAGCCCACCCAATCGACAAACGAACGCCAGCTGGCGGAATCGCGGCTGCGCTTTTCGCTGAGAATCACCCCACGCTCTTTCTCGATCTCGTTTTCGCCAAAGAGCAGTCCATCCGCGTAGTCGCGCAGTAGCTTGAAGCCATCATCCAGCATTTCCTCCTTCGCATCGGGGAGTTCGAGCTTGTAGACGGTTTCTTTGAAGCTGGTGTGGGCATTCGTGTGAGAGCCGAAGGCCATTCCCAATCGCTGGAAGTATTCCACCATCTCACCTGCGGGGAAGTTCTTCGTGCCGTTGAAGGCCATGTGTTCGAGAAAGTGGGCTAGCCCCTGCTGATCCTCTTCCTCCATCATGGAACCGGCATCCACATACAGGCGCAGGCTGACGCGATTCGGAGGCTCGTCGTGGGGCAGAATGGCGTAGCGCATCCCGCTGTCGAGTTGGCCCCAGGTTACCGAGACATCGGGCTTCAAATCGCTGGCGTCATGGACCCAAACGGGATCCGGAACAGCATTTTGGGCGATGGCTGACACAATGAGAAAGGGGGCAAACAAATGCAGAAACTTCATACTGGAAAAGGGATCGTAGGGGTTGGGAGGCTGTTTTTAGAACTTACCTTCTATCGGCGATCTTGGACGCCTTTAGGAGTCAGATCGCTCAATCAGCTTTCAGATTACAGCAAAGCTGCGCGTATTTAGAGTCGGCCAGGAAGAGAGTCAACTGCGGAGCCACCCGAACCCCGCTCCCCTTTTAAGTTGCGCGGAAGATGTTCCGACGCTTTTCGTTTCCGATGCGTAAAACCCCTTTTCTCCTTTTCATCGCCCTCGCGCTCCTCTCTCCGCTGCACGCGCACGAAGTTGGCCCGCAAATGGCAGCGGCGGCGAATGACTTCCTGGCCACGTTGGACGACGATCAACGCGCCAAGTGCACGTTTGAAATGGATGACGAGGAACGGACCAATTGGCATTATGTTCCAGTGCCTCGCAAAGGGCTTTCGATCCGAGAGATGGAGCCCGATCAACGGGTTCTGGCTTTGGGACTACTGAGCACCGGGCTCAGTCACACCGGTTTTTTGAAGGCGGTCCAGATCATGAGCCTTGAGCAAGTGCTATTCGAAATGGAAAACCAGGATCCGAAGCGAGACCCGGAATACTACCTGATTTGGATTTTCGGAACGCCGAGCGAAACAGGAACGTGGGGCTGGAGGCTGGAAGGTCATCATCTATCGCTCAATTTCACGATCGTGAACGGGGAATTGATCGCGGAGACCCCGGCCTTTTGGGCGTCGAATCCTGGCAAAATCCCGGAGGATCATCCCCGCGCCGGGCTTCGGGTTCTGGCCGGTGAAGAAGATTTAGCGCGGGATTTCGTGAAATCGCTGGATGCCGAGCAATTGGCGGTGGCGGTGATTGCCGATCAAGCGCCGAAAGACATTCTGACGTCAGACAAGCCGAAAGTCGATCCCCTGGCGGATAAGGGGATTCCGTATTCGGACCTGACCGAGCCCCAGCAGGAGAAGCTGTGGAAGGTGATCGATGAGTATCTGGGGAATCACCGTGACGAGCTGGCGGCCGAAGAACGGGATCGGGTTCAATCTGAGCTGGACGCGCTCAAATTTGCCTGGGCCGGAGGGCTCGAATCGGGCGAGGGACACTACTACTACATTCAGGGAAAAACCTTTTTGCTCGAGTACTGCAATATCCAGAATGGAGCGATGCATCCGCACGCCGCGTGGCGGAATTTCGGTGACGACTTTGGGATCGACTTGCTGCGTCGTCACATCGCCACCGCGCATGCGGACGTGAACTAGGCAATCAGGCAAGCTTCGGCCATGAACCGCGATTTCGAAGACGACCCGACTCCCCCCATTCCCGCGAAGCAATCTTCTGGAGGCTACGCGGAACGAGGGTTCTTTGAGCGGAATCGCGTTTGGATCATCTTGGTGATTTGTGGCTTGGGCGTTCTCAGCTGTAGCGGCTGCCTGCTGGGCATCTTTGGGATGTTCAGCCAATTTGGAAAATTGGAAGTCTACCAAGTGGCTTTCGAGAAGGCTTCCAACCATCCTGACGTCATCGCCGCTTTGGGTACGCCAATCGAAGAGAGCCTTCTGAAATCAGCGTCCATCAACAGCAGTTCCGGCAAGCAAACAGCTGATTACACGTCCGCACCGCTTTCCGGGCCCAACGGCAAGGGCGTGCTGAGATTCGCCGCCGAAAAGGTTGGTGATGGCCCGTGGATATACTCAACGATGCAGGTGCAATTGGAGTCGGGGCAGATCATCGATCTTCTGGAGCCTTAAGGATTGACTTCAACCCCGCAACCGTCCCTAAATTCCGCTATGACGTCGTTCTCTTCATTCTTCCGCGTCCTTATCGTTTTGCCGGTTTTTCTTGGGCTTTGCCACGGTGAGGAACCGGAAAAAAAATGGCGGACTCCGGAAGGCCGTTACTGGATCGGAACGCTGGTGGATGTGGAGGGGGACCGCGTCATGCTGACAATGCCCGATGGGAGTAAAGGTGCGATTTCGCTTTCGAAGTTGGGCGAACCCGATCAACGCTATATTGCGAATTTCCTCACGAGGAAGGAAGAGGAAGCCACCTTGGGGCCTGAGCAGATCGCCAAAGAAAGAAAGATCGCAGCCACGCTATCGGAGGCTTCTAGGGATTGGACCAGCAATGATGGGAAAATCATCCAGGGGCAGTTGGAAGACTTTGACGGCACCGATGTTCAGCTTCGAACTCCCCGCGGCGTCTTTCGGTTTCCGGCAGACCGTCTCGACGCCCTCAATCAACGGCTCCTCAGAAGATGGATGGAGAATCGCCCGGTCCAGGTGGGAGAATGGCCAGCCTTTGTCGAGGCTCCCGATGACATGGAAATCGAGTTTCTGGAGGGTGGAGTGGAAGGCTGGGAGTTCGCCTATCGGAGTTCCCACTTCGAGTTTCGGACCACGACGCGTTTGTCCATCAGCGTCGTGAGAGAATTCGCCCGGATTTTCGAGGCGACGTTCCAACTGATGAAAGAGCTTCCGGTGGGATTCGATCCCCAACCTCGCGAGGGCGGCTACTTCGTGACCGAACTCTATGAGACGCGGGACGCCTACTTCGCCGCCGGGGGCCCTGCAGGCAGTGGTGGCGTTTACATGGGTGGGTCAAACAAAATCATGATTCCACTGCCGAATCTGGGCGTCAAGCAGGTGGGAAATCGCTGGATTCTGGAAGCCGGTGAAGATAGCGGCACGCTTCAGCATGAAATTGCTCACCAGGTAACCCACAAATGGCTCTCTCAATGGCCCGTCTGGTTCATCGAAGGGATCGCCGAGTACGTCGAAGCCGCCCGCTACAACAAAGGCCGCTACACCCTGAACAACATGGCCGGCTACGTGGAGGATTCCATCATGGCCTATCCCGTTGACGGAAGTTCTTTCCCGATGGTCCCGCTTGAGTCACTGATGACGATGACCAGCGCGGAGTGGAGCTCTGCCTTAACCGGCGGCGGCGCGACCTATAATTACCGATCCGCCAATGTGCTGATGTTCTACTTCCTCCATCTTGACGGTGAAGGCGATGGCTCCGGTGTCGCATCCTTCCTCCACGCACTCAACCAAGGAACCGATTCCCGTCAGGCAATGGCCGATCACCTCGTGCGAGGTCGTGACTTTGCGGCGTTGAGCGAGGAAGTGGACGAAAAATTGCGGCAGGCCGGGATCCGGATCGAGTATCGCTGACCCGCAGCGAAGCGCCTTCCAGTTCGAGAATCGGAATAAGCGGTCGGAACCAGTTCTCTCGAATTGACCGCTAATCTTCCCTGGATATGATCGAAGGAATCTATGGGACGCGCCTTCGAATACCGCCGCAAGAGCAAGGAACAACGCTGGGACAAGATGTCCAAGTTGTTCCCGAAACTGTCTAAAGCCATCACGATGGCTGCCCGCGAGGGCGGTTCGGAACCGGAGATGAATCCCAAACTGCGGCTCGCGATTGTCAACGCGAAGGCTCAGAACATGCCGAAGGACAATATTGACGCGGCGATCAAGCGGGCCAGCGGCAAGGAAGGCGCAGATATTACGGAAATCTGCTACGAGGGCAAGGCTCTCCACGGCGTGATGATTTTCATCGAAACCGCGACCGATAATACCAATCGAACGGTTGTGAATCTGCGGACCTATTTCAACAAGGCGGGAGGGCAACTGCTCGATTCAGGCTCGCTTCAGTTCATGTTCGATCGGAAATCGGTCGTCGAATTTCCGGTGACCGAGGAGCTGAACATGGAGGATATCGAATTGGGCTTGATGGATTACGGCCTTGAAGAATTGGAAGCCGAGGATGGCGTGGCCTACGCCTATGCCGAAGTGACCGAATTCGGCAATTTGACGAAAGGTGCCGAGGAACTGGGCCTGGAAATCAGCAAAGCCAGCCTTCAGCGCATTCCGAATACGCCCATCGAGCTCAATGATGAGCAAACGGCGGAGATCGAGGCGCTACTCGACAAAATTGAGGACGACGAAGACGTTCAAGCCGTCTTCACAAACATCGCCTGACTTCTTTTAGGGAACGGCACTAACCGAGTTCAAACGTCAGAATCTCGCGCTCCGTCAACACGCGAAACTGCCCATTGACCACTCCCGGTAACACGGCAACCGGGTCTCCGAACAAATTGGGTAAGCTCCGAGCCAGGGTTACATTGCGATCCCGGAGCGAAAAGACCCGAAGGCGAGACGGATCCACCGCAGCCAAAAACCCAGAACGGGTAAAAGCCACCTGAAGTCCCCGCTCAGCATCGGCAAAATAGGTGATTTGCTTCCAACTCTCGTCTGCTGAGGTGAATCCCGCGCCTTCCTCCATCACCAGAATCATCCGTGGTCGCGAATTGGGATGGCTGGCAACGATGCGGCGAATCGGCCCCGGAAGCAGGTGCCAGTCCGCCTTCTTGCCATCAAAACGGCAAGCGTTTCGATCCAGCGCAAAGTAAACCCCGGTGGAAAAGGCCGCCATGGGAACCAGGAGCCCGGTCGCGGCCACACTCTCCGGCGAAATCCCCGCCGGTAGCTGAGTGAGGTGATGGGTGCTGGTGAGCGTTCCTTTGCTGTCCAGACGATTCAGCACCATCTCCGAATCGGTCAATCGCAACTCCCACCGGCCTCCCAAATCATCGAACGCGAGACCGATCAGGGCGGCTGGGACGAGTTCAATTCGGATGGGACGACCTTGCTCGTCAGCGGACATGGGTCCTACCGCAGTCAGTTCGCGCGACATCACGTGAATCGTGGCAGCCGCAGGCTCCGGCACCAGCTTCACGTTAGCCATTTCTAGCGAAGCCCGTTTTGCAGCCGCCGGAACGTAGGTTTCTGACCCGGTCACCGAGTAGCGCATCAGTTTCTCATCGCTGCCAATTCGACCGATGGCGGCCAGTCCATCCCGAAAAGCCACGGCATCCCGACAGATGAAATCCGACATAAAATGACGCCGCAGCTTCTCGATCACCGTGACGGAATTCGTCGATTGGACTTCGACGGGCGGATTCGCGAGCTTCCTCGGCTTCGCGAAGCGATCCCGGAAGCGGCGCGAGTCCCGTTTCAGCAGCAAATCCGTCTCATTGAGCGAACTGACGATTTTGGTGAGCGATGCCCCTTCATCCCCGTCATCAAGACTCAGGTAGCGCCCGACAATCACCCGAACGGCGTCACTGGCTTCATCTCGTAGTGGCATATGTCCCGAATCCCGCGCCAAATCCGCAAAGACTTGGGCCAAGGCCGGTGTCTCTCGGCCCAAAACAGCGTCACGGAGGTGGCCTATCGACTTCATGGCCCGCTCGTTTTCGTCAGCCTGAGCGCAGAGATCGAAGTAGGATTCCAGGGCGGCGGTCGCGGATTGACTCCGGGGCCAGGCTGCAAACAAGAGGTCGAGAGCGCGATCCGTTTGCTCCAATTTCTCGGCGATTAATTTTGCGGCATGCGTGGGCCGATCGGTGGCGTTGAACTCCGTCACTGCGCGCTCGTAAGCCTGGAGCGCGTCTTCTTCTCGCCCCAACTCTCGATAGAGATCGCCCATCGTTTCGAATTGAGCCATTTGCTCGTAGAGCTGGAGGGCATCCTCGAACAGACCTCCGTTTTTGAGACACTCCGCAGCTCCATATTCGTCATTGAGGAATTTGGCATAGAGCTGCGCCGCTTCGCGATAGAAATGACCGGACTTCAGCGCGTTGGCAGCCGCTCCGTAATCGTTCAACAACACCGCAAAAATGTAGGCGGCGCGGCGATACCTCTGGAGGCTCAATTCCCGATTCGCCGCCTGGCGATAGCCGTTCATGAGCCGCTGCGTCTGGTTCCAATCCAGCGACCAGGGCGAGACGACGTCACCTCCCCCGAGCTGGTTGAGATTAAAATCGACGTTCCGCTCGCTCAATTGCGATCCGGCCGCCGTGAATCCTCGGCTCCCCTCCCCCCCGATCGGCAAGGCAAAGCGAAGCCCTTTGTCGGGATCCGTTTCCAACCAATGCAACAGCCGATCAATTTCCCGACTCTGCTTTTCCTGGATCTGACCCAACTTGGAATTGGCCCAGTCCTCCAACCGATTCACCCAAGTCGGCCCTTTCACCTCATCAGACGTCGGCACCTTCCCGGTGAACTTTCGCACCGCATCATAGAACGATTCCCGGAGTCCTTTCCCAGCCGTTTCTTTCGACTCCCCGGGGAATCCCGGCAGGTCGGCCAATTGCTGTCCGCCGATGTCACCCCGTGACTGCTCCATCATCTGCACGAAGTCCTCCATCGGATTCGCTGCGACAATGGTGAGCGTTTCCGGAAGCGGCAACAGGCCTGGATGAGCCAGATTCCAGAGCTGTCCTCCAGGGTCCGGCAAGGCCAGAAGATCTGCCAACTGCACCGCATCTTCGGACTCGAACCCAATCACTCCTAGCCCCGGCAGAAACACGGTCACATCGTGAAGAAAGAGGGAGGAAAACTCCGCGTCGTTCAAGGGAACCCGCAATTGCGCATTAGCCGGAACAAACAAGCGCCCTCCTAACAAGGTGAATGCGAGCGGGCGCGGTTGAAGCCGAGTTGGGACCGGTTGGGAAAGGGGAACGAAGAGGCCTGCGATGTCTCGGGCGCTTCGCGTTTTCGGCACCGGATACAGAGGCAGTCGATCGAGTTGAGCCACCTTCGCGGCGCACAGCGTTCTCACCCAAACCTCGGCCGTCGCCCCCGGACTCAACCAACCCGCCGTGGGACCAGCAGCCTCGTCGAAGTCGCGATGGGTCAGACTCAGCGGAAACTCCAGCTTCACTTTGCCAGCTTCTTCATCTCTCCCAGATTCAGGGAATACGCAGCCGGTCCCTCCACCGAATAGCTCCCTTGCATCAGTTTCACCTTCGTCTCTGCGCTCTTCGCGACCAGAGAAGCTCCCGGCCAGCTCAATGTTGGCCAGCCGCTGAGCATGACACTTTGAGCCGCCAAATCTACCTTTAAAAACTCCGCCTCCACCTTGAGGGGAAGCTTCGGGTTCTTCGCAT
>CAYGQD010000156.1:0-16778 GCA_964351855.1 uncultured Verrucomicrobiales bacterium
GGAGACATTATCCTCGCGGGAGGCGCCCTGCGCACCGGTGGCACGAATGCCATCATCAACTTTTCGGGAGACATCTGCCTCACCGCAGACAGCGCGATCGACCCCAACGGCGCTGATGACGCGGCGCGGATCACCGGGACGCTGAGTGGCACCCACCAACTCACTTTGGGCAATGGGACGACGCGCTTCCAAGGCGACACTTCCGGTTTCTCCGGACGTGTCATGATGGATGCGGACAGCATTCTGGATCTTGCCGGAGGGGATCATGCGATCGGATCGCTCGATTCGGTGGCGGCAGGCAATGGCGTCGTGACCAACGACAGCAACACTGCAGCCACCCTCACCGTGGGAGGCGACAACACCATGGATGCCGATTTCTCAGGCGTGCTTCAGGACGGAACCGGCACCGGGACTCTGGCACTGAGCAAGACGGGAACTGGGGTCCAGACTCTCAGCGGAGCCAACACCTACACCGGCATCTCAGCTGTAAACGTGGGAACGCTACTCATCAATGGCGACAGTTCGGGCGCGACCGGGCCCGTCAGTGTGGCCAGCGGCGCGATCTTCGGCGGAACCGGTTCGAGCGGCGGCGCGGTCACGATGGCGGCCGGGTCCTTCCTCAGCCCGGGCATCAGTGTGGCAGACACCGACGATATCGCCACGGCGAGCCTCGTGTTGAATTCCACGGCAACCTACCAAGTGCAGCTGGACGGCAACACGGGCGGGACAGATCACGATCAGGTGGACGTGACCGGCACGGTGGATCTCGGCGGTTCGACCTTGAGCTTGAATCTGGGACACAACCCTGGACTCAACGATACTTTCATTATCATCGACAACGATGATACGGCTGACGCGGTAACTGGAACTTTTAATGGCCTCGCCCAAAGCACGGTTTTCGATCTGGTTTCGAGTGTCGACGGCAACACCTACACCTTCAGCATCGACTATGCGGGCGGCGACGGGAATGACGTCGTGCTTACCAACCACG
The DNA here is from genome assembly GCA_964351855.1 of uncultured Verrucomicrobiales bacterium. Lineage (GTDB taxonomy): Bacteria > Verrucomicrobiota > Verrucomicrobiia > Verrucomicrobiales > DEV007 > JBCDHN01. Next base: position 992 of record CAYGQD010000156.1, read on the forward strand.
GACAGGTCGAAACGAGCGTCGGGATCGATGGCAGCGGAAATCTGGTTGTCACCGATATTCTCGGAGGCGATTCCGACGACAACCTGACGATTACGGATGATGGTGCGGGCAATTACGTCATCAATGATCCGAACCTGACTTTGGGAACTTCGATTCCGGGAGCTGTCCGGGTCGATCCCAATACCATTTCGGTAGCGAAGTCGGGGGTCAGTGGCGGTTTGATTGTTGATACCCTCGATAACGCTAATGACACGGTCACCATCGGTGGCGGCAGCACTGTCACATTCTCCGGCGATGTCACGATCAATGCGGAGACGATTAATCTGAACCAGAGCATCGATGCCGGTGCTGCCAATGACATTGCTCTTAACGGAGCGGTGACTCTCGGCACCAGTGTGAGTTTGACAGGTAACGACGTCAACCTCAGCAGCACGGTGGCACTTGGCGCCAATAATCTCACGATCAACGTCACCGGAACCACCAGTGCCGCTGATGGGGTGATTTCCGGAAATGGATCGATCACCAAAGAGGGTGTCGGAACGTTGGCTCTCAACGAAGCGAACATTTATGCCGGAACCACCCTGATCAGCGCGGGCACGCTGGTGATGGGCGACGCGGCGGCACTGGGAACCGATGCGGCAGGCACGACGATTGCCTCCGGTGCGGTGCTAGATCTGAATGGTCAAACCGTGGGAACGGAAGCGCTGAGCATCAGCGGAACCGGCGCGGGGAACGGGGCCCTCACCAATAGCAGCACGATAGCTGCCAGCCTGGTCGGCGATATTTCCGCCGGAGCGTACTCCGTAGGCGGCACCGGCGATATCACTCTGACAGGGAATGTTAGTGGCCCTCTCACCAAAGTCGATGGAAACACCCTGACGCTTGGCGGTTCGGTTGATAACACCGGTCTTGGCGTGATTGCGGATGCGGGAACGGTGATCCTTGCCAAGGCCAGCGCCGGCAGTGTTCACGCTATCGGCGGAGGCGGGCTCACGATCAACAATGACGCCACGGTTCAAGTTGCCGGAACGGGAGGAGATCAGATCTTCAACGGGGCTTCTGTGATCGTCAATGGCACGGGCACTTTCGATGTGACCGTATCTGAAGCCTTCAACGTGCTGAATACCGGGGTGGGAACCACCGTTGACAACACGGGAAGCTCTGATGTCTCTCTGACGGTGAATGTCGGCACGGCGATTGGACTTATACAAGACAGCGGTTCGGGCAGCCTTGCCCTCGTGAAAGCCAGCACGACGACCTTTTTTCTAGACAACACAGCGAACACCTACGAAGGCGGCACGACCATCAATGGCGGTATCCTTCGAATCAAGGAAGACGGCAGCCTGGGAGCGGTTCCGGACCCTGCCGAAGTGAATCTCACCTTCAATGGAGGAACCTTGCAGAACAATGCCAGTTCGCCTGATCTTGATAGTAACCGGACCGTTTTGCTCGAAGCCGGTGGCGGAAATTTCCGTGCGGGATGGGGTCAAACCCTAACGATCAATGGTCAAATCACCGGTGGCGGTGACTTGACCGTTGTGAATGATTCGGGGCGGGTCGTGTTGACCAATCCAGCCAATGACTACACCGGTGACACCATTATTGGAGGGAATGGATCTAACAACACCGCGAGGCTCCAGATCGGCGCCGCCAACGTGATACCAAACGGAGCCGGTTCTGGTAACGTCATCTTTGCTGATGTGAACGGCATCCTCTACATCGATGGCGATGAAACCATCAACGGCATCACGACCAGCAATACCGGAACGGCGACAATCATCGGAGTTTCCGGGACACCGACACTGACTATTGGAGATAACAATACCGCGACCACCTTTGCGGGAGTCATAGAGAACGGAACGGCAACCAGCGTGGCACTAACGAAAATCGGAACCGGGATCGTCACCCTCAGCGGGGCCAACTCCTTTACCGGACTCACCACAGTGTCGGAAGGAACTCTGCAACTGCAGAATGCTGCCTTCTCGACTTCGGCGAGCGACTACAGTATTGCCTCCGGGGCGACGTTGAATCTTGATGGCAACACAGGAATTGCGACCGGCACCTCCACGATTACCGGATCGGGAACCTTGCTAATTACCGGGACCGGATTGCAAAACAATGCTGGAGGTGGGCGAAATCTGAACCTTGAGCTCGGTAACGGAGGGCTCATCGATATTGACTCTGGATCCAGAATCCAGAACGGGGGATGGTCCAGCCTGACCTGGGACAATAATTACGCAGATCTCAACGTCGATGGAACCCTCGACTTGTGGGACGGGAAAACGGTGTTTGTCGATGCGCTGACAGGCAGTGGAACGGTCACTCATACCGGCTTCGGAGGCACGACCAACATTACGGTTGGGCGCGCCAATGGGGATGGAGACTTTACCGGAACGATTACCGAAACGGGTAGCTTCGTGACATCGCTCACCAAAACCGGAACCGGAACCCAAACTCTGTCCGGCGACAATTCCTACCAGGGCGCGACATTGGTATCTGCCGGAGTCCTCTTGATTGATGGCAACAGTTCTGCCGCAGACGGAGCCGTAACGGTGGAAAGCGGAGCGACACTCGGTGGGACGGGAACCATTGGCGGTGCGGTCACAGTTGAGAGTGGCGGAATTTTCAGCCCGGGAGATGACCTTGCCGACACCAAGGACATCGGCACGGGAAATCTTGTCATCAGTTCCGGAGCTACTTTCGAGGTTCAGCTCGACGGTAACACCGGCGGCACGGACCACGACCAGATCGATGTGACCGGCACCGTCGATGTCACGGGCGCAACCCTGGATCTCACCCTGGGCCACATCCCCGCGATCGGGGATACGTTCATTCTGATCGACAACGATGATACCGGAGGGGTAACCGGTGAATTTACCGGCCTCGCAGACGGAACGGTCTTTGAATTGACCTCCACTGCTGACAGCAACAGCTACGTTTTCACGATCACTTACACAGGCGGCACCGGAAACGATGTCGTTCTCGTCTCTCAGGGCCTCGTCGAAACGACCGTCGAGGTCGATGGCAGCGGAAACCTGATCATCACCGATGTAAACGGATCCATTTCGGACGACGAAATTACCATCACCGACGACGGAACGAACTACGTCATTACCGATACGAACCTGACCCTGGGCAGCTCTTTCGCCAATGCGGTTCGGGTGGATGAACACACCATTCAGATCGCCAAGGTGGACGTGACCGGTGGACTTGTCGTGAACCTACTCGGCGGAACCGACACCGTAACGCTCGGCGGATCCAACGACCTCGTCTTTGCGGGAGACGTCACGATCAATGCCGAAACGATCAACCTGAACGAGGACCTCTCCGGAGGAACCACGGGCGACGTGTTGCTGAATGGAGCCGTCATTCTGGGTGCCGATGTTGCGGTGACCGGAAACGACATCACCTTCCAGTCGACTGTCGATGGGGCGCAGGCTCTGACGGTTAACTCGAATGGAACCGGAACTACGACCTTCTCCGGAAATGTTGGAACCGGCGCGGCGCTGACCTCGGTCACGACCAATGCCGACGGCACAGTGAGTCTTGGCGGAAACGTTACGACTACCGGCGACCAGACCTACAATGACGCGGTAACCGTCGGCACCAGCCTGACTCTCATTGCCGAAGATGTGATTTTCGGAGGCGCGGTTGATCTGGGTGCCAATCAGTTGACGCTGGACGTGAGCGGTACGGAAAGTGCAGATGGCGGTGTGATCAGTGGCACAGGATCGCTCGTTAAGGCGGGGACTGGAACCCTGACCTTGAGTCAGGCCAACACCTACGGGGGTGGAACCACGTTTGAATCCGGTATCTTGCGCATCGAAAACAATACTGCTCTTGGCAGTGGCGAGGTCATATTGGTAGACCGCGGCGTCGATCCCGAATTGCACGTCGCCGGTGGGTTGACGGTGGCTAACGACATCACCTTTGACGATTTTGGAGGCGTCAAAGCCATCCTGTTGATCGGAGCTGGCACCAACGCGTCCACCCTGAGCGGCAACATCACGATTGAGGAGACCAATGAGATCAACGCACGGGTGCACACCGGTTTGGACGATACTCTGACGTTGACGGGCACGATCAGCGGGCCGGGCGAATTGAACATCCGGCGCGACGACACGCTGAACGAAGCCGGCATTGTTGTGATTGCCGGGCTGACCGCCAACACCCATGCGGGCACGATCCTCGATGCTCCCGGGGTCACGGTGCGGGCTGAAAAGGATGCCGCCCTGGGCGCGACGCTCACCATGGATCAAACCTCCACCCTCGATCTGGCCAACGGCGTCAACATCGGTTCGAATATCATTGTCAACGACACCGGTGGCACGAAGACGATTCAGCTGCTCAATGGCGGCAACAGTGCGGCGACGATCTCCGGCAACATCTCGAACGGTGAGACCTCTCCGGGCAATTTCGATCTCAGTGCGGGACTTGGCGATGTGCTGACCGTTTCCGGCGACATCAGCGGCAACCAGGTCGACATCGTTCGGCCAACCTCAGGTGAGGAGGGCACGGTTGTTCTGTCCGGGGACAATTCTCACAGCCTCACGGTGCTCAATTTCGACAGCACCTTGAAAGTTGACAGCGACACCGCCCTTGGTGGTGGTGGATTTTTCTCATCGAAGTCAACGATGATATTGGGTGACGGGGTTGATATCGCCGCATCCTCTCCAATCACGGTTGATGATAATGGCGGAAACAAGAGCATCGAAGTGGAAGCTGGTGGCACGGCCACGATTTCTGCTGCGATCACGATCAATGAAGCCACGGCGGATCACTTTGATCTGAGGGTCGGAGCGGGGGATACTCTCACCGTTACAGGAAATATTACCGGTACCGGTGGAGCGGGTGTCTCAACATTTGGTGATGGCACGATTGTGTTTAGTGGAACGAATGACTATGCCGGTCTTACCACAGTCGGCAACACGACTACCCTGCTGGTGAACGGCGACAGTGCCGGAGCGACCGGTGCGGTGATTGTCACCAATAACGCCACGCTCGGCGGCACCGGAACCGTAGGTGGTGCGGTCACGGTCGAAGGTCCGAATGGAAATCTCGCTCCGGGAGACGGAACCGTTGGAACGCTCACTTTAAACGGTGGGCTCACCTTTAGTGGTAATAGCGATTTCGAGGTCGAAGTCGACGGCACAAATGGTGGAACTGCCGATATTGCCAATATCACCGGTGACCTTGATATCAGCAGTGCCGACCTGGTTGTCACTGAACTCGTCGCGGCGAATGACGCCGAGTATCTCATCGCGACTTATACGGGCACCCTCACCGGAAGCACCTTTGCCAGCACCAGTGGGATTCCAAATGGTTATGGTGTTCAGGTCGATACCACCGCGAAGACCATCAAGCTCGTTCAAATTGCGGTCCTAGTCGAAGAATCCGGCGGATCCACCGATGCGACGGAAGGTGGCGCGACCGATACCTTCTCCGTTGTATTGAGTGCTTTCCCAACTGCTGATGTGACAGTCACCTTGACGCCCGATGCGGATATCGACTTCGGTGCGGGTGCCGGAACAGCGGTTACTCTGACATTTACTTCAACCGACGCGCAAACGCCGCAAACCGTAACGGTCACGGCGGTTGACGATGCCTTGATCGAAGGGCCACACACGGGCACGATCACCCTGGCGACTACCGGCGCGATCACCACCAACAGCTTCACCCTGAACGGGACGACGGGCGCGACTCAGGTGGTTGCGAATCTGACTGACAATGATACTGGAACCTGGGGACTGACCCAGACCGGTTCACCAGTGACTGAGGGATCAACTGTGACTTACACGCTAAGCCTGGCTGGTACCTTCGAGGATGGGGAAGACGCGACGGTGCAAATCGATCTTACTGAAGGCACGACTACCAGCGCCGATCACGGCGACTTGGCTGTGGCTGTCGCGGCTGCGGTTACCGCATACAGTGGCCCGGGAACCCTTGCTTTTAATTCCGGAACCGGAACCTTGACCTACACCGGTGGTGCCGGAAATACGGCCATGGCTGATCTCAGTATCAGTCTGGCCACGGTTGACACCAACCTGGTTGAGGCGACGGAAACCTATGACGTCGTGCTCAGTTCTGCCGGCAGCACGACCGGTGCCGCTGTCGTGCTTGATGGAAGCAATACTTCCGTGACCACCACCATTTCTGACAATGACACCGGAACGTTCACGATCGATCATGTTTCTGTAGACGAAGCAGCAGGGACCGCCACGTTTACGGTTTCGCTTGATACCGCGATCGACACGGATGTGGTGGTTGATGTGGGCTACGCCAATGTTACCGCAACCGGAGGTGGAGCAGACTACGACTCCGCGGCTGATGCAGTCACCTTCCTTGCGAACTCGACAACTGCTCAGACGGTAACGGTAGCGATCACGAATGATGACATTATTGAGCTTACCGAAGCCTTCAAGGCCAGTTTGAGCACAGCGACTGCGATTGGAGACCGGGCTCTGAATCTATCAGATACCGGAATCGGAGAAATCACCGATAATGACGCGGCGACGGTTACCGTGGCCGATGTCCAGGTGAATGAAGGAGACGGCACAGCTACCATTACCGTGAATCTGGACAAACAGGTTGATACCGCTTTGACCGTCGATGTCAGTTTCCCGGATGGCGATGCGGGTGATTTTGCCATTGCCACTCAGCAAGTCAGCTGGACGGCCAACGAGACCGGAGACAAGACTTTTACCGTCAATTTGGTCAACGATCAAATCGGTGAAGCGATTGAGAACTTTCAGATCAACCTTGCGGTGTCGTCCACGAACCCTGTGGGAACCCGCGTGGTGGACACCACCGACACCGGAGCGCTGACCATCGTCGATAACGATATTCTCTATGTCGATATCGACTGGGTCGACCAGGCCGCTTTTGATGCGGATGCAAACGGGGATGTCGACGATGGAACCACAGCGATTGAATCTGCGGTGTTTAACTCCAATGCTTTTGGCACCATCAACGCGGCTTTAGCAGTCGCGGACACGAATGCTACGATCATCATCAATTCCGGAACCTACAATGAAACCATCTTCGTCGGCAACGGAATCACTCTGGAAATCACCGGTCCGGATACCGCCGGTGCGGTTGAAATCACTGAGATTTCGACTGCCGCGGGAACTGATATTGTGATCGAAGGAAGCTCGACTCTGACAGTCAATAATGCTTCGAATCAGACGATAGCGGGAACTATTTCCGGCTCCGGTAGTCTGGTCAAGGAAGGTGCGGGACAGTTGACTCTAAGCGGAGATAGCGGTTACACCGGCACGACCAATGTTAATAATGGGATCCTCGCCGTTCAGCACAGCAACGCATTGGGGACGACAGATGGAAACACGGTTGTCTCAGGCACTGGTCAGGTCTTAATCGACGGTGACGGGCTGAACATTGCCGAAGCCATCACGATCGAAGGCTCGGACAACCTGGGTAACAGTACCTGGCAGGGCCCGCTGCGGAACGTCGGCGGCACCAATGAGTGGAGCGGGCAAATCACCCTTGCCGGGTGGTCGCGGGTCTCCCAGGCAGGCGGTAACCTGACTTTGAGCGGTGGAGTGACTTCGGGTGGAGCCAATTACGGGTTCACCGTCAACAACAGTTCCGGCACGGTCACGATCGAAACCAATCCGGTAACCATCGGGACAGGGCGTTTTGAAAGCCACGGCAGTGGCACCACGGTACTGAATGTAACCGGCAATGATTGGGGCGAAACCTGGACACGCTGGAATTCGACACTTCGCACGGATGTGGCGGATGCGATCCCGTCAGACAGCGTAGTCAACGTTAGCACCAGCGCCTCCAATGGAACACTCGACCTCAATGGCAACAACCAGACAATTGCCGGACTTTACGACGAAGGAACCGGAACGCGCACAGTAACCAGTGCAACCGCTGCCACTTTGACAATAGATAATGCATCTGACTTCACATATGATGGGGTGATTGCCGGTTCAGTCGCTCTGGTAAAGGAAGGTGTGGGAACCCAGACACTGTCTCACAAAAATACTTTCACCGGGGGAACAACGGTTGATGAAGGTGTCCTGGAATTGTCGACTTCGGGTGCGGATGGAACGATAAGAGGCACCGCGACAGTCAATACCGGCGGAGTTTTACGGACGAGCTCCAGTGATGCATTTGGATTCTTTGATGGTGTCAGCCTGACAACGCTTAATCTAAACGGAGGAGAATGGAATAACAATACGACGGGTAACCAGACGACGAATGGTAATTTCGTGCTGAATATGACCGCGGGGTCGGTAACCGGTACAGGATCGATTCACATGCTCGACAATGATGCGAACGCCGGAACTGGCACCGCTTCGATTAATTCGCTCGCTGCAGCGACTTCATCGACGATCGATGGTGTCACGGTTGTCCTCAGGCAATCCGGCGGCACTTCGATAACGGTTGCTGACGGTGCCGCTACAGAAGATCTCGTGATTTCTTCGGCGATCACCACCGGTGGAGGTTATGCAGGTGGCGGAACTTTTGACGCGACTACGGATGCACTGACGAAAGCCGGTGCCGGAACCCTCGTCCTGACGGCAAACAGCACCTACGACAACAATACCAATGTAACGTCAGGAACACTTTTGGTGAACGGAAACAACTCTGCCGCCAACGGTGCAGTTACCGTTTCCAGCGGTGCGACCTTGGGCGGCACAGGAACAGTCGGTGGGGCGACGACAATAGATTCCGGCGGTAACCTCGCTCCAGGTTCCAATGGAGTTTTCGATCTTACGTTTACCAATGGTGTCACCATCAACGGTGACTTTGAAGTCGAAGTCGATGGAACAGCAACGGGTGACGCCGATACCGCTGTGATTACGGGCGATCTTGACATCACCAATGCCACCCTCAACGTGACCGAACTGGTCACGGTTGACGATCCGGAATATCTCATCGCAAGTTACACGGGCACGCTCAGCGGAACTACCTTTGCCGGAACCAGTGGTGTGCCTGCGGGCTATGGTGTCGAGGTCGATACCGCTGCGAAGACGATCAAACTCGTTCAAATTGCGGTTATTGTGACCGAGACAGCTGGATCCACCGATGCGACCGAGGGGGGAGCGACGGATACCTTTACGGTTCGCTTGAATGCGTTCCCCACAACTGACACGACTGTAACGATCACGCCGGATGCGGATGTTGATCTCGGAAACGGTGCCGGAGTCGCAGTCGCTCTGATCTTTACCAGCGCCAATGCTCAAACGGATCAAACGGTCACAGTGACCGCTGTCGATGACGCACTCGTCGAAGGCCCGCATGTGGGACAATTGACCTTTGCAACGACCGGTGCCATCACCACCTCGGCAATCACCCTGAATGGTTCTGCCGATACGGGTATTGAAGTCTCGATTACCGACAATGATACAGCGACCTGGTCAATTACCGGGGATACGTCGGTGGCGGAAGGCAACAGTGCCGATTACACCATCGCTCTTGCCGGCATCCTTGAAGCGGGAGAAACCGCACAGATTACTGTCGCGCAGACTAACGGTACGGCGGCGAACAACGACCGCGGAGATTTCATCGCCGCCCTCCAAACCATCGCCGACGGACGGGGTGACTTGAGCTTCGGCGGAACTACCTTGACCTTCACCGGAACTGGAAGCGCGATGGCGGACATCGATGTCACGATCACGACCGCGAACGATGCTATCGCTGAGAATGATGAGACCTTCACGATTGCCTTGAGCAGTCCTACCTCGACGTCCGGTTCCGATATCGCCGGAACCGGATCTGTGACGACGACCATCGTCGATAACGACGCAGCAACGCTTTCGATTGCGGACGTAACTGTGTCCGAAGGCGATTCCGGCACGAAAATCGTTTCCTTTACCGTCACTCTTTCGGGCGACGTTCAGGGCGGTGTGGCTGTCGATTATGCAACCGCCGACGGAACCGCGACAACGGCTGACGGTGACTACGTCGCTGCCGGGGGAACGCTCAACTTCGACGGCAACGACGGTGAAACGGAAACCTTCACCGTAACGGTCAACGGCGACGAGAAAGTGGAACTTTCTGAAACCTTTCTCGCAAATCTGAGCAATATCGTCGCTGCGGGCGATGTGACGTTCACCGACAGCCAGGCAGAGACAACGGTCACCAACGATGACGCGGCGACTCTGTCGATCAACGATATTACGGTGATCGAAGGTGACACCGGAACGGTGAACGCCATATTTACGGTCACTCTGGATAAGGCGGTGGATGCCGGGATTTCCGTAACCGCAACTTCGGCAGACAGCAGTGCGACGACGGCTGATTCTGATTACACCGCCAACTCGGCATCAGTCAGTTTCACCGGAACTGCAGGGGAAACGCAAACCTTCACCGTGGTCGTGAATGGCGATAATGCCGCAGAAGTCGATGAGCAGTTTCTGGTGAATTTAACCAACTTGATTGCAACCGGACGCAATGTGTCGATTCTCGATGCGCAGGGCGTTGCCACGATCATCAACGAAGATTTTGTTCCTGTTGCGGAAGCTAACGGCGACTACACCATCAACGAGGGCGACGCTGTGTCTCTCTCCGCTGCAGGGACAACCGATGCCGATGTTCCGGTAGATACCCTGATCTATGCGTGGGATGTCGATGGGGACGGGGACTATGACGAAAATATCAGCGGGCAAACCGCGAACCTGACCTGGGCTCAGCTTGTGGCCCTCGGAATCAATGACGGACCCGATTCGCGAACCGTGACCCTGCGGGTCAGTGACGGAACCAACGTCCATACCGATACCGCGACACTGACGGTCAATAATGTCGCGCCCACCGCCGGAGCGGATTCGGAGAGCACCGATGAGGACGTTGCTCTCACAATCGCCGTTGCCGATCTTCTCTCCAACGACACCGATCCCGCGGGGACCACCCTTGATCCATTGACGCTGGACCGGATTGTCAGTTCGACCAACGGAAGTTCGGTGATCTCAGGTACGGACGTTATCTTTACTCCGGATCAGGATTTCAATGGAACGGCCAGTTTCGTTTACGAAATCTCGGATGACGATGGTGGTGTCAGCCAGGGCACGGTTACGATAACCGTGGCCGCGATTAACGACGCGCCGGTCAATCTTCTCGACGGCACGGAATATATCAATGGAACCAGCCCGGTCATCCAGGTGGAGGAGGATAATTCCTACACGCTCGGTGTGGCGAACAACGCCCGCATTACGATTTCCGATCTGGATGAGTCGGAGACGGTCAATGCCAACATGGAGGTCCAACTTTCGGCTGATATTGGAAGCCTGGTTCTTGATCCCACCAATTCGGGTGTGTTCACTTCCGGTGGAGGAACCATCTCGAGTTCGGGCGGAGTGACGACCCTGACCGGTTCGCTCGCAGCGATCAACCTGGCGATCAATGACATGGTCTATATCCCGCCGAACACGGTCAACGGAGCCGCGAATATCACGATCCGGACCAGTGACCTCGGTAACACGGGATCCCCCGGTGTCCTGATCGAAACCGATGTGATTGCCTTGAACATCGTACCGGCGAACAGCGCGCCGCTGATCGATTCCGCTCCCGCCGCAATCAGTGGCGATGAGGAGGAGACGATCGTGGTGACGGCGACGACGCCGATCCAGATCAGTGATGCGGACTTGGCGGACACTCCCGGGGGGCTCTTTAAGATCACGGTGACAACCGGTAGTGGAACTCTGGCTCTCGGAGGAAGCGCTGGCGATCAGACCGCGCTGACCAATGTGGTGACTACGGCGAGAAGTATCACTTTCGAAGCGACTGAGCTTCAGGCGGAGGCGGTTCTCAATGGAATGACTTACACGGGTGACCTCAATTTCAATGGCAACGACCTGATTACCCTGATCGTCAATGATCAGGGCAATACCGGAGCCGGACCGGTCGGCGGATTTGACGCGGTGCGGACGATCAACGTCACCGTCAACCCGGTGAACGACGATCCTACGATTACGACTCCGGTGGCCGTGCAGACGGTTGCGGAGGGAGTGGGCGCGACTCACAACATCACCAACTTAAGTGTCGACGATGTCGATGCGGATGAAGTGGGTGGTGGAGATATTTCCGTGATTCTTTCCATCGATGCCGCTGACGGATCCCTGTCGGTGGATGCCGGGGCGACCGGCGGTGCCGCCATTTCGAACAACAACTCCAGCGCCGTGACCCTGACGGGGACCGTGGCCGAAATCAATGCGACGCTCGGCACCGCAACCGGTGTGACCTACACGGTTCCGGACGGCGACTTCAACAATTCCGTGAACGGTGGCGCGGTGGTCATGACGATTACGGCCAATGACGGTGGCAACACCGGGTCCGGTGGGGGAGGCAACATTGTCGATACCGTGGATATCAATGTCACGGCAGTGAATGACGAGCCGACGGTGAGCCTCAGCGGAAATGTCACGATCGATGAGGACGCGGGTGCTCAGACCGTGAACAGTTTCGCGACTTTCGACCCTCAGGGCGGAACCGATGAAGCGGCGCAAACCGCGCTGCAATACTTCGTCACACACACGGGAGGCACCAGTTTCTTTGATGTGGCGCCCAGTATCGACGGAAGCGGAGCCCTGACTTTCACGGTCGCTGCGGACCGGAATACTGCGGGCGGCAGCATCGATATCACGGTGCAGGTGCGCGACTCCGGCGGAACCACCAACGGTGGGGACGACCTGTCCCAGTCCCAGACGGTGACCCTCACAGTGAATCCAGTGGCCGACGACCCGTCGGTGAACAACACGCCGGTGACCAATGAGGATACCCAGACGTCGACGGGAAGCTTCATCGTCAACACCGACCTCGAGGTGACTCATGTCCAGGTGACCAACATCACCGACGGCCGGGTATTTCTGGCGGATGGCACGACTGAGGTCTCCCAGGGAGATTTCGTCGCGGTGAGCGTCGGCGCGACGCAATTGAAGTTCACCCCGGATCCGGACTTTTTCGGAACCGGCAGCTTTGATGTTCAAGCTTCGGTCAGCAACGCGGCCTCAGGCCTCGGAGGAAACAAGGTCACGGCTTCGGTGACGGTGAGCCCGGTGGCGGACACTCCGACGGTGGTGGACGTGTCCACCAATGAGGACAATCAGTCCGGAGCTATCGTAATTAGCCGGAATGTGGTCGACAGCACGGAAGTGACCCATTTTAAGATCACCAATATCAGTTCTGACGGGACGCTCTATCTCAACGATGGCACCACGCAGGTGACTGGTGGAAGCTTTATCACCGCGGCGCAGGCGACAGCTGGATTGAAGTTCACGCCCGATCAGGATTTCAATGGCACAGCGACTTTCGATATCCAGGCTTCGCTCAGCAATTCCGATGCCGGACTGGGTGGCTCAACGATCACCTCGACGGTGACGATTGATCCGGTCAATGACGCGCCGGTCAATACCGTTCCCGCCTTCATCGCTGCGACTGAAGAGACGGCGACGGCCATCACCGGTATCAGTATCAGCGATCTCGATTCGGCGGAAGGCACCGATCAGCTATCGACCACGCTGACCGTGACTCACGGGATCCTCAACGCGACGGCTTCGGGTGGAGCGGTCGTGGGTGGCACCGGGAATGCCTCGATCACCATCAGCGGTCTCAAGGCCGATATCAACGCAACCCTGACGTCGCTGACCTACACGGGCGACCTCGACATCGCCGGAGCCGCTGCCGATTCCCTGACGATCACCACCAGTGACCTCGGCAATTTCGGTGCGGATCCGGGTGACACCGGGGATGGCACGTTCGAATCCGATTCTGACACGGTGACGATCAACATCTCCGATGTGAATGATCGACCGGTCGCCGTCGATGACACCGACTCGGCGACGGAGAATGAGAACAAGCTCGTCGATGTGTTGGCAAATGATACCGACGTCGATCCGACCGATGATCCATCGAACTTTGTCCTCGATAGCATTGTCAGTGTCACCGTTTCCGGTATCACCCTGACCAATCCAGCGAGCCTCTTCTCGATCAGCGCAAATCAAATCGAGTTCGATCCGGGCACGGCCCTCGATTTCATGGCGGTCGGAGAACCGGATGCGGTTTTCACGGTGACCTACCGGATGGAGGATGATGGCGGCTCCCGTTCGCTCGTTGACGGCGTGCTCACCTTCACGGTGTCTGCGGAGAATGACGCGCCGGTCATCACCGATGGACCGGATGCGGTTGAGTTGGCGGAGACGGATTCCACCCTCACATCCTCCGGCACCCTCACGATCACCGATGTGGACACGACCGATATCGTGACTGTCGGGGTGGAATCACTCAGGGTGCAGACTCTTGTTCGACCCTTCACCACCGAAGCGGAGGTGCTCGCGAATGTCTCTTTCTTCGGAACAGGCGTTTCCTTCGCAGCCAGTCCGTTTACTGAGAATGATGGAGAAGGGGCGGATGCCTTCAATGGCGGAGCCGCCAGTATTCAGGTGGCCGCCTCAACGAATTCCGGAGGCGCGATCGTGAACTCCGGGTATGTCATCGGTGCGGGAGATGTCGGGGAGACCGTCAGTATCACCGTCGGTCATTTTAGAAACGGTCCGAACAATTTTGCGAATGTCAGGCTGGATCTAACTCTTGATGGCACGGGCGTGGGGAACCCCACCCCGAACACGTCTTTCTCGTCGGGAACCACGAACATGGACGCCGCCGATCCCACTGAAAGCGAGACGCTTGAATACACGATCCAGGCCGGTGACGTCGGGAAGACACTCGGGGTTCAGTTGGCTTCGGTATCGACCTCAACCGGAGGGGCAAACTACGCCGTCGATTATCTCGTCTTGAATGGACTGAGCAGTGCCGAGGCCCCAACCCTTGCCGAACTCGAAGCCATGTTCTCGATTGCGCCGACCGCGATTCTCGACGGGACGGAGACGACGAATACGCTGACGTGGGATTTTAATAGCAACGGCGATGCGTTTGACTACCTCGGCGTCGATGAGAAACTCGTGCTCGAATACACCGTCAATGCCACGGATGACAACGGCGCGAGTAGCACCGAGACGGTCACGATCACGATTGTCGGCACGAATGACGAGCCCATTGCCACGATCGAGACCGGGGACAGTAACTCGGCGACGGTTACGGAAAGCAACCTCGCGATTTCGGTCTCGGGGACCATCAGCGTGTCTGATCTCGACACTTCGGATGACGTCAACGCCGGCTTCTCGGTCAACTCGACGACCGGGAATTTCAACGGCATCGATCCGGCAACCCTGTTGAGTCTCTCAACTAACCCTGTTGTGTCCTCCACGGAGAACGGGAACGATCTCACCTGGACGTTCAACGCTCCTGCCTTTGATCACCTCGCTGCCGGAGAATCTGTCCAGGTCGTCTACACGATCACCTTCAATGACGGAAACGGGGGAACCGACACGCAGGACGTGACGATCACGATCAACGGTTCGAACGACACTCCGGTGATCTCCGTGGGTGGAACCGATGCCGCTTCCGCTTCCCTGAACGAGACCAACGGAACGCTCACGACGAGCGGAACGCTCACGGTCACCGATCCGGATCTGACGAACACGGTCGCGGTGGCGGTCACGAATCTGAGCACGGTAGGAGACACCAACGGCATCGCCGCTGCTGCTCTGGAGAGCATGTTCTCGGTGAATGCCGGGAATGTGATCGGCAATTCTGCGGCGACGGGAACGATCAATTGGAGCTTCGACAGTGGTGCCGAAGCGTTCGATTATCTCGACGCCGGAGATGTCCTGACATTGACCTACACGCTCACGGCGACGGACGCGCCGGGCGGGACGACGGATACTCAGGACGTGGTCATCACGATCACGGGGACGAATGACGG
>CAYGQD010000157.1:0-16506 GCA_964351855.1 uncultured Verrucomicrobiales bacterium
GATCGGCCGGGGTTCGGCCTGGAAAGCTTCAATGCGATTGGCGGTTGGCGGGACTAGTTTCGAACCGTGGTCGAAGGCGAGCGCGTTCTCCTCAAGGGCGACCAGAGAGCACGCTACAAATTGGGCCTGGAGGTCGATTCGAGCGGCAACTTTGCGGATGGCCGCGAGTTCTCAGGGTTCCTGGAGTTCCGAGATCATCTCGCCGAGGATGAGGACGTCCTCGCCCGAGCCTTAACGACGAAGCTGCTGACCTTCGCCACAGGACGTGAAATGGGCTTTTCGGATCGGCCTGAGATCAATCAAATCGTCAAGCAATCCGCCGAACAGGGTTACGGAATCCGTGATTTGTTCGAACTGATCGTCACCAGCGAAATTTTCCGCACCAAATAATTCCCAACCTCCCATTGTCATGAATACGCCCTACGTTTCTACCCGCAAAGCGCTGAGCCGCCGCCATTTTCTTCGCGGAACCGGCGCTGCCTTCCTCAGCCTTCCCATTCTGGAAGCAATGACTCCGACCTTTGTCCAAGCTGCGGCACCCAAAGCGCCGAAACGCTTCGTGGCGATGTGTGCCGGTCTCGGTTTCCACGCACCCAATCTCTTTCCTGAAACGCCCGGAAAAGACTACCAACTCACGCCTTATCTCAGCCAACTCAAAGGGGTGAAAGAGGATTTTACGGTGTTCTCAGGCCTCTCCCATCCCGCCCAGCAAGGGAACAACGGTCATGCCTCGGAGTTGACCTGGTTGACCTCCGCGAAGCGTCCCGGTCTCGCGGGCTTCAAGCAATCGATTTCCCTGGATCAGCTTATCGCGAGTCAAATTGGGATTCAGACGCGTTATCCCTATCTCGCTTTAAGCACCGGGTCCGGCTCCCTTTCCTGGACGTCGAACGGAGTCGAAGTTCCTGCAGAAAACTCTCCTTCCCGTTTGTTCAAAGCCCTCTTCATCGAAGGAACGAAGGAGGAAATTGCCAAAGAAATGCGCCAGTTGATGCGGGGCCGCAGCATTCTGGACACCGTCATGGGCGAAGCCAAGAAGCTCAACGGCGATCTCGGCGTGCGCGACCAGGAGAAACTCGACGAATACCTCACTGCGGTACGAGATTTGGAAACTCGCCTTCAGGAATCCGAAGGCTGGGCTTTAAAACCGAAGCCCAAGGTGGATGTGCCTCCACCAACCGACATTGATGATCGCAACGACGCCATCGGGAAACAGCGATTGATGAACGACATGATCGTGCTGGCGTTGCAGACGGATTCCACCCGAACGATTACCTTCCGTCTCGGAGGGCTCAATTCACCGCCTAGCAATATTCCCGGCGTCGATACCGACTGGCACAACCTCTCTCATCACGGGAAAGACCCCGAGAAAATCGACGAGCTGAGTTTGATTGAGCAGGAAGAGTTCAAAGCGTTTGGCGAATTCCTCACAAAACTGAAGAGCACCGACGAAAATGGTTCTGGTTTGCTCGACAACACCTCGGTCCTTTTCGGATCGAACCTCGGGAATGCCAGCAGTCATGATTGGCATAATCTCCCGACGATTCTCGCCGGAGGAGGCTACAAACACGGTTCCTACGTGGCGCATGATGAGAAGAATAATACCCCGTTCGCGAATCTCTTTGTCGCCCTGGCGCAAAATATGGGGGTCGAGATCGAGCAGTTTGGCAGCAGCACATCCGTCGGAGTTCGCGGATTGGAAGTCTAAATGGATCCCATTATTCTCGGAGAGCGGAGGTGACAGATCCCTCGTTTCACCCTAAACTCTCCATCCCGATGCACGACGCCTGGACTTGGCTCCTCATTTCAACGTTCTTCTTCCTCGCAGGATTCGCCTATGTCGCGATTTCCCTGCGGACGGGGCGCTATCATCCGTCGCGTTTGAATCTGGTGATCATGGCGATCGGTTTCGTGGCGCAATGCTTTTTTCTTGCGGAACGAGGAGCTGCGCTGGGACGGTGTCCCATCACGAATCCGTTTGAGATCCTGGTTTTTGTCAGTTGGAGCGCAGTTCTCCTCTATTTCATCCTAGGCCGCACCTTCCGCCTTTCACTAATGGGCGCATTCACAGCCCCTTTGGTGTCTTTTTTCCAGCTCATTGCCCTTCCGTTTCTCCGCGAATTGCCGAAATTCCGGCCCGCCAATGACTACTGGCTGGAAATGCACGCCTCGGTTTCGCTCCTTGCTTATGGTGCTTTCGCCTTGGCCTGCATTGCCGGAGTCATGTTCATGGTGCAGGACCGTCTCTTGAAGCGGGCCGACCTGCAAGATCTCAGCTACAATTTGCCACCGGTGACCAATTTATCTCAAGCTATTACCCGGTTGGTGGGGATCGGACTGGCTTTGTTGACGGTCGGAATTGCCAGTGGGTTTGGTACCGAAAAACCACCGACCGGGCTTCATCTGATCTTGTCTCTTTTCGTTTGGTTGGCCTACGCTGCGGTGCTGGGTTTGAAATTTCATCGCGGCATTTCCTCGCAACTAACCGCCCGACTTACCGTGTTTGTTTTTGTCCTTCCCATCGTAACCCTCATGATGCTCGATCACTAAACCGATTCCGAACGCTTTCCATTTCCTCCTGTCCCATTTTGCTCCTTGTCCATGAATCTGATTTGCCTCGGCATAAGCCATCAAACTGCACCGGTTGAAATCCGGGAGCAGATGGCGTTTTCGGAGAGTGATCTACCGGTAGCCTTAAGCGAAATCGCCGGGACGGAAGGCGTCAACGAAGTGGTCGTATTGAGCACCTGTAATCGCGTCGAAACCTACGCCGTCGTCAATCACACAGGCCGCGGGCTCGCTTTCCTCGAAGAGTATCTTCGCAACCATTTTGGGCTCCAACCCGATCTTGAACTGCCCTTTTTTCGCAAATCGGACCGCGACAGCGCCGTGCATTTGTTCCGGGTCGCCAGCGGGCTCGAGTCCATGGTTCTGGGGGAGACGGAAATTTTTGGCCAGGTCAAGAAGGCGTATTCCTCGGCCCAAACCGCCGGAACGACAGCTCGGACTTTGAACAAGCTGTTTCAACAATCGTTCTCGGTAGGAAAATACATTCGCAACCACACTCAGATCCAACGGGGCTCGACCTCTGTGGGTTCAGTAGCCGTCGATCTCGCTGAAAAAGTGTTCGGCGATCTCAAGCGCTGCCATGTCATGTTGATTGGGGCGGGCGATATGAGCCGCACCGTAGCTCAGAGCCTTCTCTCTCGAGGGGCCAAAAGCGTGATTGTCTCGAATCGCTCCTTCGACCGGGCCGAGGAACTGGCTCAAGAAATTGGCGGCGATGCGATCCGTTTTGATGACTGGGAAAGTCGGGTGGCCCACACCGACATCATGATCGCTTCCACCTCAGCGCCACATACCATCATCAAACCGGATGCAGTGCGCGAAGCCATGCGACACCGCCGAGGCCGCCCGTTAATCGTGATCGATATCGCGGTTCCGCGAGACGTGGAACCCGAAGTGGCCGATGTCCCTGACGTTTACCTCTATCCGATCGACTCTCTGGCCCAGATTGCCGGTCAAGCTCGCCGCAAACGCGAAGACCAGATTAGACATTGCGAGAACCTGCTCGCCAACTACGTCGAAGACAACGGGATCCCGGCACTGGAGGTTCCCCGAAACGACTTCGGACGCAGCGAAGACGCCCCGGAAATCGCCTAGGTCTCCAGAATTTTGAATGCCCGCGAGCAGAGGGTATTGGCTGGGTTCAGCTATCAATGCCTCCAGAAAGCGGGATGGTGGCGAGGCTGGATCGTCCAAGGAACTGCGTCGATTCATGAGTCCACCAGCCAATAGCGAGAAGTTGGCGGGTTCCACGGTCTTTGCTCGAACATCAACATTTCAGGCAAAACACTCCGCTCCTCCAAGATCGTTTCGAGTGAATTCGAGGGTTGGATTTTCGGGACTTGGGGGTTATGAGAATGGCTCTATTCAGATGAGAACCATTTCATGAAAAGAAAACTCACCTTTATTCCGGCAGCCTTTCTGGCGGCGTTCGCGACGGTCGGATTGACGGCGCAGCTTTTCGCTGCCGATCAGCGGCCTAACGTGGTCATCCTTTATGCTGATGATATGGGCGTCGCTGATGTTTCCTATGGCAACGAGGAGGCCCAGATCCAGACCCCGAACATCGATCAATTGGCAGCCGACGGAATCACGTTTACGGATGGGCACAGTTCATCGGGCATTTGTACGCCGAGTCGGTTTGCCTTACTCACCGGGCAGCATCACTGGCGTCGATTTCATGGGATTGTCGGTGCCTTTGGGGGACCGGTGTTTGAGCCTGGGGATTTTACGATTGCCGGAATGCTCCAGTCGCAGGGGTATCGCACGGCATGCTTCGGGAAGTGGCACTTGGGCTGGGATTTTGATGCGATTCGCAAGCCCGGAGTCGCAGAGAAGGACTGGGCAAAAGCGGAATCCTACGATTGGACGAAGCGGTTTCCGGGAGGTCCGATCGAGCGGGGGTTTGACCATTATTTCGGCGATGGGACGATCAACTTTCCGCCCTATTGCTGGATCGAAAATGACCGGTTTGTGACGATTCCGACCATGCCGGTGATGAAATCGAAGCCGCTGGCGGGAGCTGGAACATTTCGTCCGGGGCCGATGGCCGAGAGTTGGAATCCCTACGATATCCTGCCGACGATCACCGACAAAACGGTTGAGTGGATTGGGAAGCAGAAAGCGGATGAGCGGTTTTTCATTTATCTCGCCTTCAATTCGCCGCATTACCCGATTGTTCCGAACGAGGAATTCCATGGAACATCGGAAGCTGGATACTACGGCGACTTCGTTATCGAGACGGATGCTCAGGTTGGTAAAGTGTTGGCGGCGCTGGAAGAAAAGGGCTTGGCTGAGAACACGATCGTGGTTTTTTCTGCGGACAACGGAGCCGAAACTCATGCCTTTGAACGACTAGAAGAATTCGGTCAATGGAGCTCGGGAGATTTCCGGGGGCTGAAACGTGATCTTTACGAAGGCGGACACCGAGTTCCGTTCATCGTGCGTTGGCCTGGTCAGGTGAAGGCGGGTTCCGTCTCCGATGAAGTCGTGAGTCAGGTTGATCTGGCAGCGACATTCGCGGCGATAATTGATTACCCTCTCGAAAAGGAGGACGCCATCGACAGTTACAATCTGTTGCCCGTTCTAACCGGCGCGGACTATGCGCGGCCCTTGCGAACGGCTACAGTACAGAACACCTCTCCAGGTGCGTTTGCGTTGCGTCAGGGGGACTGGGTGCTGATCGATGCGCCAAAGGGTGCCGGAAAAGAACCGAAAAGCTATTTGGAGCATTTCGGATTGGATGCTTACGGGAAGGGGAATCCAGCCCTGTTGTTCAACCTCAAGGACGATCCTCGCCAGTCGAAAGATCTCTACGCGGAGCACCCTGAAAAGGTCGAGAGTATGCGAGGGCTGCTGAAGCGCTATATCGGTGGCGAACGTTGTGCCCCACCACGGAAATAAGACGAAATTTGGTTCCTGATCCTGATGGTTGGAACGCATTTGCGAATACGATGAAAACGACCACCCTGCCCATTTTTACGATGCTCGGCCTCCTCATCCTTCCCCTGACAGGACAGGAAACCGAACAACAAAACATCACCCTTACCGAGATCGAAGGCCGTACCTGGCTCGTCGGCCCGGACGGCAAACCGTTCTTCGCCCACGGCATTACCCACGTCGGCAACACCAGAGCAAAGGTCGATTTTGCCAGAGTCTCCGAAGCCTGCAAGGATCTTGGTTTCAACGCCTACCGCTACGGCTGCCCTCCCGAACTTCGGGCCGATATGCCGTTCATCGAAAGTTGGAATCACCTCGTCCCCATCTCGACCAACCGTGGCGATGGCAGCCGCAAGTTTATCGACATTTTTGATCCCGAGGAACAAGCCAAACTCGATGTCGGCGTGAAAACGAACTGTGCTCGCAGCCGCAACAACCCTAACATTATCGGATACTGCTGGACGGATCTCGGGGCCTGGCCGCTGGAGAACCCCACCGGGAAAAATTGGGTCGATTTCATCCGCGCCTTGCCCAAGAACGCTGCTGGGCAGAAAGCCTACCAAAAGTTTCTCAGCAATTGGGTAGGCGATGATGAAAAAGCACGCGACCAAGCTCTTCTCCGCCTGATCGCCCGGGAATACTTCCGGGTGATTGGTGCTGCGAACCGGAAATACGCCCCTACCCAACTCATCTTCGGCGACCGCTTTGCCTTCAACACGCTCGATCCCGATGTCCTGAAAGAGATGTTGCCTTAGGTGGACGCGATCGCCATTCGTTCTCTGTTCGCAAAGGATGCTTCTCTGGCTTATGGCAGCGGGAAGCCAAAATCAGGAGAGGATTTCTTCCGCTGGTTGGAAAGTGATATCATCAGCAGAAAGTGGCAATTGGTAGACCCTAAACTGGCGGTCGAGGGAACCTCCGTGATTGTCACCGGCATCTATCAGAGCAAAGGATACTTCAACAAAGCCAACTTCCTCTTCACCGTAAAGGATGGCCTCAGCGCGAGTTGGCGGATGCGCTACTGATACCCTACCGTGAATTCCGGAAATCCGACTTAAATCCGCCGCTCGCTGGCAACGCTTCTCCGGCCACCTCAGTCTCGCACAATCTGGGTCTCGCACAGTCGATTTTGGTCGAAACGTTATCATTCCCTGAGATTCTGGTTACGTTGCACGTTCAAGATGAACAAAATGGTTTAGGCAATCCACGCGGCTACAACTGCCTGTCGGCGGGGCCGGAGGTGGGCAACATGATGGGCAGGCTGAGATCAACCACGGAAAACGCCAAACAGGCGGAGGTGATTTGATTCTGGTGCCCTCAAATTTTTCCGCGATTCGTTGGTTTTGGTGTAGCGGTGGTTTCTTAGAGCGAAACGCCGCGCTTCCATGGCAGAAAGTCGTCTTGGCCCATTCGCATCGCACGAGGCATATAGTCGCCACTGGCCGTCTGGATCGCCAAATCAAGCAGTTGCCCTCCCATTTCCGAAATGCTGGATTCACCTCGAATCACTGGTCCGGCGTCAAAGTCAATGATGTCCTGCATTCGCTGAGCCAACTCCGTGTTGGTGGCAACTTTGAGAGTTGGAACGATGGGATTTCCCGTCGGCGTTCCTAATCCGGTCGAAAAAAGCATCAAGTTCGCTCCTGCGCCAGCCATCGCCGTGGTCGATTCCACATCATTCCCGGGGGTGCAGAGCAAGCTGAGCCCATCGCATCGAATCGCTTCCGGATAGTCGAGAACGTCGCGAACCGGAGATGTTCCTCCTTTTTTGGCGGCTCCGGCGGACTTGATCGCATCCGTGATCAGTCCATCTGCGATATTGCCCGGAGAAGGATTCATGTGCAGCGCTGAGCCCACTTCTTCCGCCCGCTGCGCATAGCGGCGCATCAAACTGGCAAACGTTTCCGCGCTAGCATGTTCGGCACATCGATCGAGCAGCTCTTGCTCGACGCCACAGAGTTCAGGAAACTCGGACAGAATGGTACGCCCTCCCAAGGCAACGATCAGATCCGAGACTTGGCCAATCGTCGGATTCGCCGAAATGCCAGAAAAGCCGTCGGAAGCCCCACATTCCATGCCGAAAATCAATTTGGAAAGTGGTGCGGGGCGACGCGCCGCCTGATTCGCAGTTTCCAGTGCGACGAAAAGCCGCTTTAGAGCCTCGGCCAGCATGGCCTGTTCCGAAGGGTAGCTTTGTTGGGTGAAAACGTGAAGCGGTCGATCGAAATTCGGGTCCCGTCGGGCGATTTCCCGTTCCAGGGACGCCACTTCCGCATTTTGACATCCGAGACTCAAGACCGTGGCCCCGGCGACGTTGGGATGGGTGATGTAACCGGCCAGAAGACCACAAAGAGCTTCGGAATCCCCTCTCGTTCCGCCGCAACCAATGCCGTGGGTGAGGAACTTGACCCCATCCACGTTCGGGAACATCCGCTCCCCGGGTTCGTCCGGGCTGGGAAGCGGTTCTGCCAGCAATTGGGCTTCATCAGCGCCCCCCGCCCGCAAGGTAGCAAGCTTCTGGACCAAGCGGGCGTAGTGATTCGTCCGGTCATAGCCGAGCGTCTGGCTGAGTGCTTCACGCATCACCGCCAGATTCCGGTTCTCACAAAAAACCATCGGTACCACGATCCAATAATTGGCGGTGCCGACTTGGCCGTTGGAACGCTGGTATCCTTGAAACGTTTTTCCGCTCCATGCCGAAACATCAGGCGGAGTCCAGTTGGCCTTGTTCTCAGCGCAAATTTCGAAACCGTCGGCGTCGTGACGCAAATTCCGGGTCGTAAGGAGACCACCGGCTGGAATTGGCTCGGTCGCTTTCCCGACCACAACTCCGTACATCACGACCTGATCCCCGACCGAAAGATCCCGCAGGGCGACTTTATGCTTCGCGGAAATCGGCTCTTGAATCGTTGTGCCTTCAGGAAGGGTTTCACCGGGCTGCAAATCTCTTAATGCCACAGAAACGTTGTCCCGGGAGTCAATCTGTAGAACGCCATTCATGCGGAAGGCGTAGTTCAGGAATCCGGCTCCTGCAAAGTGTCAATAATACCTACGCTGGTTGTTGAAATTTTGAGCGGCTCATGAGAGAGGTAGAACTCACTCTTAACCCCTGCCCGTTCCTGTGTTTCGCCACCCTCTCTTTCTGGGAGCCGTCCTGGCTCTTCCTTCATTGTCCGCTCACTCCGAGCTTGCCGAATCCGCAGAAAGACATGCGAAGCTTCGAGGCAATTATCAGAATTCGCGGATTCAATTCGAACGGGAAAAAACGGGACACGTCGCATTTTTAGGTGGTTCCATCACCGAAAACGCCAAAGGCCACACCGCCATGGTGCCAGAGTGGCTCGAGCAGCGATTTCCCGATACGGACTTCACCTTCACGAATGCGGGAATCTCCTCTACCTGCTCAACGACCGGTGCGTTTCGACTGAAGGACCACGTATTGGCCAAAGGTCCCGTCGATCTCTTCATCGTGGAGTTTGCGGTGAATGACGATCAGGATGCCGCTCACGCCCAACAAGAGGCGCTTCGCGGGATGGAAGGCATCGTTCAACGGGTCCGGGCTCACAATTCGGCAGCGGATATCGTGATCATTCATTATGTGAATCCACCGATCTTGGAGAAGCTGCAAAGCGGGGAAGAAGTCATCAGCGTTAGCGCCCATGAAGCCGTGGCAGAACGTTACGAGGTTAGCTCCGTCAATGTCGGAGCCGCGTTGGCGGATGGAGCGATGACCTGGGAAGTCTATGGCGGAACCCATCCCAAACAGCCAGGCTATCGACTCGCGAGCGATTTGGTCATTTCGATTCTGGAACGCGCCTGGAAAGATGAACTGAAGGCCGATGCGGAGAAGGTCAGTTACCCGGATCCCATGCCGCTCGATCCCCGCAGCTATAGTCAAGGCCGCTTCCAGGATCCGGCGGCCGCCGACTGGATGGGCGGCTGGAAAACCGGGCTCACAAGTAGAGATCTTCTGCCCCTGGGAGCCATCCGAGGGCGCTTTGAAGAATGGCAGGTCACGGTCGCGGACGAAGCGGGTTCGATGATGACAGTCAGCTTTCAAGGAACCGCGATTGGTGCCTTCGTTCTCGCCGGACCGGATGCAGCCATCCTGGAATACAGTCTCGATGCAGGTCCCTGGGAACAGGTCGATCTGTATCATCATCACAGCAAAGGGCTGAACTACCCGCGAACCGTCATGTTTGCGACCGAGCTGAAACCCGGTTTCCACCAAATGGCCCTGCGAGTTACGGAACGCCCGGAAGAAACCGCCGGTGGAACCCGAGCCGCCATTTTACACTTCACCATCAATGACTAAATCCATCCCACTCTTCACCCTGATCGCCGCGCTTCTTGGTGGCCAGGCAATCGCTGAACCCTTCCAATTCCAAGAAGGCGATCTCGCGGTCTTTCTCGGTAATACGTTCCTCGAACGCGCCCAACAAAACGGCTATCTTGAAACGGAGCTAACTCTGGCAGCAGGGGAGAAAAACGTGAAGTTCCGGAATCTTTCCTGGAGCGGCGACACGGTTTTCGGAACCGCTCGATCCTACTTTGGCCCGCCGAAAGAGGGATTCGATCGCCTGACGCAGCAACTGACCGACCTCCAGCCGGAAGTCGTCTTCATCAACTACGGAGCAGTCGCGGCATTTTCAGGGAAAGAAGGCGTTGGCGAGTTCATCGCAGGCTACCAGACGCTGCTCGATATGATTTACGAGAAGGCGGCACCCCGCGAGATCGTGCTTCTCTCGCCGCCTCCCGCCGAATCGCTCGGCGCACCTTTCCCCGATCAATCCGCTCAGAATCAACGCCTCGCTCTCTATCGCGATGCGATTCGAGATTTGGCAAAGGAACGGAAGGCCCGATTTGTCGATCTCTTCGCCGCCGTATCGCCAGATGAGCCATGGACGACCAATGGAATCCACTACTCTGAGATCGGCTACGCGAAAATCGCTCCCAAGCTCGTCGCCGAACTCGGATTAAAGACCGCTGAATCGGAGCGCCTCAATCCGGACGCGATTGCTCGCCTTCGCCGAACGATCGTGGAAAAGAATCGGCTCTATTTTCATCGCTGGCGCCCGGCCAACGAAACCTACCTGACTCTGTTCCGAAAACATGAGCAGGGCCAGAATGCCCGAGAGCTCCCCCTCTTCGACCCGCTCGTCGAAGCGAAGGAACTCGAAATCCAAGTCTTCAAGCAACTCGTTTTCTCCAAGTAACATGAAATCCATCACGAGAATCTTTTTCATCCTGGGATTGTCGATTGCCTCTGCATCGGCCCAAAACGGCCTCACCGACATCCCTGATCCGGCGCTCGATGTGCAGTTGGCGGGCTTTAAGGTGCCGGAAGGTATGGAGGTCAATGTCTTCGCGGCGGACCCCATGATTTCCAAGCCGATCCAGATGAACTGGGATGCGCAAGGGCGACTCTGGCTCGTCAGCAGCCCGATGTATCCGCATATCGAACCGCTCCAGGATGAGAACGATCAGGTCCTGGTGCTGGAAGACACCAACAATGATGGTTCTGCGGATCGAGTGACGACCTTTGCGGATGGACTCCACATTCCCACGGCGGTCATTCCCGGCGATGGTGGTGCCTACGTGGCCAACTCGACCGAGATTCTTTTCCTGCGCGATACAGATGGCGACCTGAAGGCTGATGAGCGTCAGGTGATGCTGAGCGGCTTCGGCACGGAAGACACCCACCACTTGATTCACACCTTTCGCCATGGGCCGGACGGGTTGCTTTACTTCAACCAATCCATTTACATCCACAGCCACGTGGAAACACCTTATGGAGTGCGACGACTGATGGGAGGTGGGGTTTGGCATTATCGCCCGGAAACCGAACGCCTGGAGATTCTCGCCAAAGGACTCATCAATCCCTGGGGATATGCCTTCGATCAGTGGGGCCAGACTTTCGCGACCGACGGAGCCGGGAGCGAAGGCATCAACTTTATCTTTCCCAACGCGGTCTACAGAACTTCTCCCGGAGCCAAGCGGGTGGTGTCCGGCTTGAATCCCGGGCAACCGAAACACTGCGGCTTGGAGTTTCTCAGTGGCCGCCACGTCCCTGAAGCGATGCGAGGCCAAGCGATCGCGGCAGATTTTCGGGGTCACCGCATCAACCGCTTCCAACTGGAACGCGAAAACAGCTCGTATCGTTCCACCCAGCAACCTGATCTGCTCGCTTCCGTTCACCGCGCGTTCCGGCCCATCGACGTCAAAATGGGTCCGGATGGTGCGATCTACATCGCCGATTGGTACAACCCGATCATTCAACACGGCGAAGTCGATTTTCGCGATCCCCGTCGCGACCGGGTTCATGGCCGAATCTGGCGACTCACGTTCAAGGACCGTCCCTTGGTTGAGAAACCGGATATTCCGGGGGCAAGCGTCCCCGAGTTGCTGGAGATGCTGAAGGCTCCGGAAGACTGGACGCGCCACTTTGCCAAGCAGGAACTACGAGTTCGAGGAGCCGATGCCGTCTTGCCGGCCCTGGATGCTTGGTCTGCAACACTCAGCGATGATGCCACGCGTATGGAGGCGCTCTGGACCTACCAAACCCTCGATCGCCTTCAACCGAAATTGCTCAACGCCTTACTCGAATCCTCGAATCCACGTTTCCGAGCCGCCGCCCTTCGGGTTCTTTATCATCGCCACTCTGAGATCGAAGATCCCCTGGCGATTTTGGAGAAATTCATCCGCGATGACGATCCGCAAGTCCGGCTTTGGGCCATCAGTGGACTATCTCAGCTGAAAGGGCTGCAGCCTTTGGATATCGCCTTGCAAGCTCTCGACTCCCCCATGGATGAGATCCTCGATTTCGCGCTTTGGTCGCTGGTTCGAGACAAAGAGGCCGATTGGCTACCTGCTTTCACCGCCGGAACACTCGATCTCGGTGGCTCACGAACCCACCATTTGCTCTTTGCCGCGAAGGCGCTCGGGAAACCCGTGGGGCTGCCTCAGATCCTGGCATCCCTGGAAAGCGGGAAGCTGGCCGAGCCCCAAGCCGCCAACGCGATTGTCCATCTTTCTCGTGTCGGTAACCCGAACGATCTCGCCCGTCTCTTGGAATTGGGAATGGAGGATGGAGGACATTTGGTTCCCACCCTGGACGCCCTCATCGAAGCCAAGAACATCCGTAAAACTCAGCCAAGCGGCGATCTGTCCCCGATCGCCACATTGGTGCGATCTGAAGATCCAGCGGTCGTCCAACGCGCCACCGTTCTGGCCGGAATGTGGAAAATCGCCGAAGCTCGGACGGAACTGGAAGACATTTTCGTTAGTCCCGGTTCCTCCGAAGCCCAGCTCCGCTCTGCCGCAGAAGGCCTGCGCTATTTTGGCGGGGAAGACACCTTGGCACTCTTTGAGGCCGTGGCGAAAACGTCCGAATCTTCACTGGCCCGATCACTTGCCGTTAACGAACTGACACGGTTAAGCCCGCAACGAGCCGCGCAAGTTTCCATTGCCGTCCTCGCGACGATGACCGATTCCGGTGAAGCCGCCGCCGTCTTTGACACGTTCCTGCGGAATCCGAAAGCGACCGATACACTCAGAGCCGCGTTGGACCAACAGACCTTACCCGAGGCGATTGCGATCGTCGGACTCCAGCGTGCTCAAACCTCGGGACGACCCATGGACGCGTTCATTGCCGCCATCCGAAAAGCGGGCGGACTCAAGCCGATGAAGACTCAGCTCAGCGCCTCTGAAATGCAGGCGCTGGTGAATCGCGTCCAGCAATCCGGGAATCCTCATCGTGGCGAACGGATTTATCGGAAGATGGAACTGCAATGCATCGTCTGCCACGCCATCGGCGGAGTGGGCGGTGTCATTGGACCGGATATGGTCAGTATCGGCTCCAGCGCACCGATCGATTACCTCATCAACTCCCTCCTTCTGCCGAACGACAAGATCAAGGAAGGCTATCACATGACACTCGTCGTCACGAAGAGCGGTGACAGCGTCGCCGGTGGACTGGTGGGTGAAGATGATCGGGAAGTCGTCATTCGCGACAACTTGGGGAACCTGCAGCGCATTCCGAAAGCGGAAGTCGCCAGTAAGCAGATCAGCCCGGTTTCCATGATGCCCGCCGGGTTGACGGCGAATTTGCGAGAAGATGAATTCGTCGATCTGGTTCGGTTTCTCTCGGAATTGGGCAAAGAAGGCGAGTTCAAGACCACTCCGGTGCCAGTGATTCGTCAATGGAGCGCGCTCCTGCCGCATGCGCGGACGCGGGACGACATCGGCCACTACGGTGAGAAGATTTTCGCGGAAGACTTCGCTGGCTATCAGTGGATGCCCTTCGGCAGTCTGGTAAATGGGGATCTTCCTCCGGATGAACTCCCCAAAGTTTTAGGCCGTGGGAAAAATCGGTGGGGAGTGGTTCGCTTCGATGTCGAAGGGAAACCGGGCAGCAGGGTGAACCTTGAAATCAATGAAACCCGCTTGATGCATCTATTCATCGGCGAAGAACCCATTGCCTTACCCGAGTCTGGCCCCGCCAGCGTCCCGGTGACGCTCCCTGAGCCCGGCAGGCAGTTCACCATCGCGGTCAACTCCGCTTATCGGCCTCAACCGATTCGCGTGCAAGTCGCCGCCCCGCAGCCGACACCTGCTCCGCCCGCTGCCAAGAAGCCCGGATTGACGTTTCGCGTTCAACAGCTCCACAAAGACAACATCGAAGGGATTGCCGTCGGCGATATCGACAACGATGGCGATGTGGATGTGATCGCCGGTGAGCACTGGTATTCCAATCCCGATTGGAAGCAGCGCAAAGTCCGAAAGATCCTCCCGTTCGGGAAAGACTACATGCAGGACAACGGCGATCATCTCTTTGATGTGAATGGCGACGGTTGGCTGGATCTCGTCAGTGGTCAGTTCACCGAGACCAAGGTTCATTGGTTCGAAAACCCCAAGGATCAGGCGCTTCTCTCCGCAGCGAAACCCTGGCCGGTGCATCTCTTGATCGACACGGAAACGACTCGGAACGAAGCCACCCTGATGCACGATATGGATGGCGACGGCACCCCGGAATGGCTCGAGAACAGTTGGGGCGATGACAATCCCATGTTGATCTGGAAGTTTGCCAAGACCGAAGACGGAAAACCGACTCTGAACCGGATCGTCGTCAGCGAAAGCGGCAATGGTCACGGCCAGGGAATCGGTGACATCAACGGGGATGGGCTCGAAGACATCGTCTTCAAACAAGGCTGGTATGAGCGCCCCGCTGAAAATCCCTGGGGCCAGACCTGGAAGTGGCATCGCGACATGGTATTACCCCACGCCAGTTGCCCGATTTTGGTGATTGATGTGAATCAAGACGGCCGGAACGACTTGATCTGGGGAAATGGCCACAACTACGGCCTCTACTGGGACGAGCAGCTTCCCCCCAAAGAGGACGGCTCCACCCAATGGAAGCGCCACGTCATTGATGACACCTTTTCCCAAGCCCACACCATGGTCTGGGAGGATATCGACAATGACGGCGCGCCCGAATTGATCACCGGAAAACGCTACTTCGCCCACAGCGGCAAAGATCCCGGTGCCAACGATCCGCTCGTCATCAACTATTACAAGTGGCAGCCAGATGCTCGGCAATTCACCAAGTTCGAAGCCCATCGCGGTCAAGCCGGCGTCGGCCTCCAAATCCGCATCGCCGACCTCGATGAGGACGGCTGGAAAGAAATCATCGTCCCGGGAAAATCCGGCACTCACATTCTTTGGAACGAGGGATTGCCCCAGTAAATCCTGCCATTCCTGATTTCGAACTCGAAAGTTTCCACCGTTCTGCTAGCCTAAAGGAAGCTGAAGGCTCTGCCGCCCAAGCTAGCTGCTGAACTTGCTGATGCAGTTTCTCCGGGGCTACCCCGGGGCACCTTAAACCGACTCATTTCGGGTCATGGGACGTGGCTACTGCATGAGCTGCGCTAACGCAGTAGATCTGCCCATGATCGACCAGACGCGTTGGGCGGCAGGGTCCTTCTGCATTTTAAGGGACGGCGCTCTAATATTACTTCGGTAAAGTTGCGCGGGATTTCCGACCTGCGCCAAGACGGGATTGAGCTGAGTGTAGCGAGCTACATGAGCTGAATCCCAACGCTGGCGCTGGTCGAAAAGACAAGCAAACTGCCGAAGTAATTAGAGCGCTGTTCCTTAGCCATCGATTTCTAGAGTATCCCATGCAGTCGCGACGCCTTTCAGCCAAAATTCTCGCTCGTGCCTTTGTCGCGGCGGACTTTGAGGCGGAAGCGTTCCTCCTTGAAGGCAAGGCGCTTTGCGGAGGAAAACAACCTCGGTGGCTGGTCCGCCTGGCCAATCATCTCGTGGCTGAATTTTCCGGCTTCCGTCCGCTGGAAGCCGAGATCGCGAACGAGATTTGTGAGTTCACCCCCTTCCAAAAAGCTTGGCAGAAAGGAAAGGTAAAGCTCGCAACCTTCCTGATCCAAACCGAACCGCAAATGCGGCCGTTTCAGGGAGCGCCCGAGTCTTGGAACGTGCCGCCCGCAACGGGATTCACCCAACTGGCAAACCTCCTGCGTCTTCATTCCGATGACCTCAGTTGGTTAACCTCCTATTCGGTCCGGCATCGCCACTACCACTACACCTGGCACGCAAAACGCTCTGCGACCCGACCTTCTGACCGACGGCTCATTGAAGCCCCGAAGCCCCTCTTGAAGCTGGCTCAGCTAGCCATCCTCCACCGCATTCTCGACCTGATTCCGGTCCATGAATCCGCGATGGCTTTCCGCCCCCAAATGTCGGTCCTCGACTTTGTCGAACCCCATACTCAACAGCGATTGGTGCTGAAACTCGATCTTTCGGATTTCTTTCCCTCGATCGGCTTTGCCCGCATCCTGCAAGTTTTCCTAAGCCTTGGCTACCCGGAATCCGTTGCCCGAGTGTTGACCCGACTTTGCACGCATTCCGTCCCGACCGAGTTTCTTCAGCAAACGGCGCCGAACTTGAAGTTCGAAACCCGGCAGCGGTTGGTGAGCGCACACC
>CAYGQD010000158.1:0-16374 GCA_964351855.1 uncultured Verrucomicrobiales bacterium
ACTAGCATCTACCACAAACCCTTCGTCGCCGCCGCCACGCCCGCAGAGTAGTCTGCATTCTTCATCGGCTACAGATTCGCTTAGGGCTTGTCACAAAAGAAGTTTGCGTGAGATGCGCAGAATTCCGACTTGTCGCCAAGGCGGAATTGACCGGAGTTTAGCGGGCTAAATGAGGTGAATTCCAACGCTGGCGACGTTTCGGAAGACAAGCAGATCTTGTAAACTTATTTTGTGGCAAGCCCGTAATGTGCTCTAAACCGCGATCGGTGCTTTGATCGCGGGATGGGGATCGTAGCCGATGAGCTCGAAGTCTTCGAACCGGAAGTCGTCGATCTCCTTGACGTTCGGATTGATGCGCATCGTCGGCAAGGGGCGGAAGTCGCGGGAGAGTTGTTCCCGGGTTTGGTCCAGGTGATTCTGGTAGAGGTGGAGATCGCCGAAGGAATGGACGAAGTCGCCGGGCTTCAGATCGCAGACCTGAGCGATCATCATCGTGAGGAGGGCGTAGGAGGCGATGTTGAAGGGAACGCCGAGAAAGAGGTCGGCGCTGCGTTGGTAGAGCTGGCAGCTCAGCTCGCCCTCATTCACGTAGAA
Source organism: uncultured Verrucomicrobiales bacterium (assembly GCA_964351855.1). Classification (GTDB taxonomy): domain Bacteria; phylum Verrucomicrobiota; class Verrucomicrobiia; order Verrucomicrobiales; family DEV007; genus JBCDHN01. Next base: position 595 of record CAYGQD010000158.1, read on the forward strand.
TTGGAACATGGTGTGGCAGGGCGGTAGCGCCATTTTGGGGACATCCACCGGATTCCAGCCGCTGACGATGTGGCGGCGGCTGGTGGGATTCGTGCGGATTCCCTCGATCAGCTGGGCGATTTGGTCGATCGGTTCCGCATCCGGTGCGCCTTGCCAGCGACGCCATTGCTTCCCGTAAACCGGGCCGAGATCCCCGTTGGCGTCGGCCCATTCGTCCCAAATGGTGACTTTATGCTCCTTCAGATAGCCGATATTGGTATCGCCCTTCAGGAACCAGAGCAGCTCGTGGATGATCGAGCGCAGATGCAGTTTTTTCGTGGTCAGGCAAGGGAACGACTCCCGGAGATCAAAGCGCGCCTGAGCGCCGAACACACTCAGGGTTCCGGTTCCAGTTCGATCGTCGCGGGGCTTTCCTTCCTCGAGAACGAGGCGCAAAAGGCGATGGTATTCTCGCATGGGAGGGATGTTAGGCTCAATTTCCACCAATTCAACCAAGCTGCTCCCCAGACGTTGCACCGGGATAGCGATTGCGGACAAAGATCCGGTAGTCGAAATGCAGCCAACGTAATTTTGGCTCTACTTGTGGTAGCTACGCGAGAAGCTTTTTGACCACTTTGCCGTGTACATCCGTGAGTCGAAAGTCACGGCCTTGGAAGCGATACGTGAGTTCTTCGTGATCAAAACCGAACAAGTGGAGAATGGTGGCGTGGAGGTCATGGACGTGGACGGGGTCTTCTTCCACGCCCCAACCAATCTCATCGGTCTTGCCGATGGTTTGGCCGCCTTTCACACCTCCGCCAGCCATCCATACGCTGAAGGAATAGGGGTGGTGGTCACGGCCAGTGATCTTCTTGAAGCTTGGTCGATTTTCACCGAGAGGGGTTCGCCCGAATTCGCCGCCCCAGACCACGAGTGTTTCATCGAGTAGTCCGCGTTCCTTCAAATCCTGGAGCAGCGCCGCGACGGGTTGGTCAGAAATTTTGGTGTTGGTGGCCAGCCCGGAGTCGAGGTTGCTGTGTTGATCCCAAGTCGCCAGGAACAGGGTCACGAATCGCACGCCGCGCTCCACCATCCGACGCGCAAGCAGGCAATTTCGGGCATAGGAAGCCTGGAACCCCGTTTTGTCGGTTCGATTGAGGCCATAGGCTTCGAGAGTCGATTTCGACTCCCCGGAAAGGTCGATCAACTCTGGTGCGGCGGACTGCATGCGATACGCCAGCTCATAATTTTGAATGCGACTGGCGATTTCCGGGTGCCCAACTTGCCCAAGCCGCTGGCGGTTCAAATCGTTGATGGCTTTGAGGCTGCGTTGCTGAATTTCAGGCGTAATCCCCTCAGGGTTTTGCAGATTCAGGACCGGGCTGCCTTCGTTGCGAAAAAGTGCTCCGGCGTAGTTCGAGGGCAGGAATCCGCTCGACCAACTTGCTGCGCCACCCGGCAACCCACGCCCTAAAGTGGTCATCGCCACGTATCCAGGCAAATCACGAGATTCGCTGCCGAGCCCATAATTGATCCACGAACCAAGCGTCGGCCAACCGCGCAGCGGCGTCCCCGTCAACATCAGCAACTGCCCGGGTAAATGATTAAACTGGTCGCATTGCATGGAGCGAATCAACGCAATGTCATCGGCATGGTGGCTGAGATGGGGAAGCAGGTCGGACATGTCCATTCCGCACTCGCCGTATTTCTTGAACGTGCGTGGACTGCCCATCAAGGTTGCGGTTTCCTTCTTTGAGAACGCGAACTTCACGCCTTCGAGCAACGAATCTGGCATCGGTTGGCCATCCAGTTCGTTCAGCTTCGGTTTCGGATCAAAGAGATCCATCTGGCTTGGACCTCCCTCCATGAAGAGGTAGATGCAGTTTTTCGCCTTGGGCGCGAAGTGGGGAGAACCGGTCGAGTTGGCCGCGAGTAAGCCATCGTCGCGCAGCATCGAGGCCAGGGCGAGCGAGCCCATTCCGCTTGAGAGGAACCGGCGTCTGGAAATGTGAGAAGGATCAATCACGGGTCACAAATTCGTCGAGATTGAGCACAATGCGAGCGGTTGCGATCATCGCCACCTCTGGCCCTGCCGCTTTGAAGTCAGTATGCGCAGAAGTCAGTGCCGTAATCTCAGTTGGCGTTGGTTCCCGGGTTAGACAACGCAAAATCAAATCCCGAATCGCAGCGTCGATGTTGGTCCCGTGCTTCGCATGCAGGTCACGCCCAAGAGATTCTGCGCACTCGAAAAACACAGGGTCGTTCAGCAAGGTCAGGGCCTGCATTGGCGTGTTGGTTCGCTCCCTGCGGCTGCACGAAACACTGGTGTCGGGCGCATCGAACGCGGTCAGCATTGGATAAAGCACGGTGCGTTTCAGGAAAATGTAGAGGCCACGGCGGTAACGATCCGGCCCGGTGCTGACCGGCCATTTGACGCTACGCCCGACTTTCTTTACGTGTTCCGGAAGCGGCGGGTAGACCCCGGGGCCGCCGATGGTCGGCGTGAGCAAATCGCTGGCGGTCAGGTGAATGTCGCGAACCGCTTCTGCGCCAACGCGAAAACTGTTCTGTCGCCAAAGCAAGGTGTTGCCGGTTGGGTGGTCGGCAAGTTCCGGGCGAATCGCTGAGGATTGACGAAAGGTTTCGGAAGTCACGATCGTCCGAATCAACGCCTTCCGACTCCAACCGACTCGACGGTATTCCGTTGCGAGCCAGTCGAGGAGTTCGGGATGTGTCGGCCGAGCTCCTTCGGTCCCGAAATCGTCGCTGGTTGAAACCAAACCAACCCCAAATAACTGCTGCCAAATTCGGTTTGCGGCAACGCGCGCGGTGAGCGGGTTTGCCTCATCGAAAAGCCAATGCGCCAGGCTCAGTCGGTCCAGGTTCTCGGCCGTAGGAAGCGGATGCAGGACTGACGGTGTTCCTGGAGAGACCGGTTCACCTTGGCGAGCATAGTCTCCCCGAAGATGCACATAGGCGGCGCGACGTTCCTTGGTGCGTTCGACAAAGGATTGAGCCCTGAGCTTTGGAGGATCAGGAAGCGTCAAATCCGCATCGTCCGCGTTGTTGAAAAAGGCATAGAGCTGATAAAACTCCTTCTGCGAAATCGCATCATGCTTGTGGTCGTGACACTCTGCGCAGGCCACCGTGAGCCCTAACCAAACGGTTCCTGTCGTGTTCACCCGATCCACGACCTGTTTCGTTCTCGCCAATTCGCGATCCGCGCCTGCCTCAGTGTTCTTCATCGTGTTGCGATGAAACCCAGCCGCGATCTTTTGCTCCATCGTCGCCTTCGGCAAAAGGTCACCCGCGAGTTGCTCAATCGAAAACTCATTGAAGGGTTGGTCGCGATTGATCGCCGCAATGACCCAATCCCGGTAAACCCAGGCACCAAGTCGTAGGTTGTCTCCGAGGTAGCCATCGCTATCGCCATACCGTGCCAAATCGAGCCACGGACTTGCCCAGTGCTCGCCAAAATGCGGGGAGTCCAGCAATTCGGCTACCTTGTCGGCATAAGCCTTGTCTTGATCCTGTTCCCAGCGTTGGAAGAAATCGGAAACCTCGGCGGGTTTCGGAAGCAAGCCTGTCAGGTCGAGGTGCAAGCGACGCAGCAACGTATGCGGCAGAGCCTCGGGTGAGGGAGTTAGCCTGTGGGCCTTCAATCGAACAGAAACATAAGCGTCAATCGGATTGGCGATTCCAACCTCAGGTATGGGAGGGCGCACGATCGGTTGGTAGGCCCAATGCTCCGAATCGCGGGCCAGGCCAACGGTCAGAAATTGGCAAGACGCGATCACACAGATGGCGATGGCACGATTGAATGGGCTCAAGACTTCCTGTAACACGAAATGGTCGGACGAATTCTGTCGGTCATGAGGTGATTGGCAGATAATCCTCGCGGTGGCAATCGTTTCATCCTTGGAAGGATCTCGGATGGTCGATTTGAGGAAACCTACAACAGGAAATTGGATCGAAGCTTCCCTTTTCATCTTCGGTAGGAGTATGATTTGCAGCTGTAGTGGGCAAATCGATCCCTCAACCCTGAAATGATGAGCGACACAAGTTATCGGTATTGGGCATTTCTCTCGTATTCGTCGAAGGATTTGGCCACCTGCAAGAAGCTGCATCGGCAGTTAGAAACCTATCGCCTTCCTCGGTCCTTGGTCGGTCGGCCGGGGCGAGACGAACCCATCCCGAAGAAGATCTTCCCCGTCTTTCGCGACCGCGAGGAGCTGCCGCTTTCTTCGGACTTGGGCGATAGCATTCGGGAGGCGATCCGTCAGTCCCGCTATTTGATCGTGATCGGTTCGCCGTCGGCGGTGGAATCGCGCTGGGTCAATGAGGAGATTCGCTACTTTAAAAGTCTGGGGCGGGCGGACCGCATCATGGTGCTGATCGTGGAGGGCGAACCGGGAGCGACGGAGAATCCTGCGGCGACGGGACGCGAATGTTTTCCGCCAGCGTTGCGCTTCCAGGTCGATGAAGCGGGAGAGATCACTTCTCAGCCCAGCGAGCCGATGGCGGGCGATCTACGGAAGGGCAAAGATGGGTGGACCCGCGCCTTTCTGAAGCTGGTGGCAGGAATCGTGGGAGTGGGGTTCGATACCCTCGCCCAACGGGAACGCCAACGTCGGAGAAAACGACAGGCGATTCAGGGGGCCATCGCGATGGTGGCGTTATCCGCAGCGGGTTGGTATTGGGATGCCTATTGGCGAACGCACACCGACTACTATCGCTTTGTCCAAGGTGCCTACGGAGGGTACGTCGGGAAAGCTCCGATCGCGGCGACGGATATGGAGAATCGGAATTTCGCGATCGCGTTCACACGCCGCGGTCGCCTCCATCCGGTCTCGGAGATCAGGGCCGTGGGTAGCCAGGGAAAGCCGATCGAGCCGATCTTGGGGATGCCGATGTCGGTCCTTGGTCAGCAGATTCAATCGAACTATTCCCAGATCAACCAACGGCAGGTTTGCCAGATCAGGCTGTCTTACGATCAAGCGGGTCAAGTGGTCCGCGAAGAAGGGTTCTATATTGATGACTCCTTAGCCTATGCGCTTCACTATGTAGCGCCGGATGTGGTGAGTTTTCAGGTGGGTGGAATCGAGCGGAGAAGGGCGCCTGGAATCGCGTCGCGCGCGAGACTGAAGTATCGCGAGGAGGAGCCCGGGAGAGGGCTGTTGGCGGAAGTTCGCTTCATGGACCCCTTTGGCGAGCCAGCCGAGCGCGATCTGGGTGCAAAGATGGAAGGGGCGGGGCTCTATGGATTTCGAATCACTTATGAAACCGAGGGTGATGCGGTAACGCGAGCGAGGCTGGTGATGTTAGATCAGGAAGGTGAACCATTCCTGGTCGGCGGGATGGCTTCATTGGACATTCTCTATAAAGATTCAGCGATCCCCGAAGCGATTTCTATCTGGGCGAACGATCCCACTACGGGGGAACCGTTTGAGGTGAATCGAATCACGATGCTTTGGAACGAGCGTGGAGATTTTGAGACGATCGAAATGCTGAATTGGTCGTCGAGCGGTACGGAGCCGGTGAGTCTCCAGATGGACGCGAATCATGAGTATTCGCGCTTTGAGGCTGAAGCGGAAGGGATGACGGTTCACTCCTATTTAGGCACGGTCGGAAGGACGATGCTGGAGGAGTTGAAGTTCGATGTGATCTACTCGCGGGGAAATGAAGAACAGATGGACATGATCCTGGCTCCTTCTCACAAATTCGCCAACGGGGCCTACACGATTCCGGGTTATGTCTTCGTTCGAAACGTACCTCCCGAGAGCCCCGGTCAGTTTGCGGGACTCCAATCGCAGGATCTGATCCTGAATTATGGGGATGCGGAGATCCATGACGTGGAAACGCTTCTTGCCACAATCCGGGAACACGAACCTTCAGACAGTCCGATTCCTGCGCGGATTCTTCGGAACGGCCAGAAACTGGAGATCGAGCTTCCTCCGGGAGCGCTAGACGTCTATGTAGAACCCACCACCGCTGTCACGGCCGAGTTTTATCACGGTCAATGACTGGGTATTCCGACGAAAGAGGGCTTGCCCGGAGAAGATCTCCGAACAGGCCCCGACTCACGGCAAGGATGACGGTTGCCGCAATGAGTTGTGCTTAACTATCGAGATCGAAACGATCCAGATTCATGACCTTGGTCCAGGCGGCGACGAAGTCGTTGACGAACTTCGCTTCAGCGTCGGCGCTGGCATACACTTCGGCGATAGCGCGAAGCTGGGAGTTGGAACCGAAGACAAGGTCGACGGAGGTCGCGGTCCACTTGAGATCGCCATTCTCGCTGTCAATGCCCTCATAGAAGTGGTCGCAGGTGGAAGAGACCTTCCAGGTGGTTCCCAGGTCGAGGAGATTGACGAAGAAGTCGTTGGTGAGGGCGCCGCGTTCCTTGGTCAGGACCCCAAGATCGGGATGGCCGACGTTGGTGTCGAGGACGCGCATCCCGCCAATGAGCACGGTCATCTCCGGAGCGGTCAGGGTGAGGAGATTGGCCCGATCGACCAGAGTTTCCGGCGCGGGGCGATCCAGCTCATGACCGAGGAAGTTGCGGAAGCCGTCTTGCTTGGGCTCGAGCACAGCGAAGGAATCGACGTCGGTCATCTCTTGAGCCGCATCGGCGCGTCCGGGAGTGAAGGGGACTTCGATGTCGTGGCCAGCTTTCTTGGCAGCAGCTTCCACAGCGGCAGCGCCACCGAGGACAATGAGGTCCGCGAGGGACACCTTTTTGCTGCCGCCATTGAAGTCGGCTTGGACTTTCTCCAATGTTTCCAGGACTTTCGCCAGCTGCTCCGGCTTGTTCACTTCCCAGTCTTTCTGAGGGGAGAGACGAAGGCGCGCTCCATTGGCTCCACCGCGCATGTCGGATCCACGGTAGGTGGCAGCAGAGGCCCAGGCGGTTGAGGCGAGTTCCGAAGTGGAGAGACCGGAATCGAGGATCGACGCTTTGAGGCTGGCGATGTCTTCGGCGTTGATCAGCTCATGATCGACGGCAGGAATCGGGTCTTGCCAGAGCAGTTGCTCCTTCGGTACCTCAGGTCCGAGGTAACGGGCGACGGGGCCCATGTCGCGATGGGTCAGTTTGAACCAAGCCTTGGCGAAGGCGTCGGCGAACTGGTCCGGATTTTCGAAGAAACGGCGAGAGATCTTCTCGTAAGCGGGATCTTCGCGAAGGGCGATGTCCGTCGTGAACATCATCGGTGCATGACGCTTCGTGGAAACGTGAGCGTCGGGCACCGTGCCAGCTCCCGCGCCACCTTTCGGCGTCCATTGTTGGGCACCGGCCGGGCTCTTGGTCAGCTCCCAGTCGTAGGCGAACAAATGGGTGAAGTAACCATGGGACCAGGCGGCAGGCGTAGTGGTCCAGGCACCTTCCAGGCCACTGGTGATGGTGTCTTCCGCATTGCCTTTTCCGAAGGAGTTCTTCCAACCGAGACCTTGCTCTTCCAGGCTAGCGCCTTCTGGCTCAGGACCCACATTTCCTTCCGGAGGGGCGGCACCGTGAGCTTTTCCGAAGGTGTGACCACCGGCAATCAGCGCGACAGTCTCTTCATCGTTCATCGCCATGCGGGCGAACGTGTCGCGAATGTCCTTGGCGGCGGCGAGAGGATCGGGCGTGCCGTTCGGGCCTTCCGGATTCACGTAAATAAGACCCATCTGCACGGCGGCGAGAGGATTCTCCAGTTCGCGACCGTCCGAGTAGCGCTTGTCACCCAGCCACTCGCTTTCCGGTCCCCAGTAGACGTCTTCCTGAGGTTCCCAGACATCGGCGCGACCTCCGGCAAAGCCAAAGGTTTCGAAGCCCATCGATTCCAGAGCGACGTTACCGGTTAAGATCATAAGGTCCGCCCAAGAGATTTGGTTGCCGTATTTCTGCTTGATCGGCCAGAGAAGGCGACGCGCCTTGTCGAGGTTGCCGTTGTCCGGCCAGCTGTTGAGCGGGGCGAAACGAATGGTGCCGTCTGACGAACCGCCGCGCCCATCCGTGACGCGATAGGTTCCGGCGCTGTGCCAGGCCAGACGAATCATGAGCGGCCCATAGTGACCGTAGTCGGCCGGCCACCAGTCTTGAGACGTGGTCAGGGCCGTTTCGATGTCTTTCTTCAAGGCCGGGAGATCGAGCTTGGAGAACTCCTCCGCATAATCGAAGTCCTCACCGAGCGGGTTCGCCTTGGCGGAGTTTTGGTGAAGGATGTTGAGATTGAGTTGGTTCGGCCACCAGTCGCCGATCGACATGGATCCGGCGGCGGTGTGTCGGTAAGGACTGGCCATTTGGCCCATCACAGGGCATTGGCTGATGTCTTCCATCGGTTTTTCCGTTTTGGATTGGCCAAGCGCACTGCCACCGCTGAGTCCGAGGACAGCAGCCGATGCCAGCAGACTGGCGAGAGTTGGGGATTTCATTTTAATCAAGATGTGGTTGGTTGGTGAGTTCCGGCGGACCGGTCTATCTCCTTTGGATAAGATACTGCCTGATTACGCTTGAAGCATCCAATGCGTTGTTGAGATGTTAGCTATGCGCCCCGTGCATGGCGCGACCTCCCATGAGACCCGACCTCGAATTTCACCAACTGGACTCCTTCATCGCTGTGGCGCGAGCCAAGAATTTCACCCGTGCGGCGGAGGAAATGGGCATTTCTCAGTCGGCCCTGAGCCGGACAGTTCAGCGGCTCGAAGAGCAGATCGGGCAACCTTTGTTCGAGCGAAAGCCGCGGGAAGTTGCCCTGACGGATCTGGGAGTCTGGTTTTTAGGGCGGGCCGAGCGGATTATGAAGCAGGTGGAGGACACCTTCTCTGAGATGACCGATTTCGGCGAGAAAGGACGGATGCGGCTGGGCGTCATTCCCACCATCGCCCCCTTTTTTCTCCCGGAAGTCCTGCGAGCGATTGCGGAGATCCAGCCGAATCTCTCGATCCTGGTTCAGGAAGACACCACCGAGAACCTGATCAAGTGCTGCAGCCACGGCGACATCGATCTGGCCATCCTCGCCCTGCCCGTGATCGCGAAATACCTGGAAATCGAGCCGCTCTTTTCCGAGGAGCTGCATCTGGTCCTCCCCCATCAGCATCCGCTGGAATCGAAAGCAGAAATCGAGCTCGGCGACGTGGAGCCGTTTCCCTTCATCATGCTGAACGAGGCGCATTGCCTTTCGGAAAACATCGCCTCCTTTTGCCGACAGCAATCCGTCCAGCCGATTTCGATCGAGCGGACTAGCCAGCTGGCCACGGTCCAGGAACTGGTTTCGTTAGGTCACGGCGTCTCCATCGTCCCGGAGATGGCGCGCAAACTCGATGTCAGCGATCGCCGCGTCTATCGGAGCTTCGCCGAACCCAAGCCGACCCGAACCATCGCGATGGTCTGGAACCCGCATCGCTTCGTGAGTCGATGGGCGAAGGAAGTTCAGAATCGGCTTCGTGGTCTGGCCGAGACGGGGGCGTGATCAAAACGTGGTGGCCTTACTCAACCGGTGCCACGGTGGTCTCCTCATTCGCCATTCCTGGCGGTAGCTCCATGATCCGGACTTTGCGGAAGTGGATCTCCGCGCCTTCGGCTTCGAGACAGAGGTAGCCCTTGCGGAAACCGGACTCGCGGATGCCGTTGACGAACTTCCCGTTGATCGAGAGCTTCACCGTCCCATCGACGGCCACCACTACGTAGCGATTCCACTGACCTTTCGGCAGGCAACGGTTCTCCCAAGATTGACTCCGGCTTCCGCGTGGATTGTCCGGAACCGCCTTCATCCCGCCAGCGCCAAACAATTCGCCGTGGACATAGGCGATCGGCCGGGGAACCCCGTTTTTCGCGTGAATGAAGGGCCATTCCAACTCTAGCATCTGGACCTCCATGCCCATCGGAAGCCGATTTCCCTCGGGCCGGGCATCGCTCCAGAGAAAGACGCCGGAGTTTCCGCCCGCCTCCATGTGACGCCATTCGACGATGAGGATGAAGTTCTCATACATCCGGTCGGAGCGCATCACCCCGATGGGGTGGCCGGTGCAGATCAGCAGGCCCTCATCGTTGACCGACCAGGTTTCCGGTGAGGTGTTCACATCGATCCAGCCGCTCAGATCCTTGCCGTTGAACAGATCGACGAATCCGGGATCGGGTCGAGTTTCCTCGAAGCTGGGAATCTCGACCGTTGGGAGGGCATTGGTCGGGTGTTCCTCCGGCTCGTCTTGAGCGGGGCTGAAGGTGGTGAGGGCGAAGAAGAGTGCGAAGAGTGAGGTGGGGGTTTTCATGAGGATGGGTGCTGTGAACCGGACCAGGATTTGATCTGGTCGCACAGCTGTTTCTCGGTTTGGCCGTTTCTAGGGCGGTTTCGGTAGGTGACGTCGTAGTGATAGGTGAGGAGGTCGTCGGCGAAGGGAGGCTGAGTGTCTTCGTGAGCCAGAGACTTGAGATGTTGCCAGAGCGTGTCGCCGGACGGCAGCGGGCGGCCGAGGCGGGAACAGGCTTGGAGAAAGAGCTTCAGGTAGCCGGGCGGCGGTGGCGAGCCCGGAACGAGTGGTCCCCCGCCGCTGCGTTGCGGCCTTCCGGGCTTGAAGGCGGAGAGCAGGACCAGGGTCGCGAGGACGGCCCCGCAGATCACCACGGCCCAGACCCAGTTGAAGGGTAAGCTCGTTCCGTTCTGATTCTTCAACGCTTCCGGTTCGGCGTGGAGGAACGCTTCCAGTGCTGGCGGAGGTTCGTCCGGTGCCGTCTGGCTGGCTGGAGGCAAGGATGGGGTGGGCGTGGCATCGAAGACGACCCAGCCGTGGTCCTTGAGGAAAATCTCGGTCCAGGCGTGGGCGTGGAGATCGGAAAAGACGAACTGGTCGTGCGGCTCATAGAATCGCCCACCGGTCCAGCCGAAACAGATCCGCGAGGGCACCCCGAGTTCGCGAGCCAGCAGAGCAGCGGCGGAGGCGAAGTGAACGCAGAACCCCGCTTTGGCCGGACTCTCCGGGTTTCCCAGGAAGTTCTCCAGCGCGCTCTTCCCGTTGTTCGGATAGTTCACGATCAGCGAATACGAGTAGTCGGCCTGGAGCCAGTTCCGGAGATCGCTGAGACGTTGCTCCAGGGGTTGGTCCCGGTCGAACCGCTGAGAGAGCCCCTGGATGCGGAGTTGCAATTCGGGATCCGTGGTCGGGGCTCGGTAGATCTCTTCCACGGTGCCGGCTTCGATCGGAAGACGCTTCGCCTGGAGGTCCGTGAAGTTCCGGGGCGATGACGCCGCCTCGTATTGATAGAACTTCGTCGCTTCGTCATCGCGAGATGGCAGCAGAAAGGTTCCCGGTGCGATGTGGGTGACTTCAGGTGCCTCTATATAGAACGCGCCTTGTAGGGTATTCACCGTCTCTGCCTGGCCATAATGGCGACCGTGGAGAATCGTATAGCGATAGTCGGGAACGGCACCTTCGGATTCTCGGAGGGGGATGCGCCCGTTGCGGTTCCGGGTCAGGATGCGATAGCGCGACGCGTTTGGCGAGGTCCAGCGATCTCCATCGAAGAAGCTGTGGGCGAAGGCGGAGACGTAGATCGCGCCGGAGCGATGCAGGCGCTGGGCCGCTTCCGAGTCGTCGAACTTCAGGCGAAGCTCCGGTTTGTCGGTAGGTCTGAGGTAGGCGGCGCTGGGGACGGCGGAACCATTCGGGTCATACGTCGTCCTCACCTTTGCTTGGATCGCGCGTTGGCCCCCGGCTCCTTCCAGTTCGTCGGCGAAGTCTCCCCAATCCGCTTCCTCATCTCCAGAGCCGTCCAGCTGAGTTTCACCCGGTTGATAGAAGTAGTAGCTCAGTTGGCGCGTTCCGGTCGGGCCGAGGAGGAGGATAAAATAGAAGGTGACCAGCCCCAGGGAAACGGCGGTGATCCCGGGAATGCGATCGAAGGCGCTGGGTTGACGAACCTGCCGAAACCTCGATGACGATGCGGACGACGAGCGCCAACTCATCGCGGCAACCGCAGCGATCACCGCCACCAAGGCGATCACGGCCCGACCCCAAATCCCGAACGCGGTCGGCCATCCCTGGAGAACCAGGAAGGCAAGCACCAATGCGGGAAGCAGGAGGAAAGGAGCCATGGTTAGGGGGCCAGCTGCATCCGTCGCTTCTTGAAACGGATCTGGCGGATATCGACGACGATCGCTTGTTGATGGTGGCTGGGGATCGCCTCGTTCCAATGTTCCGGTGGCGCATCGGAGATGAGGATCAGCTGTTCATCCGGGGGAACCTTCTGGAGGATCTCCGCCAGCTGTTCCGGCGAAGTGTGCCGGGACCGCTTCGTTTTCGCGAGGAGGGCGAGGCATTCCAAGGTTTGGGACCGGTTCTCGCAGGGGCGACTAAGCCAGTTGGTGAAGTCGGCCTGGAGGGTGACGCTGGTGTGGACGGATTGCAGATAGACCAGGGTCCCCGCCACCAGCGAGAGGCCGCGCTCAAAGCGATCGAACCGGATCAGCTCTCCCGCCGAAGCGTAAGAATGGAAGACGATCCGGCAGTTCAGGGGATGAAACCCGGGCGGGTCGTAAGCCCTGACGCGGAGCCCATGACCACGGGCCAGGGAGCGCGCGGTGGCCGCTTGATGAATGCGATTCGCGGCATCGCCCGGTTGGTAAGGACGAATCCCGCGCGGTTCCCCAAAGGCGTCCCCCGCCGCCGTTCCCGCGATCGGCATCAGATCCGGCTGGGCCCCATCGACCAGGAGTTCGAGCGGCGTGATGAGGCGGGGATAGACCAGCAGGGGATGATTCAGGGTCGAGCTGGAACGCGCCTCGAAGAGCCCCAGCGGAAAGCTGGAATGGAACTCGTATCCCACTTCGGAAGTGGAGGAACGGACCGGGATGCTGAGCCGCTCATGAAGGACGGCGCTCGTTCCCGTCGGCGTCCAGTTCGCGTGGCCAGAACGCTCCACCCCCTGGGGAAACCGCATCCTGACCTCCACCGCGTAGGCATCCAGCATCCGTCGCGGATTCTCGATCTCCACTTCCAGCGGCACGCTGCGGGAGGCATGAAAGCGGTGCGGCAGGTGCAGCTTCAGCTGGAGATCACGCAAGTTCCGGGGCGCCACCACAAAGCCGGCTCCCACAACGATGAGGCCACAGACTCCCAGCGTCATCAGCTCGCCATTCTGACTGAAGAGACCCGCGATCACCAGAAGCGATGCTCCACAAAGGAGGACGATTCCGCGGTCGGTGATCGTGCGCGTGACCGTGCCCATCCTACGCCACGTTGGTTTGAGAAAGTGCCAGAGCGATGGCCGCTTCCGGATCGCTCCCGTCTTCGCACAGCAGCCGATGACGCATGACATGGGGGAACATCTCCTGGACATGATCCGGAAGCACGGCGGACTCTCCCGCAATCAGCGCCCGGGCCTGGGACGCGCGCAAGAGCGCGATCGAGCCCCGAACCGAGACCGTGTGTTCCCCACCCGCGAGCCGACGCAGCATTTCGCTGAGGGCCACGATGTAGCGGCTCAGGGCATCGCTCACCGTCAGCTTCGGAACCTGATTCTGCAGCTCCACCACCTCCTCCAGACTGAGCAGGTGATTCGTCGAGGGCGAACTCAGGTTTCCGGAAGCGTGGGCCTGCAGAATCTGCACCTGCACGTTTTGCGGAGGGAGTCTCATGGGAATGGAAAGCAGAAAGCGGTCCAGCTGGGGTTCCGGCAGCGGAAACGTGCCCGTGTTGGACGTGTTATTCTGGGTGGCGATCACCATGAACGGGGCCTTCAGATTTCGGGTCACGCCATCGATCGTCACCTGGCCCTCATTCATCGCTTCGAGCAGGGCGGACTGAACCCGGGGCGACGTCCGGTTGATCTCGTCCGCCAGCACCAGATTCGCAAACACGGGCCCGGCGACGAACTCGAACTCGCTGGCGTGCGCGCGATACAGATTGTAGCCGATGATGTCAGACGGGAGCAGATCCGGCGTGAACTGGATCCGCTTAAACGTCCCGCTGATCCCCGTGGCCAGCGCATTCGCGATCGAAGTCTTGCCAATCCCCGGCGGTCCCTCGATCAAGGCATGGCCCTTGGCCAATAGCGCGGTCAGGAGCAAGTCAGCCGGTTCTTCGGCCCCTAACACCGTGGAAAGCAGCCGTTGGCGGAGTTGATGGAGTCGGTCTTCAGACACGGGGTATTCATATCGAGGTTGGGCGGATTGAGAAAGGCAAAATCCCGAATAACCGTTTTCCCAATTTGTCACTGGCGATCCCGGCACGTTCCCGGTAAGTGAAATTCCATGCAACCGGGACCTCTCATGACGATCCGCTTCCTCTGCTTCGCCATCGCCTGGTTGGGGCTCCATCCCGCCAGCGCCCGGGCGGATGAACCCTGGGAAACGCTGGAGAACTGCCGCCTGGTCCCCGCCTTCTCGAATGATGCCGATTCCTTCGCGGTGAAGCATCGCAGCCGCCAGTTTGTGGTCCGGCTCTGCTTTGTCGATGCACCGGAGACGGCGAAGATGTTTCCGGGGCGGGTGGAAGACCAGGCGCGGTATTTCGGGATCAGTCAGGCCAAGACGCTCCAGTTGGGAAAGACGGCCACGGAGTTTACCCGCCAGTTTTTGAGCGGAACTTTCACCGTCCATACCCAGTGGAAAGATGCGATGGGGATCCAGAAGCGCTACCAGGCCATCATTGAGAAAGACGGGCAGTGGCTTTCCCTGGCCCTGGCGGAAAATGGCCTGGTGCGAATCCACGGGTTCCAGTCCACCAGTCGCTGGCCCGGCGGGATCAGTGCCGCGCCAATGAATTCGCGTCTGAAGGCGGCGGAGCAGCGGGCGAAGGTGCGCGGCTTGGGCGGGTGGGGAAGTGGAGAGCCAGTTTGGCCGGGCGAAGCGGAGGAGGACGTGGCCCGGGCGGGCGGCGTGGTGACCTCACCGGCGGATCCCATTTCGCGGCGGCGCTATTTGGAACGGGTCGATGGCCGGGTCCACTTGAACGAGGCCTCCTTGGCGGTGTTGGAATCGCTCCCCGGGATCGGGGCCACCTTCGCGCAGCGGATTATCCAGAGCCGACCCTTCACCGCAGTGGAGCAACTGGAAGCGATCGATGGCATCGGCCCGGCCACGCTCTCCAAGCTCGCCCCTTTATTGACCCTGGAGACTCCGGCTCCGGGGCCGGAGACGGCGGACTATTACCGTCAGGACCCGAATCGGTGGCGGAAAAAGAAAGTGGTGGTGTCGATCGGCTCCATCGAGGAAGTGGAATTGCCCGCGCCGGAAGGATATGTCTTGATCGGTGTGGATACGGGATCGGGAGGGATGGATGGGGGCAGTATTCCCATGTTCATCCCTGAGGACCAGCTAGAGAAGTTTCGGACCTACTTTCGGGAGAACTACAATCCCATTCGGATGAGCGCCTATTTCTTCGATTATAATGGGAGCGACGTGCTGGTGATGCGCCCGGGTTGATCCGTCCAGCCTTCCACCCACTAACGACTCAACGGCGCGTGGCGCAAGCGTCCGCTTGCGTTGAGGAGGCTGAATCGCAAGCGGACGCTCGCGCCACGGACACTGCTTCCCTGGATTCCTTGATTTACGGCGCGTTCCCATCCTGACCAAATCCCCCGTAAAAGCCACAAAACCCCTCTGGGGGACTGAGAAATCGGCTCTGGGGGCGGCATCCGCACCGTCTGGGGGACGAACGCGCCCCCTCACCATGGCGAAGCCGCCCGGTCTGCCGAATGGCCCGCGCCGGGTTACCGGTAGAGCCGGTCCTGGTGTGGGGGAGGAACGTCACCTGGCACCGGGACGGCCCGCCCTGGTCGCAAACATCTGCGGCGCCCTCTGAGGGGGCCGGGCAGTTGCCGGG
>CAYGQD010000159.1:0-16323 GCA_964351855.1 uncultured Verrucomicrobiales bacterium
GGGTATTTCTGGCGGTATTCGGCGTCGCGGGCTTCGAGCCAGGCGCGATCCGGGATTTCTTCGCTCTGGGTGGAGGCCCAGGCCCCGATTTGGCTGCCGTAGGGGCGGCTGTGGAAGTAGGTTTCCGATTCTTCCCGGGAGAGTGGATCGACGCGACCACGGACACAGACTTGGCGCTCGAGGATGGGCCAGAAGAAGGTGAGGGCGGCGTGAGGATTGGCGGCGAGGTCGCGGCCTTTGCGGCTTTCGTAGTTGGTGAAGAATTGGAAGCCGCGGTCATCGAGCCCCTTGAGAAGGACGGTTCGGGAGGAGACTTCGCCAGCGGAGTTGGCGGTGGCGAGGGTCATGGCGTTGAGGTCCGGGAGCTGGGCGTGGGCGACTTCATCGAACCATTGGCGGAAGAGATCGATGGGGTCATCGCCGACTTCGCTGGGGTCGAGGCTGGCGCGTTGGTAGTTTTCGCGGAGCTCGGGGAGTTGTTCGCTGGGAATGGCAGGTTTTGGCGTCATCGAGCGGGTTTACGTTGCATCCCGGTCAGTGTCTGCGAAGTCATTCGTTCATGCAACCGTCGACCAAGCCGCTTTCTTCGAACATCGAGACTATCCTGATCACGCAGGGAGAGATCCACCATCGAGTGGCGGAGTTGGGCTCAGAGATTGAGGCGGCACATGAGGGAGAGGATTTGACGCTGCTGGTGATTCTGCACGGGAGCATCTTGTTCGCGGCGGATCTGATGCGGGCGATGTCGCTGCCGGTGTATCTGGAATCGTTCCGGGTGGCGAGTTATCACGGGGGCACGTCGAGCAGTGGGACGGTGACGATGGAGCAGGCGGAGACGCTAAAGCATCTGAAAGGGCAGCACGTCCTCCTGGTGGATGATATTCTGGACACGGGCCGGACGATCCATGCGGTGAAGCAGCTGTTAACCGATGAGGTGGGAACGGCTTCCGTCCGTTCCTGCGTGCTGCTGGATAAGAAGGTGCCGCGCTCGGTCAAGGTGGCGGCGGATTACACGGGGTTCGAGATCGATGACGCGTTTGTGGTGGGCTACGGGCTGGATTACGAAGGGCAGTATCGGAATTTGCCCTTCATCGGGACGCTGAAGCCGGAGTGCATTCAGAGTTAGGTTGCGTTTGAAAAATGGGATGGACGCGCAACGTGGTTCGATCGTTTGGAGAATTGGCTTCGCTGATGTCGAGATGCGGCGCTTTTTCCGGCTGGAATTGCTGTTCGAGGCTCCGTGAGGAAGCTCATCTTCGCCTCGAGCCATCCATCCCAGCCGAAAAAATCACTCGCAGCGCGCCTCATCCCATTTTTCAAACGCGCCCTAGATTCAGCTTCCCGAATCATTCAAGCGATGCTAAACATTCGCCATGCAGTGGTATTACCTGGACCAGAACCAGCGCCAAGTGGAAGCCCGGGAGCATCAGCTTCACGATCTGCGGGATCGTGGAGTGATCAATGACGAGACGCTGGTCTGGAATGATTCCCTGCCGCAGTGGACGCCGGTGCGGAAAGCGCTGCCGGAGAACACGAAGCCTACGGGGGATGATGTGGTGCTGAGCGAGCCGGTGAATTCTCTGGCGCAGCCTCCCAACCCGGCGGCTTCAGGCGCGAGTTCTGACATTCGGGTGTTTGCCAGTATCCTGGCGCAGAACGCGGGATGGATTCGGTTTCTCGGCATCCTCAGCATCATTTACGGCGTGGTGCTGTGCCTGTCGTTGATCGGCGCGGTGATCGGCTGGATTCCGATTTGGATCGGCAAGATGCTGATGAATGCGGCCAGTTCCGCGCAAGACGCGCAATCGACCGGGAGCCGTTATGAGATGACCGTGGCGCTGGAGAAGATTTCCAAGTATTTGAAGACGACGGCGGTACTGACCCTGATCGGGATTCTGGTAGGATTGGTCTCCGGGATCGTCTCGCTGGTGATGGCGATGAGCGGGTCGGGTTCTTAAGCCGCGTTATTCGAAGAGGGACGGCTGGGAGGCGGTCCAGGGATTCATGGGGACAGCGGGGCGCGGTCTCAGGGCGACGATGGGTTTCTCTTCTTCCGCCTGGACGGGGACGGACTGGCCTCCTTTGCGCACGGGCTCGAAGGGGATGACGTCTTCCTGACCCGCGCACCCAACCCGGACATCGTGGTGACCGAGTTCCTGGAGCGATTTCTGGATCGCGGCGGTGGCGACGTCCGGAGCATTGCAGTCGCGGCTGAGATGGCCGAGGACGACCCGGTGAAGGCGTTCTGAGGCGACGGCGGTGACCAATTCCGCAGCTTGGGCATTGGAAAGATGGCCGTGGCGGGAGGAAATGCGTTGCTTCGTGGACCAGGGACGCTTGGTGTCGTTCTGAAGCATAAGATCGTCGTAATTGGCTTCGACGAAGAGGGTATCGACCCCGGCGAGGTGATCTTTTACCAGGGTGGTGACGTGGCCGATGTCGCTGACGAGGCCAAGCCGGCCCGCGCCGTTGACGAAGACGAAGCCCATCGGTTCCACCGCATCGTGAGGAATGTAAAAGCTCTGGATGCGAATGTCTCCGACGGGAAAGGCGTCACCACTATCGAAGAGCCGCCAAGAGACGTCGCTCTGGATTTTGGGGCGCAAGACTTCGCGGGTGCGGATGTTGCAGTAAATGGCCAGTTTGCGCTTCCGGCAGAGGACGTCGATTCCGCGAGTGTGGTCCCCGTGTTCGTGGGTGAGGACGATGCCGTCGAGTTTATCGGGATTGACGCCGACTCCCTGCATCCGCTCGACGAGTTGTTTTGCGCTGAGCCCGGCGTCGATCAGAATGGTGGTTTTGCCCGAGCGGACGATCCCGCTATTGCCGGCACTGCCACTTCCGAGGACGCAAAATTCGAGCATGGATGGAGAAACTGAGTTGGGGGCGGGGTTCAAGATTCGTCACGCAGACCCTGACGGTATCCGCAATTTGGCGAACCAAAATGAAAAGCAAAGTTAACAATTTTGAGCGTCATGCAAGGTGAAATGCGCAGCGAAATGGCCGCCGATTCTGGAGATGGCCGAAGAGCGTGGAAAATTACCAGTCGCAGACCGGCGCTTCGTGACCATGGTGAAGCATGGACCTCCAACTTAAGGACCGCGTGTATCTGGTGACCGGTGGTGCTTCAGGCATCGGCGAGGCGATTGTGCGCCAATTGGTCAAGGAGCAGGCCCGGCCGGTGATTCTGGATCGGGACGCGGATCGAGCCGAGCAACTGGGCGCGGAGCTGGGGATCGAGGTTCGGGTGGGGGATTTGACGGATGCGGCTCAGATTGCGACGATGCTGCGGGGGCTGGAGCGGATCGATGGGATCGTCAACAACGCGGGGGTGAATGACACGGTGGGCTTGGAAGCGGGGCCGGAGGCGTTTCGGGCGTCGTTAGAGCGCAATTTGGTGCAATGCTACAGCGTCGTGCATCACGCTCTGAAGGCGCTGCGGAAAACGAGCGGGGCGATTGTCAATATCGGAAGCAAAGTGGCGATGACCGGTCAGGGGGGCACCTCCGGCTACGCGGCGGCGAAGGGCGGATTGCTGGGGTTGACCCGGGAATGGGCTTTGGACCTGGCGAGTGATCAGATTCGGGTGAACGCGGTGATTCCGGCGGAGGTTCGCACGCCGATGTATGATCAGTGGCTCGAATCGCAGCCGAATCCGGAGACGAAGCGGGCTGAGATCGAATCGCGGATTCCGCTGGGGAGCCGGTTTACGACCACCGAGGAAATCGCGGCGATGGTGACCTTTCTGCTTTCACCGAGATCCAGCCACACCACGGGCCAGATCATCCATGTGGATGGCGGCTACGTCCACTTCGATCGGTCTTACCACTGATTGGGCGACTTCGATTCGGGGCGCTTCGTTTCCAGATAACTCTGGACCTTGTAGCGGCCGCCGAGGCCGATGGCGATTCCGCCGCCGATTCCGAAGGCGAGGACCGCAGCGATGATGGCACCCTGCATCAGATACTGGATGGTGGTATCACTGAGGGTGGTCAGGTTGGCGGCCTGCAGGGCCATTCCACCGACGAAGATGAGGATGCCGTAGAACGCGATGTCCCGCCAGACCGTGTTGGTGATGGCATTGCGGGCGAGGCCGGCCAAGAACACGCCGACGAGGAAGATGACGATGCCACCCCAGACGTCGAGAATCTTGTCCGCCAGCGCCTGGAGTTCGATGAGGTTCATGATCTCGATCGATTGT
The DNA here is from genome assembly GCA_964351855.1 of uncultured Verrucomicrobiales bacterium. Lineage (GTDB taxonomy): Bacteria > Verrucomicrobiota > Verrucomicrobiia > Verrucomicrobiales > DEV007 > JBCDHN01. The sequence goes on from CAYGQD010000159.1 coordinate 4,202, forward strand.
TTCACCATGACGACGATGATGGTCAGGGCGACGATTTTCGCGATCATCTCGGAAAGTGGACGCCCCATGAAGCGGATTTCTTCTTCGTAACCGAGTCGCTGGGGGATGCGATCGATGCCTGCCGCGCTCAAGGCTGAGCCGAGCGCTTTGTTCACGATCGAGGCCAGGAAAATACCGACGGCGACGACGACGCCACCGCCAAAGAGAATCGGAACGTAGCCGAGGATGCTCTGAATCATCGGGTTGATTGCGGCTGAGATGCTATCCACGCCGAGCGTCTCGATCGCGCCCTGCATGATCGTCAAGATGATGAGGAAAAAGACGATTGTGGTGATCGCGGTGGTTAATGGCCGGTCTGAGCCTAAACCCAAGCGTTCATCCAGGCGCGTCGCCGTGAGCACCCCGAGAAGAATCTTCTTCACGATGGTGGCGACGGCAAAGGCGACAAAGGTCAGCAAGGCGGCACCGAGCACATTCGGGAGATACGCGGTGACGATTCCCAGCATGTCTTCGAGCGGGCGAGTCACGTTTTCGCCCAGTTCAGCGGCGCTGATGGCCGCCATGACCACGAACAGCATCAAGAACCAGAAGAGGAAGGTCCCGAAGGCTCGCTCCGTGTTCGTGTTCGACACTCCAAGGATGTCGGCCACTTTTTCATCCAGCTCGGTGTGATGAAGAATGCCTTCGACGATCTTTTGGATGATCCAACAGGCGATGAAGCCGAAAAAGAGAATCAACGCAGCGCTGACCCATGGGCCTAAATCACGCAAACCGAAGCGGGTAATCCAGGACTCGACTTTTTCGAGTTGGGTCAGATCAAAGGTTTGTTGGGCGATCAAACTGGCGGGAAACAGGCCGCTCAAGCTGGCCGTTGCAAGTGGTGTGACTTGGAACATGGTTTGGTTTGAGTTCGGTGAAAATGGTGTCGATGGTGGCCTGGGAACAGGAAAGGCGGCCGGGATTAGGCAATCCCTTGCCACAACCTTCTGACCGGAGGTTCGACTCCTAATAACCCCTGTATTCAGAGGTGGCCACAAAAATAGTTCTCATATTTCATAAATTTCGCAAACTGGAGATCTAGAAAATCTGCTGGCTTGGATCTGGGGAATTTGCGGGTCGAGCGGGATCCATCGTTGCTTCGGAAGCGGTCGGCGCATAATCGTGAGGAGCGGCAGGACGCCGCAATGCTCTTTCCCGGTCATGAAATGCCCTTCCTGCAAAACCAAGACTCGCCGAGTCGATCTCGAACCCGGACTGGTCGCCCGCCAGTGTAAAGACTGCGAAGGGCACTGGATTCCCTCCTTTCAGTATTGGCGCTGGGTCAGTGATCAAGGGCAAACCAAGCCTCCCGGGAATGCGGATTTGACCTTACCTGCGGCCGATCCTAGCCAAACCTTGATTTGTCCGGAATGCAGCCACGTGCTGCTGAAGAACAGCGCGGGTAAGGGATTGGCCTTTCAGGTGGATCGCTGTATGCATTGCGGCGGGCTTTGGCTCGATAAGAACGAGTTCGGCCTCCTGAAAGGGAAGAAGATCGCGGAAGAGATTTACGCGATGTACACGACGGTTTGGCGTCGGCAAGAAGCCCCGGTGAAGAAGACGAAGTCCAGTCACCCGGCCCGGGATGGGTTCAATCAAATTTCCCACAAGAAGCCGTTTTTCGATATCTCCGATAACCTCTGGGAATACCTCGTAAAGACAGGGCGAAGCCTGGAGCTGCCTCCGGTTTATGAGCAGCTGATGGAGTTCGAAAGCTCGTTCACGTGTTCGGATCAAAACGGAAACGATACCCTCTGGGACACGGTCACCTTTAATATGACTCGGAAGGACGAGCTGAATCGGATCCTGGCGCGGATCTACTCTCAGCTGAAAACGGGCGATCCCGGGTTGATCGAGCATATCTACATCGAGCGGGTCGATTTCTGCGAGTTCGGCAACTCCAAGCCCTTTCGAATCCGGGTCGTGAATCAGTTCAACGACAACTATGATCACTTTTACGTGAAGGTGCCGGATGCGTCACGGATCTATGGACTGGAACTGGAGCACACCCTTTCTCCCAGCCAGGTCAATTACATGGTTCACCATCGGACGTTGATTGAAGAACACATCGCGGGCATTCCCGGAGATGTCTTTATCCGGGACCATCTCGCCCCTGGTCACCTTGATAAAGTCCGGGTCGCCAAAGAATTTGTGAAGTTCAATGAACGCTGTTTCATCCGGCTTCTGGGCGACATGCGCAGCTACAACTACGTCGTTGATATGACGCCGGATTTTGAGCAAACTCAGTATCGGGTGCGGGCAATCGACTTCGACCAACAAAGTTACGAAGGAAATCACCGCATGTACCTGCCCCAGTTTTTCAAAGAGAACAATTTCGTGGTGAAGCTCTGCACGGATTTGCTGAACTATCCAACGATGAAACAGTATCAGCAGGAGGAGCGCACCTTGATCAATCGCCGGGTTCAGGCTGAGAAACAACGGCTCGAAGCGCTGTTTGAGCGGATGATCGAAGATGATCTATCCAGCCCGGAAAAGGTCGAAGAGCTCAAAATCGGTCTCAACGAATACCACCGGTGCAAGGCGTTCGACAACTGTCGTTCGATGGGGGAACTGGTTCGGAAAAATCTCGAAGTGACCCTGGGTTAAGGCTTCCCAGACTCAGTCTTTCGGCAATTTGCCGAATCCCTTCTTGTTGTAATCGCCCGTGCGGCGCTCATCTTTCGTATCGACGATTTTCGCCCGGCGAAAGGCGAAGGGGGAGGGGAAGACACTGGCCGAGCGTTTGAGGAACGCCACGATGATCAACCCTTCCCGGCTTCCCTGCGCGGAAGCGTAATTCTCCATCACTAAAATGCTGTAGGCGCAGAGGCGCGCAATGCGAAAGACGGTCTCTTGAGTGTAGTAAAAGCGACCGTGGTTCGGGAAAAAGCCGGGATGGATCAGGTGATGGATGATGATTCCGCCGCTTTTACAGGCATCGTGGCAGTTTTTGAAGAACATGAACTGATCGTTCACGTGCTCGCCCGTTCCATAATTGGTTACCAGATCGAATCGTTGATGGAGGTCTTCGGGAATGGGCTCTTCGAGATTGTGAGGAATCGCTCCATTCTGGCCATTGAGATCGATGGTGACGACTTTTCCCGCTCCCTGTTCCAGGTACCATTGACGGGCCGGCATCCGAGGCTCGGGAGTCTTGTGTTCGATCGCTCCCATTTCGAGAATCTTGATCCGCTCATAGGTTTTCCCCCGCATCGCCAATGCGCGTTTCTCAACCTCAGATTCTTCGAGATGCTTTCCCATGATCGCGTTGGTTTAGAGGTGAATGCGTCAGAGTTCAAGGGCGAATCCTGGTCGTCTCTCCTCACACACTTTCATTTTTCGGTTGCGCCAATGTTAGGACTTCCGTTATGGCTAGGCTGCGCCCTGCGGTGAGAAGAATTCAACACACCCAACTCTACTTCCAAGAAGGAACCTCAGACAAGGTCTACGAGGTCGATCTCTGTGAAGCTGGTGAGGGCGAGTTTCTCGTCAATTTCCGTTACGGAAGACGCGGGCAGAGCCTCAAAGAAGGCACGAAAACGCCGTTTCCGGAATCCGAAGCCAGCGCCCGAGCTAAGTTCGAGCGATTGGTCGAGGAAAAGAAGCGCAAGGGGTATCAGGAAGGAGCCGCACCCGAAAAATCAGTCGAGTCGGCGAAGGTCGTTCCTCCGGGTGGAGGCGGCGATTTCCAGCGGCAGAAAGTTCGCGAACATCTCCGGCAAGCCGTCGCGGGCTCACCGCCGCCCAATTGGAAGTTGTCGCGCTTGGTCTGGCGCGCTGGCGAATTGGGCCTCCGGGATTCCGTTCCGCTCTTGATCCAGTTGAGCGGTCAAGATGAAATGACGGACTACTCGCTTGCCTGGGCTCTCGGACGTTGCGCGTCGGAGGAAGCTGTCCCCACGTTGCGTCAGTTGCGCCAACACGGACCGCCGAAAGTGATTCGAATTGCGACGGAAGCGTTGTTGCTCTGTTTGGAGGGCGGAGAACGCGACGCGCTCCTCACGGAAATCCAAGGTCAGTTGCCGAAGCCCTGGTTGGACGTTTTGGAGGATGCCGAGGCGCTGAAACAAATCATCGCCGAAAGCCTCCAAAGCAAAGACGTTTCCCCTTCCTCCCTGTTTACCCTTTATCAAGTAGCCGCAGGCAGCCCATCGGCTCGGGAAGCTGTCTATGATGCGGTCGAAAACCTGCCCCTCACCGTTCCCTATTTTCAAGCCTTGCGGCATCTGTTCAAGGCGGCGGAGCTGCGGCTCGATGCCGAACTCTATGGCCTGCTCATCGATCGATTTGAGCGAACGCCAGAGAACTATCGCTATGGTTGGGGCGTTGCCTGGGATCCTCAAACGCGGAAATCGATCAAGCTCGCCGAGGAACAGAAGAAACCGGAGACCAAGTATGCTTACTCAGACCGGACGCGTCGCTATTTGCGGATCCGCAACATCCGCACGCTGAAACGCGCCGGAGAGATTCGCGATGCCGCGACCTATATCACCTTGGCCACCGGTGTTCTGATGGCGTATGACGATGAGAAGGATCAGCGAGAGCCTTGGGTCGATCGAACCTATCGCTGGGTCAGTGGCGGAGGTTATCAAGCGATCGAAACTCATTACGACGACTGTTCCAGCTATCTGGGTTTCAATTTTTTACTCTATACGAATAGCAACCGCTATGGCTATAAGCGTGGTGCTTCGCATTGGTATTGTTTAGGATCGTTTCAGCCAGGCCAACCGGCACCGGAAACGCGCGAAGAAGCCTACCCTGAGCTTTGGGATCAAGCACCAGACGCTCTCATGCATCTGTTGCGGAACAGTCGATCCCGCCGGGTTCACGAGTTCGCTGGCAAAGTCTGGCGAGCCAATCCCAGTTTCCGGGAACACGTCGAAACGGAATTCGTGCTGGCCTTGTTAGGCCAACGGTTCGAAGGGACGCAGGGCCTCGGCGTGGAGCTTGCTCGTGAAATCTATGATCCCTCTCAACCGGACCTGGAGCTGATCGAAGCGATGGCCGGGTGTGGTTTGGAAGAAGGGCGTTTGGTCGGGTTAGGCTGGCTGCGAACCAACTCCACCGTCGTCGTCCAGAATGTCGATTTCGCGACGCGGTTGTTGCTGATTCCGTTCGCGGATACCCATCTTGGAGTTCGCGATATTTTAGGATCGGTTCGACTTTCCGACGAGTTTCTCAGCGCCTTGCTACCAAAGGTGATTGCCGAACTCCTCAGCCTGTCTGCGGATGAGTCGTCCGGATCGATTGCGCGGCAAACTTCGGCGACCCTCTTGGAGATTGCTCCGCAGAAATTGGGCGAAATCAGCTATGAAGTGGTTCGCGATCTCCTCCGCCATCCGCTCGCAGAGGTGCAAGAGTTAGGTGGTCAGATCGTTCTCCAGAAGCCGGGGAATAGCGATGACGTTCCCGACGATGTCTTCCACGCCTTGCTGGCGGCGGATGCGGAATCGGTTCGTGTGATCGGGATGCAGGTCTTTGGGAAACTCTCCGACGCTGCGCTGTTGGCACGCTCTGACATGCTCACCAGCTTCTGTTTGTCAGAGCAGATGGAAGTTCGTGAAGCGGCTCGACCCATTGTCGAGCGGCTAGCGAAACAGGATGCGAGTTTCGGTCGCGAAGTGGTGTTGCGGTTTTACCCGATCTTGCTGCGAAAAGAAGATCCGGAAGGAATGCATGAAGACGTTTATGCCTTGCTCGAAGGCCCGTTGGTTCAGCATCTCGACGCCATTCCGCTTGATTCTACCTTCAGAATGCTGGAGTCGCGGTATCGTTGTGGGCAATTGTTAGGCCTGCTCATGCTCAAGAAATTGGTGAACCTCAAGGACGTTCGCATGAGCCGGTTGGCGTCTTTAGCCAGTGCCGAAACGCAAGAGGTTCGGGAGTTCATCTGGAACTATTTTCGAGCGAATCCCGACCGAATTCGGCGGAACCGAGAAGACGCTGTCCGGATTCTCGATTCGGATTGGGAAGACACGCGCCATTTTGCCTTCGACTACTTTCGCGACACGTTTTCGGAAGAGGACTGGGATCCTGGTATCCTGGTGAGTTTATGCGATAGTATTCGCCCGGATGTTCAGGACTACGGTCGTGACTTGATCACCCGATATTTCCGGACCGAGGATGGGCCGAAGTATCTTCTGAAGCTCAGCCAACATCCGTCGCCAAACCTGCAAATGTTCGCCAGTAATTATCTGGAGCGGTTTGCGAGCGATGATGTCGAGAAGCTTGAAAGTTTGGAGTGGTATCTTCTGGCCGTTTTATCCCAGGTTAATCGCAGCCGAGTCGCCAAAGCGCGGGTCTTGCGGTTTTTAGAAACCGAAGCCCTGAAATCCGAACGCGCGGCCGAATTGATTAGCAAAATTCTCACCCGACAGTCCGCGACCATCGCGATTCAAGACAAGGCCTCGATTCTCCAATCCTTGCTCGCGATCTCGAAGCGTTGGCCATCCGTTGAGGTGCCGTTTCAACGCAAACCACTAGCCGTTGCCTCGATCGACTAACCTCCGCCATGCTCTTTCAATATCGTTACAGCGGCAGTTCCCAGGTCACGAGCAATTCCAGCTCCACCGGAATGACGTTTGCGCCAGACACCTTTCGGCAACCGACGTATTTTACGGGGAAGCTGAGGAAGAACGTGGCGTTTCGTGAGGCCATTTCCGCGTTGCACGATGTGGTGATCTCCGATCTGCGATTTCAGCCGAAAGATAAGAGCGATTACAAGCGCTGGGTGAGCGAACAAGAAGAGGCTTGGTTAGGGGAAGCGCTCTCGGAAGTGGAAGAAGTCGCGGCTCGGGTTCGTCAGGTTCGCGGAGAGCTGAATGGGATGAATCAGGAGCGAAGCAGCATCATGAAGCCGTTCTATGCGGCGCAGCGCCGTTACTTCCAGCATCTCTACAAACAGAATCGCGATTGGTGGTTCGTTCTCGATCCCGTGATTACGGTTCATCCGGACGAATTGTTTTTCGAGTGCTTCAGCATCGATGAATCCACCTATGGAAGACTGGGTTGCAACTATGAAGTCTTCGAGAAGGTCAACGACTTCGCGTGTGGCACCACCAATATCGACTATTCCGATGCTCTCTACGGCGAATTCCAGAAGATCCGCGATTACAAAGAAACCCAGTTCACGGTCGATCCCAGCGGATTCGAAGTCGAGACGGCGAACGAAGAGCAATATAAAGAGGTCAAGATCGATTTGCCGGACAGCTGGGTGCGCGGATTTCTTCAGGTGAGTTCGGCGATGACGTTTCCGGGCTACACCTTCGATCTTCATCCGATGGATCTCCATAATTTCTGTTTCATCCTGCGGCGGATGAAAGAAAAGACCGGGCCGCGCTCGATGCGGTACTTGCTGAAGCCGGGGGAGCCCGTTCGGGTGATCTTCGAGCCCTGGAATTTGGAGGTGAACTGTCCTCGCTCCATTTATCACGGTGCGGAGGAAGCGGAGATCCGAGTCTGGGGACGGCGGCGACTGCTGATTCTGGAGCGATTACTCTCCGTCGCGAAACGGTTTCGGGTGACCTTGTTAGGGACCGGAATGCCTTCCTTCTATCTGGCCGATTGCGGTGATATGAACTTTACCCTGGGACTCTCCGGTTGGACCGCGAATGATTGGTCTCGGGCTGGGAATTTCGATCTCATGGCCCCCCGCGCCCAGGTTGATGATACGACCAAACTCCGCGTGTTCGAGGCGCTCAAAGAGAACTGGGTCGAGAGTGCCGCGAGTTTGAGCGAACGGCTGGCGCTCGGTCGAGATCAAGTGGAAGGAGCGCTTTCTGCCTGGACGCAAGCCGGGCGGGCGATTTATGATCTGAATCGCGGCGTCTATCGGGTGCGAGAATTGAGCCGCGAGCCCTTGCCTCTGGAGAAGCTTCGGTTTGCCAACGAACGCGAAGACCTCGCCCATCAGATTTTAGCAGAAGGCTCGCCCAACGTCCGTCTCAGTCGCGAGCCGGACGATATCACCAGGCTCAGTGGAAAAATCAAACACGGTGGGAAGACCCATCACTGCGAAGCGTTTATCGACTCCGATCAACGTCTGATCCGAGCGAAGTGCACCTGCAATTATTTCACCCATAACCAATTGTTCAAAGGCCCTTGCGAACACATCCTCACCCTGCGGATGGCCGCGAACCCACAACTCGAAAATCAATCCTAACGACTTACCCATTTTTTGATGATGGCGGCGGAGTATGACATTCAGAGGAACCTTGCCTTCGGGCGGCGGATCGCCGTCCATGCTGAAAGACATGCTACGCATCACTGGCCCAATCTCGACGGTGCGGCCCTTCGACACCCGTGCGCATTTCCTGTGCGGAACCGGTGGTTCGAAATGCGCACGGGTGTCGGGGCCGCTGGAGTTGATCGCTCCAGTCCTGAGATAGGAACGAAGACCTCTCGGTCATTCTTCCGCCGCCATCCCCGCAGAAAGCAGCAGAGCGTGAGAAGAACCTTGCCCCCGGGCGGCGGATCGCCGTCCCTGCAAACAGACACGCAACGCATCACTGGCCCGATCTCGACGGTGCGGCCTTTTCGACCATGGTGGCATTTCCGATGCCGAACCGATGGTTCGAAATGCCACCATGGTCGAAGGCCGCTGGAGTTGATCGCTCCAGTCCTGAGATAGGAACGAAGACTTCCAACATCGCTCTGCTGCTTCCCTATTTTACATCATGTCAAACCCGCGCCAGGAACTCTACGACCGGATCAAAGAATCCTCGAAGGACGAGGTCATTCTCAAGGAGATGATTCGCTTAGGATTCTGGGAATCCGGTGACGGGCAGCCTGCGATGTCCGAGGAATGGATTCGTAAGCGCGGTGAGTTAACCCGGGAACTGGATGCGCTCACTAAGAAACAGCAGCGCTGGGCCAACAAAGAAAAGCTCCTTCATGACATGCGGAAAAAGCGCATGCAGGAGTCGAAGGAACGGCAGAAGCAGACCAAGGCGCGGAATGAAGAGAAGCGACAGGAACGGGCCAAGCAGTGGGAAGAAACGAAAACGAACGATCTCATTTACCTCGGTGATGGGGTTTCCGGTGGGTTGGGGAAGAAGGAGAATGATTCCGCGAGGCTGAGCCGATTCGGCCTTCCCGAGTTCGAGGGCGTCGCGGATTTAGCGAAGTCGATGGGAGTTTCCCTGGGCCAACTGCGCTTCCTGGCCTTTCATCGTAAAGTTGCCAAATCGACACACTATCGTCGTTTTTTGATGGCCAAGAAATCGGGCGGCGAACGTCTCATTTCCGCTCCGATGCCGAGGTTGAAGGCGGCTCAGTATTGGGTTCTTGATCAACTGCTCTTACGCGTCCCGGTTCACGATGCCGCTCACGGGTTTGTTCAGAAACGCTCCATTTTGACGAATGCGGAGCAGCACACGAAGCAGGATGTGGTCATTAATATGGACCTGCGGGACTTTTTCCCCAGCATCGCGTATCCTCGGGTAAAAGGTGTGTTCCGCTCCCTTGGGTATTCCGAACAAATCGCCACGACCCTTGGCTTGCTCTGCACGGAACCGGATCGCGATGAGCTGGAGATCGACGGCGAAACCTATTTTGTCGCCACCGGTGAACGTCATTTGCCGCAAGGTGCGCCGACCAGCCCCGCGATCACCAATGTGCTTTGCTATCGGCTAGACAAGCGCCTCCGAGGCGTGGCGAAGAGCCTTGGGTTTCGCTACACGCGTTATGCCGATGACCTCACGTTTTCCGCCAGCGGAGAGAGCGCGCAGCGGGTCAAAAAACTCATCTGGCGAGCGCGAAGCATCATCGCGGCAGAGGGATTTACCTTTCATCCGGACAAGCTACGGATCATGCGACGCGGGGCCAGACAAGAGGTGACCGGCCTGACGGTGAACGAAAAACCGAGCGTTCCGAGACGCGATTTTCGCCGGTTTCGAGCCCTCCTCTTTCAACTGGAGAAAGATGGTCCGGAAGGCAAGACGTGGCGTGGAAGCAGCGTCCGATTGCTGGCGGCGGTTCGTGGCTATGCGAACTTCATCAAGATGGTCGATCCGGAAGGAGGACGCACCTATGTGGATCGGGCAGATCGTCTCCTGAAACAATATGGTTGGAAGCAAGAGATCCGCCATCCCGCGAAATCGAAGGCCTCACCAAGCAAAGGTGGCCTGTTCGGACGACTTCTGAAGAAGCTCTTCGGGAAGTAACCAATCAGGAGAGAGCTGCTTCGACTCGGTCGCCAGACTCAGGATCGGGTCGTGGCCTTCAGCGACGCCACCTCACCAAGCCGTTAAACGGATCGGCACCAGCTATGAAGTGCGTGGCATGGTCGCAACGGTGACCAGCTATGATGAATCGATAGAATTGGCTGTGCAGCGGGAACTTCGTTGCGCTAGGGTAGGGTCATGAGACTGTTGATTTTGGCAATCGCTATATCGTTCTTCGCCTTGAACCTTTTGAAAGCAGAAGGCGAATCCTCTAAGGAAGATGAAATTGACCTTGGGGAGTTACTCCGAAACACCATTGTCCCTGAGATTAACTTCACGAACAAGCCCGTTGACGAAGCCTTGGCCTTTCTCGTGGACGAAGTTGAGAAGTCATCTGGCATCAAGATAGTAATCAAACGCTATACTTCAGATGATTTACCAGAGGATCGTAGGTCCAAATGGGAGGGGGGCGATCGTGGAATTGATTTGAAGCTGAATGATGTTCCTGCGATTGAGGCCCTTCGTTACGTCACTCTACTTCGAAGGCTTGAGTTTTTAATCTGGGGAAATGAGGTTGCAATCTTCCCTTCGGGCACGGATGCCGAACGCTACAAATTTTCAGTCAGAGAAGTAACTCCTTTTCTTGAAGAGCAGTATCGGAAAATGGGGGTTCCCGTTTTCGAAAACGGTTTTCGGAGAGATGCCGGGTCGTTTTTGGAATATCTAAAAGTTCCCAGGTCTCGAGATCTAAAGCCTCTTGTGCTCGAAGACGTTGGAATTGAAACAGGGGGGGCGGGTTCGTTCATGATTCTCGTGACAAGTGAGTGGGATTCTACCTATTTGGTTATGTATGGAAGCGAAGTGAGTATCGATCTGGTGGATGCTCTTGCGGTGGTCTGCTGGGCCGAACCCAAATATTATGTGGTCGCGGATTCCTTAGAGCTTTTGGAAGGTTGGAAGAGGGTGGAGAGAGTCATTGAATTAGCCAAGACCAGTTCAGATAGTGGGTTGCGGTGGCCAATCGAAGTCGGAACGATCTCGATGTTAGCAAGCACGTTGGAAAAATTAGAAACGAACCCAGACCGTTTCGAAATTACGTCGGACGAAGTTGCTGAGCGGATCGAACAAATCCGCGCTTCCATGCAAAGTTTGGCAGATCGCTATATTGAGTCTCTCAGAGTTTATGGAGATGCTTTCCAATTGCTTCCGGAACCCAAAATCGAAGCGGTCTCTCTTCCCGAAGAATCGGCGCTTCCAGAAGATCCTTTTGCAGATCTCGGTGGGCGAAAGCTTCCCTGAGAATGGTTCGTATTGCTGGGCGAAACCGGGCGTTAGCCCCACCAAAACATTATAGAACAGATTGACTGTTGAAAATGGCTGCTGCAGGTCATCATGAAGCTATACAAATGGGGAGTGCTTACCTACACCAAGTCGGGGAAAAGTTGGCGAGCCAATGCAACGGCGAGATTCTCAGCAACGAACAACTCGGGTTATCTACTGATTCGGCAATGCGCCCGCATTATTTAATCGACGAATGGACAGACAAAATGTCCAATCCTTTTATCTAAGATGAATACATTTCTCAAAGCGGTGGCAATCCTTTCTCTGTCATTGTTGACGCTAGTCGGTTTCTTCACCTTCGGTATGAGATTAGCTTATACGCACGGAGAGGCTTTTTCACCAAGAGTCCAAGCATTCGAGTTTGCTGTTTTTTGGGCCACGATCGCCCATTGTGTTGCGCTTTATTTCGGACTTAGAGCCCTCCCCACAAAAGGAAACAGAGAGCTCTCATGGATGATGAAATTGTTATTATTTGGCACAATACTCGAACCTGGGTATGCACTTAGTTCCAGTGATTACAATTGACCTATGCAGTTAGCTCGAGTAATTTGGGATTTTCCAACCCCAAATGCACGATCT